>JAGNZB010000078.1 GCA_017984655.1 Candidatus Altimarinota bacterium
TCGTGATCGTGATGGCCTGACTCAGGTTGTCTTTGATCCTGAGATCAATGGCGAGACTCATGCTGTGGCTGAGACATTGCGTTCAGAGTTTGTGATCTCAGTCACTGGTACTGTGGTGGCGCGTCCGGCTGGTATGGAGAATAAGCATTTGGCTAATGGTGCTGTGGAAGTGCATGCGTTGAAGATGACTATTCTCAACGCGGCCAAGACACCGCCGTTTGGCATCGATCAAGATCAAGAAATTAGTGAAGAACTGCGTCTCAAGTATCGTTACTTGGATCTTCGTCGTGAACGAATGCAGAATAATATCAAGCTTCGTCATCACATGATCAAGCATATTCGCGACTACTTTAGTGACAATGGTTTCTTGGAGATCGAGACACCGATCTTGATCAAAGGGACACCTGAAGGTTCTCGTGAGTACTTGGTGCCTAGTCGTCTTCATCCCGATAATTTCTATGTGTTACCCCAAAGCCCTCAACAATTGAAGCAGCTTTGTATGGTTGCTGGTTTGGAGCGTTATTTCCAGATTGCTCGTTGTTTCCGTGATGAAGATCAGCGTGGCGATCGTCAACCTGAGTTTACCCAGCTAGATGAAGAGTTCTCTTTCGTGACCATGGATGACATCATCAATGTCAATGAGAAATTGCTTTTGGAATTAACCAAGCGGTTCTTGCCAGAACGTCGGATTCAGCATGAGCCATTTGTGCGGATGACCTGGGCTGATGCGATGCATCGCTACGGTAGTGACAAGCCTGATATCCGTTATGATTTGTCTTTTGTGGATGTGTCAGAGATCATGGCTGGTAGTGGCTTCCAGGTCTTTAGTGATGCTGTAGCCAAAGGTGGTGTGGTGAAAGCGATGCGAGTGCCAGGTGGAGCTGCATTTACTCGTAAACAAATCGATCAGTTGACTGAGGTTGCTAAATCAAAAGGTGCCAAGGGTTTGGCATACCTGTCTCAAGAAGCAAATGGTGAACTGAAGTCGACTTTTCTGAAGTTCTTGGATGAAGCAACTCAGCAGAAACTTGCTGAGGCAATTCAGCTAGCTCCAAATGACATGGTTTTCTTTACAGCGGCACCAATGGTAACTGCTTGTGAGAGTTTGGGACAGGTTCGCCAAGCTGTGGCAAAGATGCTGAATCTTGGTGATGATAACGTGATGGCGTACCTATGGGTGACTGAATTCCCAATGTTCGAACGCGATACTGAGACTGGCAATCTGCAGGCAATGCATCATCCATTCACGCGGCCACTTGCTAGTGATGAAGCCCTCTTGGATACCAATCCTGAAGCTGCCCGAGCTGTGGCGTATGATGTGGTACTCAATGGTGTCGAAGTCGGTGGTGGCTCTATGCGTATTCATGAGCGTGCCCTCCAAGAAAAAATCTTTAGCTTGATGAATATCTCAGCTGTTGATGCTGAACGTCGTTTTGGTCATTTGCTCGAAGCATTCTCATATGGTGCGCCACCACATGGTGGTATTGCCTGGGGACTTGATCGTCTCGTGATGCTCTTTGCCAACGAACCCAATATCCGTGAAGTAATTGCCTTCCCCAAGAATCAAACTGCTCAAGACCTGATGCTGGGAGCACCAAGTTTGGTGACTGAAAAAGAACTAAAGGAAGTTCATATTGCATTGCGATCACAGAAGTAGTGAGTGTTTATTAGTAATCTCAATTTGTATGGAAAAATCAAATCACTCCGGAAATTTTTGGTTGGCTGGTGTCCTCGGTGGTATTCTCCTTGGTATGTTGTTTGCTCCCAAGAAGGGCAGTGAGCTTCGTGGTCAGATTGCCAAGGCCAGCGCTGGTGGCACCGCAAAACAGCTTGAGGTACTCAAGGAGGAGTTTGTTGAGATGTTGCACGATATGCATGACACGGTACAATCCCTCAAGGACAGCAAGCAAGCTCAAAAATTGTTAAAAAATATTACTGAATATACGAAAGGTGAAGACTCTGTTGAGTAAATAGTTTTAATCACTGGAATATGGCTAAGAAAAACAAGCGTAAGTCAGCAGGGAAAACTACCGATGCATCAGGTAAAAAAAAGTTGCCTCATCCCAAGAAAAAAGCGCAGAAGAAGGTGGCTGCAGAAGTCAGTGAGCCATCTTCTTTGGTGTTGGCTGCTGCAGAAATGGTGGAAGAGCTAGTTGAGCCATTATTGCCACCTCAGCACCGCAATCCATTTGACTGGAGTTGGTTGCGATCGATTGTATTTGGTACAGTTGCTGCTTTGGCAATCTGTGCTGTTGTGCTTGTGGGTATTTATTATTCTTTTGAAAGCTACTACGTCAATCGGGTGTTGCCCAACACCTATGTTGGTTCATTGCCAGTAGGCGGGCTTACCTATGCTGAAGCGGAACAAAATCTTGTGGCTTCCTATCAGTCTCTTGCCAAGAAGCCACTGACAGTAGTGATTGACCAAGAGCAGGTACAGCTTGGTTTTGTGGAGGCTGGTATCAGTTTTGATTTTGATCGGGTTCTCAGTGAGCTCAAGAGTCATCATCCCCATGAAGTGTGGGGTGCTTTTTTGTGGCCAACACATATTGATCACGGTGTTATAGTCGATCGGACTATGTTGACACATGCTCTTCAGAAGGCAGTGCCGGAGATTGCTGCACTTCCCAAGGATGCTCAAGTGGTGATTGCAAAAGATGCTCAAAACAAAAGTTATTTTACTGTCGCACCAAGTGAGAGTCATACGACCATCGATTTTGCCAAAGTCAGTGCTACTATTCTTCAAATGCTCCAGAGAGGGGAGTCATTGCCGGTAGTGGCCCCTACATATGTTGGTACCCCTCAGATCAGTGATGCTGGTGCATACCAAGCCTTGGCTACTGCTGAATCTTGGTTGAAGCATGATGTCGAGATTGTCTACAAACAACATCTGAAGGATTTTTCATTTGATTTGAAGCCAAGCCAGGATTTGGGTTGGTTGAGTTTTGTTCCTCAGGGAGGTGCTTTGACTGTACGACTCAATGAACAAAAGTGGCATGACTTGGTGGCTACCAAGATTAGTCCAGTCATTGAACAGACTCGTCAGGATGTGACGGTAGAGATGCCGTCTGGTGATAGTAAGTATGCGAAAGTATCTGGACAATTGAAGGATGGCTACACAATCGATAGAGAGGCAACGCGCTTGGCGATTGAGCTGGCATTGCAGTCTGGTTCTGACGCTCCGGTGAATTTGAGTGTCCAGCATTATCCTGCCCAGTTCTCTTCTTCTGATGGAGCTGATCTTGGCCTCAAGGATCTCTTGGGTACCGGTTATTCTAGATTTATTGGCTCTAGTGCAGATCGGAAGTTCAATGTGCGCAAGGGACTGGCAATCTACAACAATGTGATTCTAGCTCCCAATCAAGAGCTAGCATTCAATAGTTTGCTGGGTGATGTCACTGTTCAGAATGGTTGGAAAGAGGAGCTGGTGATCAAGGAAGGCGGCAAGAAAACTGTGCCTGAAGCTGGTGGTGGGATATGTCAGGTGTCTACGACGATGTATCGTGCTCTAGTAGAAGCAGGCCTCAAGGTGACTGAGCGTCGTGCTCATAGCTATCTGGTCTCTTATTATGTCAGTGATGATGATCCTCGCGCTGGGATCGACGCTACTATTTATCCAGGTTCACAGGATCTAGTCTTCACCAATGACACACCAAACTACATTTTGTTGCAGACTGAAATGACTGCGACTGAGGCTTATTTCCGCATCTATGGGACAGCAGATGGTCGTTCTGTGCAGCTCACTGGTCCAGTGAAATCTGGGTGGAAGACTCCTGGTAGTCCGATTTTAGTACCAACTACTACTTTGCCTGCTGGCAAAGTGAATATTACCAAGAAAGCCCATAATGGTCGTACTGTGCAGTGGGAACAAATCATCACTTACAATGATGGCACCGTGGAGAATCACGATATTATTTCTGTCTACAAAGCGATCCCTGCTGAAGGGATGATCGGTGTGGCAGCTGCTTCACCCGCCAATTCATTACCTGAAGGTAATATCGCTCTTTAGGCTTCGTTGTTTAGTGATAGAGCGTCAAAACACTGGCTTTGAGGAGCTCGCCGATCTTGGGGCCGAGCAAGACAAGGACGGTCAATGTGATTGCCAATGCTAGTAGTGGTACGGCAGTACCAAGTATATGACCTGCAATCGACGTTGGTTTGTGTTGTTTCTTGAGCTGGCCGAGGAAGTATTGTTTGGGATTGATCCCATCATCAGCTCCCTTGCGGGTATGGTGTAGAGTCTTTCTCATTGCTCGGATCAAGTCTTGTAATTGATGCCGCTCGAGGATATCGGCATCGAGTGAGTCCAAAGATAGCTCCCACTCGGTGAGATTCTTCTCCAAGACTAAGAGATTGAGATCCTCTACCGTGAGCTCAATTTTGTGGAGACAGTTTGAATTGGTACAGAAAAAAGCTTGTTTCTCTTTGTTCTTTTCCCAGAATGTTGCGACATTGGTTCTGAGATTCAT
Organism: Candidatus Altimarinota bacterium; assembly: GCA_017984655.1. GTDB lineage: Bacteria > Patescibacteriota > Gracilibacteria > RBG-16-42-10 > RBG-16-42-10 > JAGNZB01. The sequence continues at coordinate 4,470 of JAGNZB010000078.1, forward strand.
CAACTCGCCACACTCAGGACATTTCTTGTCATTTGTTTGTGGGGGTAATAAATCACCGAGGTGAAGCTCCATGTAGGTTTTGATATTTATATCGCTAGTATTATGAAATGAATTTACACTCTTGTCAAATGCTGAAAGTGATGTCTAATCATACTTCTTGATATTGTCACCGAGTTAGTTTTGGCATTATGGTGCTCTGGTAACGCTCTTTTATGAAGAAATCTTCGTGGTTTACCTTCTTTACGCATAGTATACGGGATATTGTTTTTGGCTTGGAAGACGGCTTGGTATCTACTGTTGGCGTACTCACTGGTATTGCTAGTGGTACTGATGATCACTTTATTGTGATCCTTTCTGGCGTTGTCTTGATTATGGTGGAGGCGCTTTCGATGGGGGTGGGGAGCTTTCTGTCTGCAGAGTCCGAACGTGAGCTGCAGAGTCGCCAGCGCGATGATATTGAGAGATTGGTTACTGATCAGCCAGCTCAAGCACAGAAGCAGTTGGAAAGCGCTTATCACAAGTTGGGCTTGAGTGGCACTATGATCAAATCTTGGTTGTCTGTTTTGGTGAAGAAGCCGAAGAGCTTTGGGAGAGAATTAGCTATGCATCAGGTTGGACCAGTGTTCAAGACGGAACAAAACACCATCATCAATGGTGTCTGTATGTTCTTTTCTTATATAATCGGCGGTGCTGTACCGGTGCTTCCATACTTCATACTGCCTGTTTCGACAGCGATATTTTGGTCAATTCCATTGACTGTTGCTGCATTGTTTCTGGTGGGAGCAGTCAAGGGCAAGATTGTCCATAAAAACTGGTGGTATAGTGGTCTGCAAATGGCGTTGGTG
>JAGNZB010000079.1 GCA_017984655.1 Candidatus Altimarinota bacterium
TTGCAAGTCAGGCCTATAGCACATTCGTGGTAATAGGCCTGATTGTGAACAGTGATTAGATCTTGAGCTCAGTAGTAATACCGATTTGTTCGATGAAGTAGCGGTCGTGACTGACGATCACCATTGGGATCTTGGCCTCCATGATGAATTTTTCTAGTACTATTTTGCTAAAGATATCCAAGTGATTGGTCGGCTCATCGAGCAACAAAACTGTAGGCTTGTTGGTCAGAATAATTGCAAGTTGAAGCTTCCGTAGCTCGCCCTGACTCAAGCTAATCAGCTTGCTGGTAATGAAGTCGCTAGTAAATAAATAATTAGCCAGAATACTACGCCCAACACTTTCAGTAACAAATGTCTCTTGGAGAAATGTATCGAGTACTGTCGTGCGGGTATTGAAATGATTGAATTGTTGCAAATACCCAATCTTCGCCTCAGGAGCCACTATCCTCGCACCCACAAAATCAGCATCGATCCCGGCAATGATATTGAGCAATGTAGTCTTACCAGCACCATTCGGACCAGTGACCAAGATCTTCTCATGAGCATGCACTGCCAATGAAACTGCTCTCAGAATTTCCTTCTCTGGTAAGACTTTTTTCTCTACAGCGACCTTGACGACGAGATTCTTGCCCTCGATCTCTTGATAGACAGTGTTGATCACTGGATCCTTTTCGGGCTTTGCCACTAAGTTCTTGCGCAAATTCTCCAGAGCCTGTTTCTGAGACAGCACTAGATCACTAAACCGGTACTTGGAGTGAAACTCATTTGCTACCAGCCACTTCTCCAAGATCACAATCTCCTTGTGCTGAGCCTCATAGCGTTGCAATTGTTGATCGCGTCGCTGCTGACGTTCGCTGAGAAACATGTCAAAATTACCACCATAGACTCGAATACTTGCCGTCTCATGGTCAATCTCCCAAATAGTATCACAAACATTGTTGATCAAAGCTCGATCATGCGAAACAAAGACAATAGTACCAGAAAATGTACGCATAAAACCCTCCAACCATGCAATGCTTTTTTGATCCAAATTATTTGTCGGTTCATCAAAGAGCAGTATCGTCGGATCACTGAGAAGAAGTCCGAGCAAAGCAACCTTCACCGCCTCTCCCCCACTCAGGTGATGAAGATCAAGAAGCAAAAACTCTGCCGGAAGGTCTAACTCTTGGAGAGCAATATCGATCTTGTACGACAACCAACTCTCAGTAAGTAAACTTTCCAAATACTCACCCACCAGACTGTACTCGATGGGGAAAGTAATTTGCTGTGGCAAATAGCCAACAACTTCATGTGCGGCACTGACCTTGCCTTTGTCAGGCAAGATCTCACCGAGAATCACCTTGAGCAAGGTAGACTTCCCACAACCATTCTTACCAACAATGGCAATGTTTTTCCCCGATTTCCCATCAAGGATAAAACTGCATTGATCTAACAGCACGGTCGCTCCACTAAATAGAGCAATATTTTGTAAACTAATCATAAAAAAATAGTAAATAACGAAAAAGCACACAGACTGCAGATGCAGCTTGGCTATTTGGTTAGATACTACTTGACCTCTCTATCAGCAAATTCACTCAAGCTACTACGCAATCGTCACAGAAAGACAGCGAGCTGTCCTAAAGATCAATGCTACCTTGAGCGCGAATAGCTCGTAGATGTGGAGTAGTTGAGTTCCTAAACTCATAAAGTTTCTGTATTAAATGGCACAGAAGTTGCGCATACTATACCTAGATAAAGCCAGCCTGTAAATATTCTGCAATTAAAAACCGCACTAGCTAGCCAGTCTCAGACCATTACTCCATGTTCGCTGGTTGCAATTTTGGTGGATCGCGTAGAAACTACTCTACGAATATACATTACTGCTCTTTTTATGAAATTATCCTTAGCCTTCCTGGCTCTTCCCCTCTTACTCAGCGCTTGTACTGGACCAATCAATGCTCCAGTGAACACTATCACCCCAAGTAGTACAATCAGCCCTACGGCAACTGCAACACCTGTACCAACCACAGCAACGACAGCCCCAGCCCTCACCACCATGGTACAAATCGCTTTGGTAAATGAGATCGGTATCCCCAGCGCTACCACATTTGGCTGCGGTGATGAGATTGAGATGGTCAATCGCCCTGTATCAACCACCACCCCACTCCAAGCAGCCATCAACGAACTGCTCAGTGTCAATACGCGCAACTACGGCATGTCAGGACTGACATCAGCCCTCTACCAGAACAACTTCACCTTAGTCAGTGCGACCATTACTGGCAGCCATGCTACGATCAACCTCACTGGAAACACTAGCCAAGACGGTGTCTGTGATTCCCCTCGTATTCAGGAACAAATGAAACGCACCATTCTGCAGTTCCCCAGTATCACCACCTACGATATTTTGCTCAATGGCTCAGTAGCAAACTGGAACGCCCTCTTCTCAGGAGCTTAATCAAATCAATCCTTGCATGTCACAGTTTACATCGGTAGCTGAAGCGATAGGTTTCTTCAGCCAGTATTTGCGCAACTCAATGTTGAGCCAAGCTCAACACCCCTTTGGTGATCCTCATCTCTATCTCGACCGAGCCTGCTATCTCTATCGCCTGCTTGGCAATCCAGAACAGCACCAAAAAGTGATTCACATCGCTGGCACATCAGGAAAAGGATCGACAGCACAAATGATTTCATTACTGCTCCAAAACCACGGATTTACGGTAGGCACTTTTCTCTCCCCCCATCTCTTCGACTATCGAGAACGATTCCAACTCAACAATCAATGGATTGATGAGCAAGCGCTTCTAAGCTACCTCAACAAAATCGTCCCATTGATTGAAAAGATGGAGCACTCACGGATAGGCCGACCTAGCTTTTTTGAGATCAACAATGCCATTGCTTATCAGTTTTTCCATGACAACAAAGTAGATTATGTGGTGCTCGAGACCGGTGTAGGTGGCCTGTATGACAGTACCAACACTGACACTACAGCAGATAGGCTCTCAGTGATTACTGATATTGGTTATGACCACCAGAACCTCCTAGGCATGACGCTGACTTCTATCGCCTACCAAAAAGCTGGCATCATCAAACTTGGGGGCAAAGTAATTGCATTATGGGGAAGTGAAGAGAGCAATCAGGTAGTTGAAGACATAGCTTTTGCCAAAGGAGCTCAGTTGGACTGGGTACGTCCTCTGGACCGATTCGTCACAACCTCAGTTACTGAAACGGGCTCTCTCTTTGATTACCAGACAAACACGGGCACATTGAAAGACCTAGAACTGGGCGTACTCGGCGAACATCAAGTGAGGAATGCCAGTACCGCCCTCACGGCACTTTATACAGTAGCCAAGAGAGACCAGTGGAACGTGAGAGAAGAAACAGTACGAGAGACGCTCAAACACACCCAGGAGTACATCCATGCCAAAGTGGAACGAATCATATTACAAACAAAAGCAGACAAAATAGTGGCATTCTTGGATATGGCCCACAACCCTCAAAAAATTGCTGCTCTCAATGATTGTCTCCAAACAATACGGCCCCAACAAAAATTCGATTTTTTATTTGCAGCCAAAGCAAATAAGGAATTTACCGAGATGATCGACAGTATCAGCAGCATTGCCAACTCGATTACAGTGACCAGACCAACCTACAATGAGCACAGCATTGATCTGCCTTTCAAAAACGCATTACCATCACTGATTTGCCAATATGTGAGCGAACATCATCCCCACATCAAAACACAGGCGATCAGCAACCCTCACCAAGCATACGAAGCCTTGATCAATACAGCCCAGAAGCCGATAGTAATTACCGGATCAAGCTACCTGATTATGACGCTCAAAGACGTTTTACAAAGAGACAATCTGCAGAAACTGACGGATCCAGCGGCGGTTTAATACGACATTTGACACCCCCGCATCTACCAAAGCTTGGGATGCTTCTTGATCAACCCACCAAGCACCAGTGAGATACAGTGTCGAGCAAGCAATATCTACATTGGCTAGAAAATCTGCACCCAAAGCATCCAAAGTAGAACCAAATAGTAGTTTTCGCTCTCGCACGAATAATAGCCCAGGTAAGTCACCCATCCAGTGCTTGTCTGCATCGCTATCATCAAAACGAATGGCAAGCTTAGGATGCAAATACGGTGGTTTGAGGTAGATACTTTTATCTATCGTGGGAGAATCAGTGCGACGATCAAAAAGCACCGTCTGACTCATGTCCAACTGATGAGGTTTTCCTTCTGGAGTAGCTACTTTGTGTTGTGAAATATAGAGCACGTCAATTTCAGGCCAGAGCAATTGGTAGATTTCACTGCCACCAATGACACAGAACTGGCGCAATGCTAATTCCTGCCACATCGCTAAAGTAATTGGCCGACTAGTAGCCGTAGTCGGTATTCTGTCTGGATCTCGTGTCAAGATATAATTCAATCGATGGCGAAGCGGGAGCCTTCCCAAAGTATCAAATGTTTCACGCCCCATGACAACAGTCCCAATCGCTCTGGATAGCTCTCCAAACCACACTCGATCATCTTTCGCTGTCCACTGTACAGTATTGATCCCATCAGGTCCTAAGGAACCATTCTTGGTCAAAGTGAACAAAGCTGCGTGCTGGCGACTAGATGTTTCCAAAGTACTCATAGTTCTTCTGACACAAATAAAACATCCAGACTATTCGCCCAAAATTCGCTTAGCAGCAACTTCCTTGAGCTCTTTGGTATCTACCATATCCAACTTCAAGCCAAGCATTGGCAACTGCTGAACCAAAGAATCCAGAGCAAATAGATCTCCTTTCTTCAGTGCAGTAGCAATATGGATCTGCTCCTGTTGGTTGAGCCCTTTGTACAAAGTAACTAACACTTCGACTAAATCTAATAGTGCTTTGTTGGGCTGCTGTGCTGGCTCTTGGTGAGCAAAGAGCTTGCCTTGGCTTGCCAATTCAAGAATATTTTTGGCAGCCACCTTTTTGATATTATTGAGGACATGCGGTAGCGCTCGATCTTGATCAGTAAGCCGCGCATCGACATGGAGCATCACATCATCCAAAGCGCTATCATCACCTGATTCGATCGCTTTGATGATCTCCATTTGCTCTGCTTGATCAAGCAGCTTGTATTCCTTCATGATCAACTTCATGATCCGATCATATTCTTGTTGAATCTGCTGGCCATATTGTTGCCACTGACCGGGTTGCACACCATACTCTTTCGCCTTCTCCACCACACCAGGTGGAAAAGCACCAGCTTCTTGTGGCTTACTCTGGCCAATCGTATCT
>JAGNZB010000014.1 GCA_017984655.1 Candidatus Altimarinota bacterium
CTTGTAAGCTGGCACCAGTAACGGCGCTAAGTCTGTGAGATCCAGATCATTTTCTGGTGCGAGAATTTGCAATCGGCTTTGATCAATCACAGTTGTCTTCATAAAAAAGGGATAAGTATATAAAAAAGCTGCCAATCACTTCAGAAAGGCAGCTTCAGACCAACATCAAAAAACTGCTTTCAATGTTGTTGATGGCGATGATTGTACAGGCGCTCCAAGACTAGCTTGTATCCCCCCGTCCCTCTTTTCAACCATTGATTGACCCGAGTAACAGTAGCAATACTAGCATCAGTCAATTTCGCTACCACTCTCTGTGTTTTGCCTTGATCAAGCAAAGTAGCCACCTCAAGACGCTGACTGAGCTCATCAATCTCACTAAGTGTCAGTAAATCACGAAAAAACGCTGCCACTTCCTTTTCGGTTTGCAGTTGGAGCATTGCGCGATAAAATTTCCGTTCCAGAACCGAAGCCATGTATCAACGTATTAGTACAATGCGTACTATAGCGCACAAGGCGGCACAAATCAAATTATCAGCCAATCGCGAAGATTGTGACAATGAACTGAGAGTGTGGGAGAAAGGGAAAGCCAAGATACTCGGCAAGATCCTTCACGGTGTTCAGGATGACGGCTGGGCTCAAATTAGGAGTTAGGAATTTCAGCTCGAGAAACCGAGTAGCTAGTAGATAGCCTTGAGCTCTCCTATTCCCAAATTACTAATTACCAATTCCTAATTACTAATTAATAAGTCCCCTCCCCATTTGCAATCCAGCTTACTTCAAGTGCTCTCTACGCCACTTAATAATCTTCGCATGATGCCCAGAAAGTAACACGTCGGGCACTTTCAAGTCTTGAAAGACTTCAGGGCGAGTATAGTGTGGATACTCTCGCTTGCGATCTAGCTCTTTACTAAAAGACTCTTCGTGCACCGATTGATCTGAACCGAGAGCACCTGGCAATAGCCTACTAATACTATCAATCAGCACCATTGCAGGTAGCTCACCACCTGTGAGCACAAAATCACCGATACTAATTTCTTCGTCGATATAGAGATCAATAATTCGCTGGTCAATTCCTTCATAATGTCCGCACAACAAAATAATGTCAGTGTGCTTCGTCAGCTTCTCCACTTTTGTTTGCTTCAGTCGTTTACCCTGAGCAGACATATAAAACACTGGCGCTTTCTGACCAGCGACAGCCTTGGCTGCCAAAATTGCTGCACTCAAAGGCTCAGGCATCATTACCATCCCCGCTCCTCCACCATAAGGCAGATCGTCGACCTGATGATACTTGCCTTTGCCAAAATCACGAAGATTGTAAAAAACAATTTCGATCAAATTCTTTTCCTGAATACGCTTCAAGATGCTTGTCTGCAAAACGCTGACAAACATCTCGGGAAAAAGCGTGAGAACATGGAACTTCATACACCAATACTACTCAGTAGCTGGTTCAATATACTTTGGATACTGACGCTGTTGCATTGTAAAAGGCAGGAGGCCTAAGAAACGAGCGCGCTTGATTGATTGTGCCAACATGCGTTGGTATTTGACCTGCACACCACTATAACGACGTGGCATGATGCGAGCAAAAGACGTAATATAACGGCTAATGATACGGAGGTTCTTGTAATCAATGTATGTTGCATGCTGTGCTGTGAAATAACAACGTTTGAGAGCTGTATTCTTGACACGAGCATTAGGAGTTTTTTTTGCCATAAAATAAATAAATTAAACTTTTTGATCATCACCAGGTAAACCAACTGAATCCAAGTCCATATCGGCACCAGCGTACATATCAGCATCTGAGCCCATATCTACCGCACCGACACTGCTCATTCCCACACTGCCATCACCCATATCCATATCACCAGGAGCACCATTTTTGCGGAATACAATGTTGAGTTCATTAATCACAATTTCTGTCTTGTGCTTTTTGATCCCCTCAGGTGTAGTCCAGCTTCGTTGGTGGAGACGTCCGATGACATGAATAGCACACCCTTTTGACAACTGTTGAGAACAAATTTCTGCAAGTCTTCCCCAAGCTACTAAATCATGAAAATCAGTTGACTCTTGACGCTGTCCAGCTGAAGTAGTCCACACTCTATTGGTTGCAATAGAAAAGGTAGCTACTGGCTGTCCATTGGCTGTCTGTCTGAGCTCAGGATCACGAGTGAGATGCCCCATGAGGATGACCACATTTACACTTCTCATAAAATAATTAGGTGAATAAATTTAGCATTCGCTTGTGACAAATACATTTATATAACTAGCTTTTTTGAGCAGGAGTCGATGGAGCTGAAGCTGGCTTGCGCGCTGATGAATCAGCTGCAGGAGCATCACTACGTTTTCCATCAGATGGACGATTGTCTGTAGGACCAGAACGGCGACGGTTACTTTTCTTATCCAGAGCTTCTTTTGCCAATTCAGCATCATTAGAATTGATTGGCTCATGATTCCAACCCAAGAACTCCTTCGCAAGCTTGCCACTCTCAGGCAACTTATAGTCTTCTGGGACAGCAGTAATCAAGCTACGAATTACCTTAGGATCGAGGCCAAGATCTTTGGTAAGAGCAGTAACCTGTTCTGAATCCAAAATAAAGTGACCGAAGAGGAAACAAGCTTTGTCTTGACCGTTGATATCATAGGTCAAAGTGCGCTTACCCCAACTCTCGATTCGTTTAACTTCAGCACCGACTCCAGTGAGGAGTTTGGTTAGGATCTCAATGAATTTCTCTTCATCTTTTTCGAGACCATCACCAGGAAAGAGCGCTACGATTTCGTAGAGGCGTTGCTCTGAATTCAGAGACTTTTTCTTTTTGATTGGCATAAAGTAAGTTACTTTCTTATGGATAAATCCGTTTTTGTACTAATAATACCGACGGAAAGAAAGGACGGGCACAATGTAGCAGTGTTGTCTATGCTGGTCAATCGAATCAATAGACGGCCAGAACAAGATTCGTTAGGATGATCCTAGCTAACAGGCACCATGCTTCTTCTTATTGATGGCAGTACGATCTTTTTTCGCAGTTTCCACGGCATCCCCGCAACAATGAGGACCAGCAAGGGTGAATTGGTCAATGCTGTATTTGGTTTTACCAACAGCATTATGGCGCTAGTGGAAGAATTTCAACCCACCCACATCGCTTGTGCATTTGACCTTGCAGCAAAGACATTTAGACATGATGCCTTTGCTGGATACAAAGCAAACCGTGCAGAAGCACCTGAAGGGATGTTTGAACAATTACCAAGAATTCACGCCATGCTTGCTGCTATGGGTATCACCAGTATTGCATTGCCAGGCTATGAAGCTGACGATGTCATTGGCACATTGAGTGCGATGGCAGAAACACAGCACTTACCTAGTCTGATTGTGTCTGGAGACAATGACTTCATCCAGCTCGTCTCCCCGCTCACAAGCTTCTTTACTATTGCTCGTGGTATGCGCTTGGCTACCACCATCACTCCAGATTTGGTACTAGCCAATCACGGCCTGACACCTAGCCAATGGATTGATTACAAAGCATTACGTGGTGATCCTTCCGACAATCTCCCAGGAGTACCAGGTATTGGTGAAAAAACAGCAAAAGAATTACTGAAGTCTTGGCAGAGCTTAGACAATCTCTACAACCACCTCAGCGAGATCAAACCGACACTACAAACGAAACTGAGAGAACACGAAAAAGACGCACGCTTTACGAAAGAAATGGTCACAATTCATCGCACCAGTCCGATCACAGAACAAATTCGCGACATCGCCTGTGTAGGATACAACAATCCCCAGATGTATGAGTTGTGTAACGAGCTAGAATTTCACAAGCTCGCCCAACGCTTTGCTGGACCAGCAACACTATTCTAGAAATCCCCCTCTGCTACTTGCAGACAAGTGAGATGGTACTGATGACGCCACATATCGACTACTTGATTGCGATCATCCAACACAAAAGCGACATCATAATAAGATTCAATATCTCTGGAATAGATTTCCGCCTTCAAAATAGTGTCTTTCCTTCTATCTCTCGTCGGCCTCATCAGCAAAGACCAGGTCTTGCTGGCCACAATGCTTGGCACTGCTTTTTTGAGAAACCGCAAAGTAGGCTCCCGGTAACGATCTTCACGACCAGAGACGAACAAAATCCAGTGAGTACTAGCAAAACGACGGCAGATTTCTGCTACAGGTAGATTCACTGTATCCTGATCACAATGACGAGCATCATAAGGATTACGATGAGTGATCAGAGCCAAAGTGCCATCCAAGTCACAGATAATCGCAGGCTGCTTCATACATCTACAAATCAATTGTAGCCCGGGCCTTGCGGTGCTGAGCGAGGCTACGCTTACGAATAATATAACCACTACAAGCAATAGCGATCGCAACGTAAAGAACAGCATTGAGAATAAACACATCAATGCCCAGCACAGTATCAGGCATATGCCAACGCACAACATACAGAGCTACCCATAATAGTGCATACGGCAAAAGCATAAGCGCAAATAAACGACCAACATATTTGTCAGCCCAATTGCGCAATACCAATAAGCCAATAAAAACTAATGAAGCAGTGAAGCCGGTATATAACAACAATGGATGCACAGGCACATTGGCAAAAGGAAGATCAACCGAATCTACTACAATTCCCCAAGGCAAAGATGTCGGTCTCCCCAAAGCTTCAACTGTCAGCCCAACCGCACTCAAAGACAAGCCCACACTCACAGCCATCACCAATGGCTGTATCACCAAGCTCATAATATCTAGCCACAAGAATATTGGCTCATTGTGCTTGATCCAATACAGCATCATACCCGCGCCGACACCGAGAATACCCGCCCAGATCTCCATCTCACCAAACCAACTCCACACCCACAGGATCGACAACCAATCATGAAAGAACTTATCAAGATGCATAACCACAAAACCGGCACGAGCAAAAACCAAACCACCCACACCACCCCACACCATAGCCATCGTCAAATTACGTAATGCTAAACTATTTTTCTCAATTAGGTATCTAGCTAGCAACCAAGAGAACAACACGCCAATGATAAGTAGCGTACCGAAACTATAAAGATGAATAGGACCAAAACTAACTAGGATGGGATACATAAGAAGAAGCATGGCTGATAATACCTCAAGTAAAACATAAGCGACGGCAGCTCGGCAAGAAAGCTCCAGAATATGCAGCAAAATGATATCCCAAAACCTGTCTATGCATTTAGTTTTGAAACCACCGCCAATTCAGGTAATCTTTTGCTCGCATTGTTCAGATTCACTTTATCTTGATTCATGACCACATCTCCTTGGAAAAAACTGGTTAGTTCCTTTCTGATCCTCCTCATTGGCGGCGGTGTCGGCTACGGTGTGGGACAGCGAACGAAAGCCCCCGCTACTATCATCACTACCACACCGTCTCCAACCAGCAACACTACCAATGAGAATCTAGACTTCAGCCCCCTCAACCAAGCCTGGGGGAAAATCAAAAACAACTTCTATTTCAAAGACAGAATCAACAATCAAGACGGCATTTACGGTGCCACAGAAGGACTAATCAACTCACTAGGAGACCCTTATACTGTCTTCTTCAGTCCTGATGCTTCAGCAGACTTCAATGACAGCCTGCATGGCACCCTGGAGGGCATCGGAGCAGAGCTCGGTGTCTTCGAAGGCAACCTAACAGTCACTTCCATTATCAAAGACTCACCAGCTTTTCACGCCGGCATCAAAGCAAAAGATATTATCTATAAAATCGAGGATGAGATCGCAGGCAATCTGACCCTTGGTCAGGCCGTAGAGAAAATCCGCGGTCCCCGCGGCACCAAAGTAACGTTGACCATTATTCACGAGGGCGACAAAAACAGCACCAAAGTAGAGGTGATCCGTGATGTGATCAATATCAAGGAAATCGAATATGAAATGCTAGACAATGGCATTGCCATCATCAGTCTCCATCAGTTTACTGACGACACACACATCAATTTATGGGAAATCGGCAGAGAGCTAGCAGAGAAAAACCCAAAAGGAATCATCCTTGATCTACGTTGGGATCCAGGTGGCTACCTAGAAGCGGCAGTCGACGTCACCAGCTTCTTTCTCAAAGAAGGGGCAGCTGTAAAAAAAGTACTACGCACTGATAGCGACACAATGAACGTCACCGGAAAAGCAGTCTTTCCTGATCTCCCTCTGATTGTAATGATCAATGGAGGTAGCGCTTCCGCTTCTGAAATTGTGGCAGGAGCACTGCGGGACAACAATCGCGCCACATTGTTGGGTGAAAAAAGCTTTGGCAAAGGTACTATTCAAGAACTCCATCCCCTCCCCAACGGTGCTAGCATCAAGATCACTATCGGTAAGTGGTTCCCACCATCAGGAGAGGACATCGATCACAAAGGCATCACTCCCGATATTGTAGTACCATTTGATGATGAGGCGATAGCCCAAGGCAAAGACAACCAAAAGGATCGTGCCATCGAAGAGATCCAAAAATTGATTGCAAAGAAAAAGTGATATGCTATCCTCTCGCCTGTGACCACATAGGCCGAAGTGGCGGAATGGCAGACGCGCACGACTCAAAATCGTGTATCGAAAGGTATGAGGGTTCGACTCCCTCCTTCGGCACCAACGAGCACCATAGGTGACTCGTCTTATCCTAATCCTGATCCTCTGAGCTGACTAAGCTTACAGGCTACTTTTGGTGCTCGAAGGATCAGGATTAGGATAAGGAGGTGAAGATACAAGGATTAGCTGACTAAGCTTATAGGCTACTTTTTGGTGCTCGAAGGGTAAGGATTAGGATAAGGATACTGGGCGGAAGATTTCATAATTGAGTAGGTAAAATAAAGCTTACTAAGCTTATTTATGTTTTTATTTGAACAATTTCCGGTATATGTAAAAGCAGAGCAATTTTATACTTCTATTGTGGTCCAGATACTGAAGCAAGCTGCTATTGACTACGTTATTCGAGATCAACTCAATCGAGCAGCATTGAGTATCAGTTTAAATATTGCCGAGGGTAGCGGTAGACAGGCATCAGGTGATAAGAGGCACTTTTATCTTATTGCGCGCGGATCTGCACATGAGTGCGTTGCAATTACCAAAACGCTTTTTGCACTTCATTTAGTTTCACCTGACCTCTACGAAACATTTTATTTACAGCTTACGGAAATCAGTAAAATGCTTTCTGGACTTATCAAGAGCTTTGAAAAAACATGATTTAATTTGTTCCTTCAATATAATAAGACTAAAATCTGTTTAGTTTTAAGAGTCTTTATGTGGAAACAATTAGCATCGAAAGAGATATTTAGTCACCCCCGCCTTACATTGCTCGAAGATGATGTGTTGCTGCCTAATGGTCATCAAACAAAATACTTGCGTTACAAAGACGATGGCGGCGCAGTCGTCACAATTATCTACAAGAGGCCTGATGGAAAGATCCTTCTCCAGAAAGAATACTCCTACCCTATTAATGAAGTGCTATTCCAATTGCCAGGTGGTGGCGTAGCGCCAAAGGAAACACCAGAACAAGGAGCAAATAGAGAACTTATGGAAGAAGCAGGGTTCAGAGCAAATAAACTTCAGCTAGTAGGCAACTATCTTTTTGATAATCGTCGTTCTGCCAAAAAATGCTACCTTTTCTTGGCAAGTGATATTATTGAAGAAAAGCTTCCGGCTGATGTAGAAGAAGACATCGAGCAAGTATGGTTGTCAGAGGAAGAAATTCAGCAAATGATAGTGCAGGGAGAAATTATTAACATTCACACCCTAGCTTGCTGGAGTCTTTATCAAGCATCTAAAAAGTAACCAAATAATTATGTCTTGGAAAAATAATGAAAGGTGGGCAAAAATGAAGAGTGGCGAATCATGCCCTCTTTGTGCCGACATTCACTTAGATGAAAATCCTTTTAGTTTCAAAATTGCAGAATTAGAGCACACTTTTGTGCGCTTGCCTCGAAACCAATTTTGCAGGGGCTATGTTTTAGTAGCATTAAAGCGCCATGCAACAGAATTGTTTGATTTATCAACCAAAGAACTTAATGGTTTTTGGGAAGATGTTACATTAGTTGCAAAAGCAGTGAATCAAGTGTCTCAACCGGTCAAAATCAACTATGCCATCTTTGGTAATCTCTGCCCTCACTTACATTGTCATGTTTCACCACGAAGATTTGAAGACGATCCCCATGCACCCATTCAAACTAAAAATGAAGTTCTCCTTTCTGATGAGGAGTATCAGCATATGATTCAAGATCTCAAAGCGGCAATCAAAGAATTACAGGATTAGGTTCTACCATCAGCAATCCTCTAATAAGCGTTCGCTACTAAAAGCGTCCATCTACATCTTTAGATCCGAAAGGTGTTGCTGAACCACCAACCATAATAGAGTCCTCTTTTACCAATACTTTGATAATTCCTGGTAGACCCATTTCAAATCCTTGTTCAATAGAAAGAACATTTTGATTAGTAATTTTAAAATGCTGAGCATATACGACCAATGCTCCTGCTGCTACACCTGTTTGAGGATCCTCATTAATTCCTGCGAGTGGATTAAATTGTCGTGCGTGAAAATCACTTTCAATATGAACAGTTTCCTGACTAAAAGGATAAAAGCCATAAACGTCATTTTGTTTACAAAAGTTAATCATTCTCTCAAAAGCAGGTTGAATCAGCTGCATGGTTTTTAAACTTTTTATTGGGATCATGACTTTCGGTTTTCCTCCAGCTGAAGCAGATACTATAGGGAGATTCAAAATATCACCGTTCGTTAATCCAAGAAGAATCGCAATTTCATCGCTATTAAATTGTGCCTTACCTATAATCTTCTCAATGGTACTAAAGTAATATTCATTACCAATCTTTGTTACTTTTATTAAGCCACTTAAAGTAGAAATGGTAATACTTTCAAAAGGGTTCTGATCATCAAGTACTCGTGCTAAAGCAATAGTGGCATGCCCACACAACGGAACCTCTACTTTTCCTCTTGTAAAGTACCTAACTAAATACTGCATGCTTCTGTCATGTTCTTTATAAACAAATGCACTTTCAGAAAAGCCTAACTCATGAGCAATGCTTTTCATTTGCTCTTCAGGCAAAGCTTGATCGCTAAGGATTACACCTGCAGGATTACCAGCATTAGGATTATCTGAAAAAGCTTTTACTAAAACAGTGTGCATAATGAAAATTACTAGGTTAAATATAGCAAAGTCACAATCAATTATGATATAGGTTCTACCTCCTCACCTCTTCTAATAAATCAATCACACTAAAAGATTAGCTTCCTATTCAGTAATGACAGACTCCCTTCGCCACAACGGCCGCCAGGTTCTCGCGTGCAGGAAAACTCGTTTGGCTACAGTAAAAGGCAAAACAAGTGTATGTCACTATCAGAGGAGTCTTCACTGAAGACTAACAGCAGTTCACAAGTGGCTACCATATAAGCACTGTTGATAAAAGTAGCATTATAATGTTATGATTCCACGTCATATTTGAAAATCATGAAACCATCCACTGTAGAGCAGGTTACAAAAGTGCCCGGTGCATATGAAGCTAGAGTAGCCATTGAAGAAGTATTGAATGCGACTGAGGCAACAGCGATAAATGATGGAAGACTACCACAGCATGGAGTGGTGGAAGCCGCTGTACAAGAAGAAAAAGTTAGGTTCACTAAGTCTCTCCTGGAAACGATTGAGAACCAATTAATTGCCAGAGTGATTCCTGGAGTCAATCAGCAACGAGACTATATCGATAGATTTCGTAATCTTGACGAAGGTACCCAAAAATTCAGAGCAAGAATCCAGGCTATAGAAGCCTATCTGCTGCAACAGCATAATCAGAAGTATCCAGGAACAACTCTACAGGAACTTCCGGATTCACATGTCACCCGAACAATTGAAAATGCAAAACGTTTCCTAGCAGCGGAAGACTATCTCTATAAAAGCTGTCCCACTGCAGATGCATGGGTCAACGGATGGGATACTATAGAAGCAAATCAGAAAAAATATGATGAAACACTAAAAGCAAACTCAGCTGCTTACGGGGATGATCATCGACCTTTTTCACCATGGACCGATGCTTTCGAATTACTATACAAGAGTTTAAAATTAAAGACACCCTTCTCCTTACCTTCAGAATGGGGTTCTTGGCCTCCAGCCGCTATAATGGTTCGCAAAAGGATCACTTTTACTAGATATTTACTTGTCGGTTTGTACCTCTATGGTACCGAAGACCCAGCCATCCGCAACGCACTAAAGGCATACATAGCAAAATAATACTGCAACTTTAAGCTAGCGCTACAAGTAAAGTATTAAAGCTAAAAAATCCCCATTAATTAGATTAAGTAAGTAGCCCCCACGATCTAACTTAAGTCCAGGGGATGTTTTGAAGGACACGCAAAATGCCAGTCGATTCTTCATGAACCACAGCACTTTTATTTGATTTCTTGATGAGAGCTGTTACCGTAGGCAGGTATTGATTATAGCTTCCCTATGGCCAAGGAAATTGAGGTAAAGGCAAAGTTGGAGAATGTAGAGGAAATCATCCAAAAGCTTTCTCAGTTGGGTATTGTATGGAGCCATACTACGACGCAAGAAGATAATATTTACTTACCAAAACCCTTATTATTTTCGGACGACACTAAGGGCATTCCGGGTATGCGTATTCGTTTAGAGAATGGCAAGGCCACCTTCACTACAAAGAAAGCCCAAGCAAATGATTTGAGCTGTATTGAATATGAAATTCCTATTTCTGATCCCACCACTTTAGACCACATGTTGGATATGATTGGCTTTCATGTAGCCATGATACTCAAGAAAACCCGACAAGAAGGCGTATTAGGAAACTATACAATCTGCATTGACCATGTTGATCAGCTAGGAGATTTTCTAGAAGTTGAATATATGTCTCACAACGAAGATCCCAACATTATTCAAAAGCAGCTCTGACAATTTTGTAACACGCTGGGGATTCATGATGAGCAACGAGTGACAGATGGCTATCATAAGTTAATGCAACGATATTTGGAGAAGCGAGAGAGTTAATTATACAAAAATGTTTCTGAAAACCGTTCAAATTAAATAGACAGCCTACTGATCAACGAAGTGTAGGGCACCACTTCTCACTCTCCACCATACTTGTGATACGCCACAAGTAACAGCGTTAGAAAAGCACAATTCCAAAGGATCACATACAAATGCTCGGTGATGAATTAATCGTGTCACTTTGTTCTGATAGTGCATATAGCAGGGAACTATCCTGAGTCAATCCAAACTCTCAAACTCCATACTGGATTACAAATAGTTCATGTTAATAATGTAGCAAGCACTATTTCCTCCTAAGCTGCTCAAAAACACCATGAAAAAATCTCATCTTCTCTGCGTGAGTGTGATCGCTAGTCTACTTGTTCTTTTTGTCATGCCTTCAACTGCCCAAGCAGCTCCTGGCGACTTCATTACTACTTGGCAAACTACAACTGACGCTGAAAGCATTACCATTCCCACGCTGGGTGGTGGCTATAACTACGATATCGATTGGGGGGACAGCAGCACTACTCTCGGGGCTACGGGAGATGCCACCCATATCTATGCTTTGGCAGGAACATATGAAGTAATGATATCAGGTGACTTTCCTCGGATCTACTTTGCCGACACCGGACCGCACCCTCAGCTAATATCTATCAACCAATGGGGAAATATCGCATGGACTTCCATGGATCATGCATTCTGGGGTGCAATAAACCTGGAGGTTATCGCTACTGACATACCCAACCTATCTGGTGTCACTAGTACAGCCTTTATGTTTCATGGGACAACAGTGCTTACTACTATCCCCAACATCAACAACTGGGATGTCTCGACGATTACTGATATGCGCAATATGTTCGCTATCAGTGGATTCAATGATGTTATTGGTAGCTGGGACGTATCATCAGTAACAAACATGTCAGAGATGTTTTATGGTAATGAATCTTTCAATCAAGATATAGGTGCATGGAATGTGTCTAGTGTGACCAATATGCACAACCTCTTTTATGGGAATATCACCTTCAACCAAGATATCAGCGGATGGAACGTAAGCTCAGTCACTGATATGAGTGGCACTCTCGGTTATGCTGTCAATTTTGATCAAGACATAAGCCTCTGGAATGTTAGTCATGTGACCAACATGGCAGAGCTATTCACCAATACAGATCTCTCAGTGAGCAACTATGACGCCATCCTACTTGGTTGGGCAGCATTGCCACTTCAATCAACTGTCACCCTTGATGCTGATGGGGTAGAGTATTGTTCAGCATTCACAGCAAGAGCATTACTTATATCTGAGCATAGCTGGACCATCAATGATGCCGGTCTTTCGGAGGCAACATGTACGTTCACTGAGGCACCAAGCTTGAGCTCCCCTACTGCTAGCTCATCACACCCAGTGGATACACCATTGACGATTTCATTCACGTTACCGGAAACACCCCTATCAAACAGCATCACTCTGATATTCACCCCTACGGCCGGCACGCCAATTGTATTTACGCTGATAGATGCAGCACCTACCGTGCTCAACACGTTCGAACTACCACTCACAGGTGGTTATGCCAGTACAATTGAAGTACTCACTACTAGTGCAACAGAGATACCATTGGAGACCTATAGTGTTTCATTGTATTACCAAGACACCAATGGCAACGCTGCAGCTGGAGTCACTGTTAGCAACGTCGCGATCACTGCACCTGTTGAGCCTAGTGAAGGGACCTTGTTGTTCCATATCTTTACTGATGATGACAAAAACGGTGCCCAAGGCCCATCAGAAGATGATGGTTTCTCTGGAGCCACTCTGACAATCATCCAAGGCTCTGAGAGTGAAGAAGTCTCTTTTGATGAGCTTGGTGATATCGACTCCAGTATCGCAGTAGGTACCTATACTTTGCGCGTCAATCTTCCGAATGGCTACTCTCTTAGTGGTGGAGCAAATAATTTCTCAGTTACCATTACTGATGGAGACACCACAGATGCTGGTCGTCGAGGAGTGATTGTCCGAGCTGCCAGTAGTGGTGGCGGAGGTGGTAGTAGTGGTAGCAGTGGCAGTTCGTTCTCAAGCAGTTTCAGCTCTAGTTCAAGTTCTAGCTCTAGTCTCAGAACAAGCAGCACTAGTAGTACCACCACACCTGCTGCGACTACCGATGACCTGCCCACGCCTCAACCAAAAGAGGCTGTTTGTTTAACCGCTGGCACAGCAGCAATAAATTTCACCGACATTCAAAACAATGTTGATGTGAGTTTCCTGACGAAGCTTACTTTCAATAGTGACCCAAGTCGTCATTTGATCAATGGCTACAATCCTCAACACTTTGGTCCCAACAACCAGCTCACTCGTTTTGAACTATTGAAGATTGCCATGGGTAGCAACTGTGTTGGTGGTGGTAATTACACTAATTTCACTCATGCCAATACCCACTTCATTGATGTTCCCAAAGACAATTCAGAAAAATCAAAGATTATTGGGGAAGCATTCAGTCGGGGTATCGTCACTGGAGTCGGCGATCGCTTCTTCCCAGATACACCAGTTACTTTTGCTGAGATGGCCAAGATGATCCTGACTTCTTCGGCATATTTTAGTGCTGGGACACCAAACTATGCCCTCCCAGTCAGTATGACCGATCTACCAGATCCTTCATTTGCTCAACCGATTGAATATGCAAAAAGACTAGGAATACTCCCCACTACCTTCGCACCTCGCAATGCTGTCAGCCGTGTTGAAATGGCAAGACTGCTCACCAAATACATTCAAGCGATGCGTAGTACAGTTCTCAGTAATTAGATAGTCTGGTTTAGACTATCACTGCAATGACAAACCTTACCAATGTCTGACTCACTCCCACTCCAACGTCAACAAATTCTCACTCAGCTCCAAACCCAGCTTGAAGCGGAAAAAACTGTCCATGCACTCTGGCTAGAAGGCTCAGATGGTACTGGTAGTAGTGACCAGTTCTCTGATCTCGATATCAATGTCGACGTCGAAGATGGCCATGAAGTGGTCATGTTAGGAAAGATTCAAGCAATGCTCAGGACACTTGCCCCACTCGATATCGTTTCCGATATTTCCAAACCAAATGAAGACTTATGGTTCCAGGTCTTTCATCTCCAAGGAACAAGCAAACATTTGTTGATTGATGTAGTCATCCAAAGACATAGCCGCCAATTCTCTTTTAGTAGAGATAATGCTGCCGAAACACCAGTAGTTCTTTTTGATAAGACTGGAGTGATTCACTTCCATGATACTGACAAAGCAGCACTCACCCAACAATTAGCGTCTGAAGTAGCCCACTATGCAGCTAAGATTGCTCAGTCTAGTAGAGTAGAGAAATACATCCGCAGAGGACAGTTCCTGGAGGCACTACTCTACTATCAGAAGTATATTCTCGAGTCTGTAGTGGGAATGGCTAGAGTGATCTATACCCCATGCAACACCGACTATCACTTGGTCAGAATCTCAAAGCAGATGCCGGCAGCTATAGTATCAAAACTAACTGATCTCTATCAGATCAGCTCACTCGTCGAGATTGAGACCAAACTGCCCAAAGCAATCGCATTTTTTCAGGAATTGCGAGATCAATACCAGCAGCAGCCAACAATCGACTAAGCGTCCAGCAACACTTGAAAATCAGGAGCCTGAATATATCGGGCAGCTGAGACAATTGGCGTATGTCGCAAAGTAGCCAAACGATCAAGAAGATTCTGCAAATCTTGACCAACGGCTCTATCAATCGCTGCAATAACCTGTTTGGCAACTGCATGCCCACGCACCTGATCCTCACTACACGCAGCTTGAAGATCAATATTCGTTCCCGGCAATATAAACTTGTTGAGCACCATTGCTTTGGTGGTGTCTGATCCATCCATCTGTGATGTACACCACAGCATATACTTGTCGATAGCAATGATCATTTCCATGAACCACTGAGCATCAGGTGACACGCCTTCTTTGTGATAGGGTGACCGACGATGGAAATCTACAAATGTATAACGAGCCATGACATCTGCCAAAGCAAACCAAGCAGCACACTGACCTTCTGTCACGATAGGCTGATCACTTGGCATAGCAACAAGAGGCTCAAACAAGGCCTCAGCACGATCGAGGTTCAGATAAACAGCAAGAAATGGATTACCAGCACCATCTGTCATACCGAGATCATGAACCCCAGCATTCGCCAGCTCAGCCTGATCCAAATAATCAGCAGTCAGTGGTGTGCCAATCGGCAGTCCTGACAATCTTGCTCTGATTCCTTCTGATGTTGCAAAGCCAGCACGTAGTTGTTCTTGATGAAATGTATTATGTAACTGAGCAGGGAGATACATTGCCGTCAACAACGGAAAGATGGTTCTATAACCCAAACGAAAAGCGGCATCACGAATAGCTTGTCTTTCACTCGACTCAACACGAGCGGGCACATCATGTGATGCATCAACCACAGGAGCACGCTCAGTTGGCAAGTGCAACATCTCAGCAGGAGCAAGATCCATAGCAGCCAACACTTGAGCTGCCAGTTCTGGATCATAGAGAGGTGGTGTTTCTGCTTGATCAGTCACAAGAGCAGCAGCAACTGCGTCTCGAGATTTTCTTTCTCTAATAACTTGAATTACTCGGCCATGAGCCGGCAGCACGCCCTCTCTCACACTGACGTCAAAGATATCTCGAGCAGCGCCGTGTCCAACAGCATCAATACACAGTGAAACAGCCTGATCACCAAGCACTAAAGGGATGACCTGCACTTGTGACTTAGTCCGATCCACCACGGGATGCCCTAGCTGACGATGAGTGTACTGCACAGCCGACAGAAAATCCTCTTGCCCAATAGTGTCTCCGATCTCCTGTAGAGTAGCTTGTGATGCTTGGTAATTGCTCACTTGTGCAAGAACTCTTGGATCAGTAGCACGCTCACTAGCTTGAACAAGCGGCATTGCAGAACCCAGAACACTGAGCTTTTTAATACGATGTTCAGAGCCACTACTCATAAGCTGTAAATCAGCAATCAATGTACACGCTACATGGGAATCGGCATCAAGAATGGGCCATGACATCCGCGGTGGTTCAGCACCAGTCTCGGTCGTCGCATGTGGTTGGTTCGCTACATACAATACTGGATTGATCTCATCTACAATTGCTTGCAGATCAGCTCTGGACTGCATGGCCAAAGCAGCATCTCGAGCTATCATGCTAAGCTGATCGAAGAACATTAGTGGATTCGTAGCACAGTCAGCTAACCGTTGCCAACGTGATTGAGACCGCTCTAGACTAGGAGATAATGCCATATGATTATGAAGAAGATTCTTTTTAATTTGCTACAGCTAGAATAAAATTGCCGTACAAACACCAGTATATTCCCTAGCTGCACACGGTAATTGACAATAACATGATCAAGTATAGAATACCAGACCAGAACCACCTTATGCGTCCCATTGAATCTCTAAAAAGACTACGAACACATGCAGAGAAAACCTCATTAGTTGCACAAGCATTAGCAGCTGAAGTCCGTGAAGCAGTTTCTCGCATTGGTATTGTGGATGAAAGAAAACTGATTCATCAGCCGCCATTAGTTGAGATCACCCTGCTCCCCAATGGGTCTAGAATAATCGGTATTGATTACCGTTGCGTGCCGGGACACAGCAGCAAGGTCATTCCCACCGATGCATTGTTTTCCCAAGCTGAAGCTAGTGGTGAAATCTCCTTAGCAAAAACACCAACAATCATCATTTCATCATCCGGCAATGCTTCGATTTGGCTTACCAAGATTGCTACTGAAAGGGGTTATCAAGTGATCACTATCGTACCTGACTATGCCAGCAATGCTCGCCTCCACGCTCTGGTAGCACTGGGAGCTGAAGTTATTCTAGTACCCGGAGAGCTAGGTGTAGCGGGACTGATCGCCCGAGGCGAAAGACTTGAAAAGGAATTACCCGGCAGCAAATTCCTGGACCAAAATCACTCAGCTGACAACTTTACCGCCTTTGAAGCACAAGGCAAGCGAGTGGGAAGGAAATTGCTTTTTGAAGGATTATCACCAACCCACTTAGTCGCAGGGATGGGCACCGGAGGCACATTAACCGGACTAATCCAAGGTGTGAGAGAATTGACACCTGATTGCATTGCTGTTGGTGTTGAGATAGCAGAAAAACAATATCTAGCTACTCAATACCCTGAAGCAAAGGATGACTTACCAACGCAACAAACCATTGCCACTGCCACTAAAGATGACCATTTCTGGGTGGAAAGCCATGCTGGTGCTAGCCAAATACCAGGTCTCTCAGCCAATATTCCTTCGGTCAATCTCACAGAAATATTCGAACACGGTAGAGCACACCATACCAGTATCGACAATGAAACTGCTCTGCGAGCGACAAGATTACTAGCTAGAGAATTCCATCAGTTTGCAGGCCCAAGTACCGGGGCGGCATTTGCAGTAGCGCTGACGATCGCGAAGACCAAGCCAAATAGCATAATTGTGATGCCTGTTTGTGACCTAGGAGAGCGCTACGAAGGTGACACCTGGCACAGAGAGACTCGACGAATAACGAGTTGTAAGAAAACTGAAGCCATTGTTGGCAGTAGTATTGCCATCCAAACAATCGTGCAGCCAGATTATCGCACACCGCACATGGCAGTGCATGAAATGGGCGGCCCCCTTGGTACTGCAGCTATGCTTCATCATATGGAGGTGACCTGTAGAGATTTAGAAGTACAATTAGGTCTGATTACCGACAGCAAAGACACCTTTGGGATGGGTACTAGCACTCCCCTTGTACACGCCCGATACGTACCGATCGGCACCCCACTAGAATTTAGAGCAACGATCATTGCCTATAGTCCCAAAGGTCAAAAAGCATTCGTGACTTGTGCCGTAGTATGTCTTGCCCAAGAAAAAGATGGTAGTTGGGCTAGTGTTGGAGAAACCACCCATCAACGCTGCTGTCTCCCCATCCAGGCATTTCGAGACCAACAATTAGCCAAATTTGCTGAAAGTAAACTCTAACTAGTCCGCTCTGCCCCACCGACTTCACGTCGCAATACATACCACCCGACGCCACCAAGTATGGTGATTACTAGAACAATCAGACTCATAATAAACACGCCCACATATATTTCAGTCGCCGTACCAACAGTCACCTTGGTACTATCTTTGGGACTATAGAGCACTGGTAATTTGTCACCGACTTCGTGGTCGTGCTCATTCTCACTGACAAAAGTGCGGATGGTATATTGTTGGCCATGTTGATCCACGAACTGTACTTCTGGCGTGTAGGTATAGTGAGCTTCACTATCCAGCTCTCGGGCGATATTGATGATCGTCCCTTCAGTCCGGATCGCTGTAGCAAGAAACAGTTGAATACTGATAAACCACATAACAGTGACCACAATACCAAGAATACCAACTACGGTCTCGAACTTGAACCAAAGGATCAATCTACTAGGAAATCTAGCCATGCAAAGTAAATAAGACTATCCCAACTCTAGCAAATATTTCGCTAAGAAGTCAGTAGGAAAATATGCTACCAAAGCAACACTAATCGCACCAAAGCTCTAGCGATATTCCCGGCCAATAGTCTCTCCACTTCATTTCTTGGTGGATGCACTGGGACATTCCCCTTCCTATCAATGCCAGATGAGGCAAATGGACAGCCAATCTCTTCACAATGTTTACTATGCAAGATCTGTTGCGCATCTCCCTCATGATCATGACAAAAATCATCATATGGCGTAATGCCATGGTCAACATGATCTGGACATCGACGAATCATCTCAGGCGCAAAGAATAATATCGACCACAGGAGCCACAGCAGGAGCAGGCACTGCACGGCTGGGATCTCTCAATCTTTTAGGATCTCCCACTACGAAAACCACTCTTTTTCTATAGACCTGGACATCTTCACCCTGCTTTTTTTTAATGATGGCTAGTATTTCAGCATTGGTTCGATCAAGATCACCAGTAGCTAGCAAAGCTGCCACCGTATTGATCACAATCAAATTATTCCGAGCAAGCTCATCAAGCTTCTCATCCACATCGGTAGATTCAGCTAAATGACTGGGGTCAAAAACAGGTAGCCCTGAGCGTCTTCGAGTACTGTTGAGTGTAGAAATCACAGCAGCTCGAGTGCGCCATACTTGCACTGATGTTGCCTCCAATAACTCTTCTCGAGTAGGCAAAAGCTTAACGAGCTCTACTCCTGCAAATGTCTTCATAATGAAATTTTTTAGAGGCCATAGTAGTCTATTTCTGCTCCGACTACAATAATTATGCAACAATATTACATTAATGCAACACAGGTACGAATGCGGACATTATCAGAAGCGCTTCGCCACTGTAGCGAGCTCTTCCATAGAAGGATTGGTACGTACGCCTTCCAATAGTTGCTTTGAGGTGATGTCATGAGAGTCCACCATCGGTACAAGATGAACATGAGTATGAGCGACATCAAAACCAGAGACAATCAATCCCACCTTCTTCGGCAGAAATAAGTCATTCACTTTGTAGGCAAGCTTTTGCACTACTGCCATGACCTGCGTATAGAGATTTTCGGAGAGTTTGTAGAAGTCCGGCTCATGGAATTTAGGAATGACCAAAAGATGGCCAGTACGAATGGGGTGAAGATCGAGAAAGGCAAGAACATACTCATCCTCATAGACTTTGTGCGCAGGGATCTCCCCCTGAACAATTCGGCAAAAGATACAAGACTCCGAAGACATAGTAATAAAATTATGATTCATCAATCTTGATACACTGGCATTGCCATTGGTGCAAGTCAGGCCTAAAGCACAATCGTGATAATAG
>JAGNZB010000080.1 GCA_017984655.1 Candidatus Altimarinota bacterium
TTGTATAGTAATGCGCTATACATTCAGTTGGGTGGCTGATGTTGCTGGTTTCCTCAAGGAAGCTCAGCGGACTTTGAAGAAGGGCGGTAAAATGATTGTCACTTTTGCCAAACCCGAGCCCGTCATTGCTAGTCATTCTAGCAATGCGCGTTATCGTTGGCGCGGCCAGGATATTCCTGCTGGTGAGACCCGACCTCTGTTGGAGGGAGAGCCATATGAAGTGGTGTTTTCTAAGGCTTATAAAGATCCTACTCAGGGAGATTTGCCTGGTGCTAGAATGTGGGTTTATTTTCATTCACTGGAAGAAGTGACTCGTGTGGCTGCTGCTGCCGGATTGGTAGTCAGGTATGGTGATTGGAAAACTTTTGTTGATGTGCCACAAGATTCGCCTTGTGCGCATGTTGCAGAACCTTTTCTGATCCTGCATCGCGTCTAATTTCAAAAAGTCCCCAATCAGGATGATGGAGACTTTTTCTTGGACCAGCTAGGCTATTTTTAGTTCGTTGCTTTGCGGCGAGTTGCGAAGAATCCGACAGCAATAGCAGCGAGAACTGCTACCCATAGTTCTGGGCCTGATTGGGTGACTTCACCCTGTGGTTGGGCGGTGATGTCTTTTCCTTGCAATGTGGTAGTAGTGCTACCGCCCTTGTCATCAGTGACAG
This sequence comes from Candidatus Altimarinota bacterium, assembly GCA_017984655.1. GTDB lineage: Bacteria > Patescibacteriota > Gracilibacteria > RBG-16-42-10 > RBG-16-42-10 > JAGNZB01. The sequence continues at coordinate 663 of JAGNZB010000080.1, forward strand.
TGAGGTTGACGGTGAAGTTTCCTTCTGTGTCATAGATATGGGTAGGATTTGCTTCAGTGCTAGTCTTTCCATCACCAAAGTTCCAGAGGTAGCTGACGATACGACCGTCACTATCTGAAGCCTGGCTCTTGAAATTTACTGTCAGTGGCGCTCGTCCAGTTTGCACACTAGCTGATACTGAGGCAGTAGGGAGGATATTAGCAGCAGCTACTACTGCAGCTTTGACTTTGATTGTTGCTTGAGCACGGTACTTACTAGTATTATTGAATTTATCAGTGACCTCGATATCTACTGGGTAGAGACCGGGAGCTTGGGGAGCGATGAACTCGCCACTATAGCTACCTGCTTTACCGGCTACTGGTGCCAATGTGATTGCTCTTTGATCAGCTGTCGCTTTGACACTAGTGAGTTCTGGTTCGGTGTTGACAGTGATAGTTGCTTTCTGAGTGCCCTCTACTTCAAGAGGATTGACAGTAACACTCTGAAGAATTGGTGGTGCGGTATCGACACGAACTTGTACAGGTGTAGAGCTCGTTTTCACGCCCTGACTGTTGACAACGTCGACACGCAAAGTGTGTGTGCCATCAGTCAATGAATCAGTGCTGTAGGAAAAGCGTCCGGTTGTATCTGCATTGACGGTGCCAAGGAGTTTGTCATTGTCATAGATAGAGACTTGTACATTGGGAGCGCTAGTACCTGTGAGGTCCAGCTGCGCTTTGTTGACTGTCGAGTCGTTGGTTGGTGTCAGAATTACTGGTTTTGTACTATCCGCAGTATTATTTGTAGCCCCAGTTGTGACGGTCATGGTCACTTCACCGGTAATGGCAGCGTTGGCATTGTCTTTGACTGTCACTGTTTGGTTTCCTGGAGTGAGTAGGGTCAAGGCGAGATCAAATCTCTTTTCGCCACGATCAGCTGCAGTAAATGTATATTGTGCAGGTAGGCGTGCGCGACTGTCTGTAGCATTGATTACTACTGTGCCGGTATAATCTGTTGCAGTAGCTAGGTCATTGTCTAGTGCTTTGACGGTTAGTGAGAAGGCTTTGTTGGCTTCTACACTGATATCATCAGTCTTGCCCTCGATGGAGAGGAGGAAAGAAGTAGCATTGCCGGCTGCCATGGTGGTTTGTTGAGGCAAAAAACTAAAGACGCCTGCCAAGCTCATCAAGGCGAGACCAATAGCAATAGCAGCTCGTGAACGATGTTTCCCTGCAGTATTTGCGGCTTTGATATCGATGCCAAAGAGTGGGGCTGATGTTGTGTTCATAGAATGTTATAGTTTTGTGTGGATTTTTGAGCTTCAGATCATTTTACATCATTTTGACCCACTTTGCCAAGCTCATACAGCCACTTTGTTTGATTCCCCCGATCCCGATCAGCAAAAACTGGTAGGCCGCAAGAACGTGGGTTTATTACTAAAGCATAATGTCTAGTTTTTGTCACTAGTTGCTGGTGATCATGAAACTGAAAGCAATGCTGGTCTTCTATATCTGAGTAGCCTTTGTAGTCTTTCTTGCCAGTGGATTCTAGGGAGAGGAATGGATTGGCTGCTGTAAAACACAAGTTCTCTTCTGTCAAAGCGGTAGAACTTGTTGGTGATTGGACAGAGCAGCGTCATCGCTAGTAATTGATCAATTGGTAGGTTAGTACTAGTTTCTGGTAGGGTGAGAGGATCTTCTGCTTTTTGGGTGACTGAGGAGAGACTTTGCGTTTTTGCTTGGCGATAGTTTCTGGATTGTTGTTGTGCTGGTGTTAAGGGCTCAAACCAATCTGCTGCTTGAGATTCTTCATAAAAATGTGGTGCATGTTGCGTGGGTAAGAATTTGCCCCATTCACCTGTTACTTTCATGTGAGCGATGATTCGAGGAACCAGATCCTCATACGCTGATTTCGTATATTGTTTGTTGAGGATACAGTAAGACTTCTGTTTGAGCATAGCTGAACCAAAACAACTATTGCTACCAAAGATCATGTAGCTGTAGAAGTTCTCACTACCGGTACAGATTGAGTTACCAAAGCCGAGTCGGCCTGACAATATTGCAGAATTATAGCTAAGCTCTCCTTCATATACTTCACTGCGCCAGCAGTCTTTGCCACTGCTACCAATAGACCAACCGCAATCTTCCAGGTTCTCACCCAGAAAACATTGATAAGCATTTTTGCAATGGCTCAAATAATTTCCTGAACTATTTTCACAGTGAGTTACTTGAGATTTTATTGGTGCATGTCCATTGATAAACTCCTGGCATTTCTGAAGCTGACTTTGTCTACTACTATACTTTTCCAGTGCAGCATTTTTGATGAACGCTTGATACACCTCTGCCGTCACTTTTTGATTGAAGATAGCGTATTCAGTCTGTCGTAGTCCAAAGCAACCAAAACAGTATCGACAGCCGACTAGGTCTTCACTACCAAAACAGTCTTGGCAATTACGACAGTTCTGGCAGTGCTGACAGCTGTAGCTGTTGTCACAATCAATACAGCTATAACACAGTTCACAATTAACAATACCAACACAGTCGACACAATCACGACTCTTGAGCGGATACCGTGATTTGATGCAGTAGAGACAGCTCTCACTGTCAGCCATGCCAAAGCACATATAGCAGTCTTTGACTCGAGAACATGAGTCAACATACGGACTATTCTCACAATTAATCTGTACCAATGGTTGCATGATCACTCGATGGAGTAGTTCGTCCCATTGTGAGGCAAAGGTGCGCGAGAAATCAAAGGTCAGTCCATAGCTGGTATTGTCCACAGCGTCACTCCAAAATTCTTCAGCAGTACAAATCTGGTAGCCTAGCAGTGGGTTATAGCGAGTGATTTGTGCCTGTCCTGAAATACTACTTTTGGAGTCAAACAATGTCGTTAAGGTGACATGGCTTTGCATTTGCCGTAGTAGTTCTAGGGGGTGAATTTCTGGCAGTGGAATATCGCCGGATTTTAATAGTGGATGAAGTGTCTCGATCTTGCGGATGTGTTGTTGTTCGGCTGTAGTAATGACAAAGGGCTGTCCAGTGGTCTGACAAATCTTGTGGATATCAGTCATGATGGTAGTGGATTGCTATGATAAATGGAGCATAGTTGGTTTCTTTATCTTTGAGTAGTACATTGCTACAGTGCCCATGACTTCTTGAGCTTTTTTATGTACCAAAAGACTACTTTAAAAAATGGTTTGCGTGTGCTTACTGCTGAGTTGCCTCATACTGAGGTGATCACGGTGTTGGTGTTGGTTGGGACTGGGTCTCGATTTGAGACTCGTGATATCAATGGGGTTTCACATTTCTTGGAGCATCTTTTTTTCAAGGGGGCTAAGCGCTATCCAGATACTCGTGCTGTGTCTGAGGCGATTGATGGTGTTGGGGGTGAATTCAATGCTTTTACTGGCAAGGACTACACGGGGTATTATGTCCGACTGGCAAAAGAGCATGCTCATCTGGCTTGTGATGTGCTTTCAGATATGTTGCTACATGCTACTTTCAAGGAGGAGGAGATCGAGCGCGAGCGTGGTGTGATTTTGGAAGAGATCAATATGTATGAGGACAATCCAATGTCAAAAGTAGCTGAGGTATTTGAAGAACAGATTTTTGGTGATCAACCATTGGGCTGGCCTATTGCGGGACCGAAGGATGTGATTCGTCAGGTGACTCGTGATCAGATCATGGCTTATCGAGATCGTACGTATGTGCCAGAGAATATGGTAATAGCAATTACTGGACCGATCGATCATGCTGCTGGACTGAAGTTGGCAGAAGAGTATTTCCAGTTTACTAATGTTGGTCAGGTACCTGTGCCTGCGACTTTTGTCTTGCCTCCACAGCAAAGAAAAAATGTGTTTCATAAGAAAACTGAGCAAGCGCACTTTTGGCTAGGTACTCAAGCTTATGATCGGTATCATGAGGATCGCTATGCGCTACGAGTGCTTCGTACTATCCTCGGTGGCGGTATGAGTTCACGTTTGTTCTTGTCTGTGCGTGAGCGTCAGGGACTGTGTTATTACATCGCTGCCAACTACGATGACTATGCTGATACAGGCGCTTTTGCTGCTTATGCCGGTGTCGACCTTACTCGAGTCAACCAGGCGCTTGAGGCTACGCTCAAAGAATTTGAGGTGATTCGCAATTATCCGGTCTCAGAGGCTGAACTCCACAAAGCTAAGTCATATATCAAAGGAAAAACTGTGATGAGTCTTGAGGATTCAGAAAATGTGGCCAATATGATTGCTCATCAACAACTCTTTTATAACCGTTTCTTTGATCTCAGTGAACAAAGAGCTGCTATCGATAGTGTGACAATTGAGCAAGTCCAAAAAGTAGCACGTGAGCTTTTGGCTCCTGAGAAATTATCATTGTCTTTGATCGGTCCATTTAAAGAAAGCGAAATTCAATTCTAAATTAGTAATTAGTAATTAGGAATTAGTAATTAGGAATTAGTAATTAGGAATTGGAGATGGATCTTTATTAACACTTTGCTTATGGCTGAAAAGTACTTTGGG
>JAGNZB010000081.1 GCA_017984655.1 Candidatus Altimarinota bacterium
TCATGTTGTTTTATTGAGAGCAATAGTTAGTATGGAGGCAAAGGGTGGTGCTGATATTAATCCTGAAGTAAATGCAATCCAAAGTATGGTTGCTGTAAATGATGCTAGTGGATGGCGTGTCACATTGTTTCAGAATACGCCAGCTCAATTTCATGGTCGCCCTGAGTTGAAGGAAAAGATGACCGCTGAGCTACACACTGTGTACGCTGCACAGCGCGTGTTGTAATTGACTTGTGTTGCGATTGTTTTATAATGTTATTTAGTACTTAAACAAAAAATATGGATAGAATGCGACGTCCGGAGCATCAAAGACCAAAAGTAATTCCCCATCAGGGACCTTCTCGATTGGCGATGTCAGCGGTGCTTGCCAGTATGGTGGGGCTGTATTCGGGCTCAGCTGATGCTATTAATCCTCGGCCCCGCACACCAGCTACTCCTGATGGATGTGTACTACCTCCAGATACTCGCTTTGTTCTGAGACCAGCTGAGCCATCTCAAGAATGGATGGAGCAACAAATAAGAGAACGTGCTGCACGTGAAGCTCATCGAGAAAATATTACCGCTACTTGTAGAGAGGTCGCTCATAGTCCAACAATGAGGAGAATTATTGCTCAAGCATCTAGACCAACTGCTGGTAGAGCAGCTCTCACCCCAACTGAAAGGGCGGAGGTTCGTTTTCGGGTGGAACAAATGGTATTGGCTCGAGTGCAGGAATTGGACCGAGCTTTGGTAAGAGATGCGAATTTTACCACTGGATCTGAGCATGCGATTCAGGCAAGGGATTGGCTCACCAGTGTCCGTGCCCATCGAGCAACCAATACTGATTTAGCTGAAGATGATGAATCAATGCTTGGTGACGTCAATGAGTTTGAAGAAATGTTATTTGGCCACTTTTCAGGACGCATTGTGATGGAGAGCGAAGATGCTACTTGGAGACATACCCAGCTCAGCCGTATCCAAGGCGCCGCTGTGATGATAGATCTCGACGCCAAGTCTGTCCCTTCTCGGGTCTATGACTCTCATCATCAGCCTGCTAATAGATTTGGTTCAGGTTATTCTGGGATGGACGGTTTCCAACCCTAGTTTGTTGCTAACGGGCTTTGTAGTGATTCTCTTGAAGAATAAGGCAGTTTGCTTATGGTCTTAGGTTTGGATAACCGCGACCAGTGATTGCTGGATCACTTCTGGAAAATGGAATGCTGCGAATCCATTTGTTCTGGGTGCTCCATTGGGGCCAATCTCAGTCAGTGCGTCACTACAGTAAAATAAATAGGTGTTGCCTGATGCTAAGCTGCTGGTCACCAGTTGTTTTGTGACGGGGTCGATGTATGTGGTGTGACTGATTTGGTCGATCCCCTGCTTGATCATGCTCAAAGCCTCACCATCAAAACCATTGTGGTGAGAAATACTAGCTGTGTTGTCACGATCAGTGCCTTGCTCGATTATTCTCTGCCAGTGCTTTTGGTCTGGTTTTTTGATGCGGCGATATACTAGATGATGCTGATCAATTCCTTGGGCATAGAGTATTTCCTGTATTGGCTTAGTCTTTTCTATCTGATTTGGCTGCAAGCTGATAGTTCTGATTGGTTGAAACAAATTGCGGAGTTGAGATCGCTGCCAACAGGTTTCTAATAGACATTGTCTTTGTCCTGCCACTGACATTTTCCTCAATGTTGCTAAATCATGTGCAGATAGCCATGTTCTTTTGTGGTAGAGCTGTCCAAGCCATGCTACTGCTGCTTGATCAGGATAAGCTTGCCAGTACTTGAAGTCAGTAAAATGAGCCAGTGCTAGGGCCTGTTCTATACCGTTTGAAAATCTTTCAATATGTCTCTTGAGCTGATGGTCTTTTTCTGGCAATGCTTGAAGTGCTTGATTGATGTCTGTTTGTGTTAGCGTGGCATCACGAAATAGTGTTTCCAATCTATCTCGCAACTTTGGCAACGGTACTAGTGTGGTGGTGTAGGGATCAGGTAAGTCTAGTACCTGATAGAACTTGAGCATTGTGAGGGGGCTATTTGGCTGGTTCTTGTTTATCTCTTGATTCCATTTGCTGCCTTCTCAAAAAGTGGGATAAGACTTTTGAGTGCTGGTGGTGTGGGGTTTTTGGTATGTAGCGCTGCTAGCAGTGCAGGTCTGATGTAGTCCGGAATACTATGGCTGTCACGGACGAGTCTATTGAGTGCTATGTTGAGCATTTCTTGGCAGTACGCTTGATCTTCATCGGTACTGATGGTGGTGAGAAATGGTCGGAGCGTGGGTTCTAATCTCTCTACCAGGGTGACAACAAGTGCGTAGGTGTCATCATGTGTGGTCTTGGGGGAGCCGTACTTGACTCCAGGTCGAGCATAGGCTGGTGTGAAGACCTTGGCTGTTTGTTTATTGATGTCAATTGGTGTTGCAGAGCCGAAGTCGATTACTTTAGCTATCAGTCTACCATTACGACGTTTTGTAACCATGATGTTTCCGGATTTGATGTCGCCGTGGATCCAGCCTTGAGTTGTATGCATATGGTCTATCCCTGTAGCTGCTTGTGCAATTATCCCCCAAACTGTGCTTGTATCACTATCTGGAATTGGGTCAGCAAAGTTGTAATGAAATCTCTCAGTGATAAGGTAGGGTAAGCCAGCTACTACTCCATCTTCTAGGGCACCAGCTAGATTTTTATGTGCCAAATTTCTGGTGAGCTGCCGTTCTTGATCAAATGTTGCTGCTTCTGTTGGGACAGCGATGAGATGTTTTGGTGATGGGAATTTCAATGCTCCTGCGATACCATTATTGATGGAGGATCTTACTCCAAGTACGATGTTTCTACTGCTTGAAGTGATCGGGCATAATGAACCTTCAATTTGCCAACCTTGAAATACTGCTCCAATTGCAAGGCGCTCTGTCTGCAAGGTGACCCCCTTGGGGAGCTTCTTGAAGTGAGTTTTTAGTACTTTATGATGCTGTGCATGCGGGTCTGACAATGCACTAGCATTTTTGTTGCTGCCGGTGATCCTCCCGAAAAAATCCCACATATCCCATCGAGCCACGTATTGAGAGTAAGGACGAGTAATAGTACTGGTGAGCTGGTTAGCTGTCAATAATTGATGGTTTCTGAGTAATGACTGTGAATTTCTCTGTTAACTATTTAGTGCTAAGCTTGTCTTATTAAGAATTAATCTATGAAAGATTTCTCAGATCAGTCTGTTCAGTCAATGGTTCACTTTCTCTTTGAAATGGGTATTTTGGCTCGAACTCCACGTAGTGGGCTCTGGTATTTGGGGACTGGGAAACAAAGTGTGGCAGAACACATTAATCGAGTGACGTATATTGGTCTCACATTGGCTCAAATGGAGGGTGATGTGGATGTGGCAAAAGTAATTCAAATGTGTCTTTTGCATGACATTTCTGAAGCTCGGACTGCCGATCACAATTATACGCACCAAAAGTATGTAAAGGTCGACGAAGAGAGAGCCCTGAAGGATCTGACTGATACATTACCCTTTGGCGAATACATTCAGGATATGTTGGGTGAATACCAAGAGCGCAAGACAAAAGAATCGATATTGGCGAAGGATGCCGATAATTTAGAGCTCCTACTGACTTTGAAAGAGCAGCTGGACTGGGGCAATGGAAGGGCTGGTGAGCGTCATTGGCTTTATACCACCTCTGTCAGAGTTAAATCCGAGGCTGCAAAGAAGTTGGCTGAAAAGATCATGACTACTCATGCTGACAATTGGTATGTGAGTAAAATTAAAGAGGAGTGGTTTATTAGTAGGACGGATGATGGGAATTCAACTCAAAAATCTGAGTAGTAGCACTGATGTGTAAAAAGATTATTGTATGAACACGTACTGGAGATTGAGAAATAATTTACCAGTAATAAAAATAAGCCAATCCTCATCTTAGTCTTAGTCTTTTCGGGATCGTAAAATGTACCCTTGGGGCAGAATCAAGGATTAGAAGGGATCTATAAAAAACTACTAGAACAAGAACTGACGTTGTTTTAGTAGCTATGATATTCCGTCAGCTCTGCTGCGGGAGTAGGTTATTTAACAATGTGATCACTAACATAACAACAACTACTATATTATGTGATTTTATTTCAACTCGTACCCCTTAGTGTTTCCTTGATGTAATTTTGGATATGCCATTGTATACAAATCAGCAGCTTCTTTTTTAACTAATGTCTTATCTGGGTGACGTAAAGTGATTCTTACCAGCACATTATCTTGGCCCTCTTTAGCCCCTAATCTTTCTTTTGCACTAGGATGTAGAGCGTCAAAATGCGTTCTTTCTAGAATTTTTACCTCCTCAAGAAGATCAGCTTTATCTCCAAAAACATCTCTTATGTTCTCACAAATATCTTCTTCTGTGTCATCTTTCCCAACACAGTAAGACATATCTCGAGAAATTGCTGGTTTATCAGAAACATTCTTAAATTTCTCCATATTGGTCATCTGCTTCACAACTCTTGAATCTGTCGAGCGAATTAATCTAATGTCTGGCAAATCTTTTCTCGCCATAATTAAACGTTCAACTCCCATACCAAGTGCTAGTCCGTAGACTTTTTCTGGGTCGAGACCAGCATTAGTAAGAACATTAGGGTTTATCAACCCAGCTTCAAGAACTTCAATTTGTTTATCCCCAACATCTGCATAAACTTCTATGCCATCAACGGTATATGGATGTTGCGCCTCTAAAACAACCATTTTTGCATCTGGACAAGCTGCCTCAAAAACAGTTTGAGCTAGTTTTAATAACTCTTCTCGTCCAGGCTTTCCGTGTTTTGAAATATCCTGAAGTGTCCACACATCAATTTGATGGAAAGCATCAAGGTGGCGCGGGTCAATAACATCTCTCCTGTATACTAGACCAGGTAAGACAAACGTCATTTGATCAATTTCTTCATTTTTTAATTTTTCAAAAGTTTGAGGAACCAAAGCTGACGTGTGTGTGCGTAATACATGGTCTTCATCAGAGTATCTTGTATAAGTAGAAGATCTCCCCGGATTACCAGGGGAAAACAATAATTTATCGAAATTATCTTTCGCTAAAACAATAGAATCTCCGCGAATTATTTGAATATTAGGAAATTTTTTTGACTCTAGTTTTTTAACGACAGAAACATATACTTTTCCTATAATAT
>JAGNZB010000082.1 GCA_017984655.1 Candidatus Altimarinota bacterium
TTTCCAAGCGGTATCGTCAGCTCTACATCCAACAATTCATCTTTAAATTTGAACATGAACATTCCCACAATCTCTTCAACCTCACCCTCTCAAAGTTATTTTCTCCAACCTATTGTTTAATTTAACCAGTAATTAATAATTGATGGAGTGGCTCAAGCGAACGTACCATTACTTATCCTCATTCCTCCTTTCCTTCCGTCATCCTGAGCGCATGCGAAGGACCTTGCCGAATATCACGGCAAGCTGTCCCACTGATCATGTCACCTTAATTTTCACATTTACTTTTACCTTCACCTTTACCATAACGTTCGACCTTCAAACAATATCCGCCCAAAACAAAAAAGACTCCAAGTTTCCCCAGAGCCCAATTTGTAATTTATAATTTGTAATTCCTAATTCCGGTTTAAAACGGTATATCCTCAATCTGAATTGGCTCGCCACTTGGCATTGATTGGATCCCACCAAAGTCTGTCTTGGGCTGCTGAGCTTGTTGGGTTGGTGCAGATCCCCCAGCACTACCAGCGCTAGCAGATGATCTAGCACTCATTGGAGCCCCCTCACCTTCACGTCGGGCACTGAGCAGAACCATATCATCACCGATGATCTCAGTACGGTACTTCTTTGTGCCATCCTGACTGTCCCAACTACGAGTCTTGAGGTAGCCTTTGACATAAACTTTTCCACCCTTTTTGAGATATTGAGAGGCAATATCAGCTAAACCACGCCAAAGGACGACATTGTGAAACTCTGTTTCTTCTTGCAACTGACCTGCCTGATCTTTCCAAGCACGGTTCGTAGCGATGGTAATTGTCGCCACTGAAGCACCAGACGGAATTTGCTTCACCTCCGGATCTTGGGTCAGATTGCCAATTAACTGCACCATATTGAGTGATCGAGCCATAATGTAAACGTTAAGAATAACTACCGATTTATAATTTTCTAGTCCGGTGCACGAAATATAATACGCCGCCGATAATTAAGAAAGAGAAAGACAGACTCAATGCTCGATTACGGTTATTCAAGGCATTTTTGGCATCCAACTCAGGTACCTTGGCCAAATCAGCTTGTGCGGCTCTAACTGCAGTCTCAGCTTCAGCACGAGTGATAATCTGTGCTTCTGCAGGTGTAGTAAAGTCACGAGACAATGCATTGACTTGTTGAGACAGCAAACCGCGGACATTGTAACTACTGTCGGGTGACGGCATCAAACTAGCAGTAAACAACGCATTGAGCACACCAATACCACCAATGGCCATTGCTAGTAAACTCAAATAAGAAATAACATAAATATAAGCAGCTCTAATTGCCCCTTGATGGCTCTGAGCATGAACCTCATCCAATTCGTCCTTGGCAAAGAAACGACGGCTAAAGAAATACAATAATGGCAACAACACAATCAATACAGGTACAGTCACCACCACAGTTTCACGCCACTCACTACTTTGTGAGAGCTGATCAGCTTTGTCATCAAATTGTTTTTGCTGTTCGATCAAATACTCACGGACTCCAGCCTCATATTTAATACCATATGGTTCAGGCATCGTAGCATCACTAGAGCTAAAATATTGAGGACGGTATTCATTTGCCTGGCTAGGAAATATGGTCGTATTCAAAAGCGTATTGAGCAAAGCGATCGCTGCAACAGCAACACCAATAAAGGCGACAATGATCACACCATAACCATAGAACGTACGCAGTAATGCCACAGCTCGATCACGAGCAAAAATGACAATAATCAATGCTAAAATAATAGTAACAAACGCAACTGGTAACAATGCGACACTAATTCCTTCAATCAGCATAAAAGTGAGGTGTTAAAATTAGTAGGTAATGGTACATCAAGGAGGTGAACCAATGTTGGCGCCACATCCATCAGCGTGCCTGCTCGTAGTGTAGCACTCTCGACCAATGGAACAAGGTGAGGATGATAATTGATCAAGCACAGTGGCACACGGTTGGCTGTATGATTGGCATTGGTACTAGTATCGGCATTTTGCATTTGCTCACAGTTCCCATGATCAGCAGTAATGAGCATAAACCCATGAGCTGTTTGCAAAGCAGCATCGATCTGTGTCAAAGCACGATCAATAGCCTCTACAGCCTGCTGCGTAGCCATAATATTGCCAGTATGTGCCACCATGTCAGCATTGGCAAAGTTGGCAATAATCACCTGATGCCGCCCCTGCTGTAAGTCATCTACAATCGCATTGGCAATAGCATCCGCCTGCATTTCAGGCCTGAGATCATATGTCGCCACCTTATCTGAAGAAATCAAAAGCTTGTCCTCGAGAGGAAAGGTGACTTCGGTATAACCATCAAGCACTTTGGTCACATAAGCCCACTTCTCAGTCTCAGCGACCCGCAACTGCGTCAGCTGCTGGTCCGCTAGCACTGCCCCCAAAGGATAAGCAATGTGTTGCTGCTCAAAAGCAACAGGCACAGCTAGTTCATCATAATACTTCGTAGTGGCCACAAAATTAACACTAAGATAAGGTCGTGAAAATTTGTTAAAGCCCGGTTCTACAAATGCTTCGGTCAACTCCCCTGCTCTATCGACACGAAAGTTCCAAAAAATCACGCCATCTCCAGCTTGGATTTTGCCAGCAACATCGCAGACCAAAGGCGGAATAAATTCATCAGTAAGCGGTAGTTCTTGAGGGTAAACACCTCGATAATAATCCTGCAAGTACTGTTCAATAGCAGGGCAAATAGTGCCAACACCCTCAGTATAGAGCCGATATGCTTTCTCAACCCGATCCCAACGCTGATCTCGATCCATAGCAAAATAGCGCCCAACAACAGTAGCAATACTACCAAGTTTCACCCGCTCCATGTAAGCTCGTAATTGTGCTAAGAACACTGGCAACTCTTGAGGACCAGTATCACGACCATCAGCGATGATATGAATATAAACTGACGGGACCTCAAGTTCTTTGGCCAAATCAAGAAGTTGATAAGCAAGCTCAGCATAGGCATGCACTCCCCGATCAGACAAAAGACCAACCAAATGCAGAGGCCGATTATGCTCCTTGCAGTCCATCATCACCTTCCTATAGGCGGCATTTTGACCCACCGCATGATTCACCAAAGCTGCTTGTACTTGGGTTTGGGGAAACAAGACAGGCTGTCCAGCACCAATCATCAAATGTCCCATCTCAGAGCTACCTTGATGGCCAGAAGGCAAACCAACCTCAGTAGAAGCAGCAGCCAAAGTCGTGGTCAATCCTTGCTTCATCAACCGCTGCCATGTAGGCAAAGCTGCAGTACTCAAAACATTGCCCACACCATCAGGACCAATGCCCCAACCATCGAGAATCAGTAATAGTGCCGGTGTATTCATGAGAGATTTTTGTACTATCACCGTTATACTCTCCGGTCAGATTTGAGACTAGTAGTTTTGTTCCAAATACAACAGGCGATTGTATTTGCCAAGGCGCTCTGACCGACTCATCGAACCGGTCTTGATGTATTTGCTCTGAACCGCATAAGCAATATCAGCAATCGTCGTATCCTCCGTCTCACCACTACGATGGGAGATAATAGTCTGCCAACCATATTGCTTTGCCAAGGTAATTGCCGCCATGGTGTCGGAAATAGTACCGATTTGGTTGGGCTTGATAATAATTGCTGAGATAAGATTTTTTTCATTCACCATAGCCATGCGCTCGACATTGGTCACCGTCAGATCATCACCAACTACTTGCACACCAGTGCGTAGCCGACTAGCCAACTGTTGCCAACCACCCCAATCATCTTCCGCAAAAGGATCTTCCAATGAAATGATCGGATACTTAGTAGTCAGATCTTGGTAGAACATCGCCAACTGCTCACTATTCCAAGTTTGTCCTTCCAATGTATAGGTTTGATCCTGGAAAAATTCACTAGCCGCACTATCAAAAGCAATACCAATATCTTTACCCAAGGACAGTCCCAATGACTCTGTAGCAGTCTTAATCAATTCACAAGCTTGCGATACATACTGCAGTGGAGGAGCAAATCCACCTTCATCCCCCACAGCTGTAGAATATTTTTCTTGTTTCAGCAGCTTACCCAAAGCACCAAACACCTCAGCTGACAACATCACTTTTTCCCGAATTGTCGTACCAACCAAAGGAACAATCATAGTCTCCTGAATTGCCAATCCCCCACTAGCATGCTTACCGCCATTGATCACATTGACCATCGGTGTCAGTACTTGATCTGAGAAACGAGCTTCAGGAAATTGTGTCCGCAGTTCTTGAAACACTTCCACCTGACTCTCCAAAGCCTGTAGCTTCAAGAATGCAATCGAAGCCGCAATGCTAATATTGGCACCCAAATGAGCAAAGTTCTTGGTACCATCAACTGCATGCAACCAAGCATCAAACGCACGTTGGTCAGCAAAATCGACCTGAACAATCCCAGGCCACAACAAAGCCTTCGCTCGAGCAATCACCTGCAAGACATCTTTGCCACCAAACGAAGCAGTACCATCACGCAATTCTACCGCTTCATAACTCCCAGTAGAAGCACCACTAGGAGACATACCAATAGCAAAATTGTGTCCAGCCCCCAGAAGCACAGCAACAGTAGGAATCCCACGAGAATCCAAGATGCTATAAATCTGTACTTTTGTGATATGCATAGGTTTTGTGTTCTTTCTATTATAGAGGATGGGAATTACAAATTACAAATTATAAATTACAAATGGGGAAGAAAGATAGTTAATGAGGAATTAGGAATTGATAATGATGAATTGAGGCTGCGCAGTCTCAGTTAGCTTTCCATTCACGTTTACTTTCACCTTTACTTTTATGGTCCCATCCTTACACCTCATCCTCATTCTCTCCCCGCCGTCATCCTGGGTCTAATAGTCAAAAATGTGTGCTTTTTAGTGTTGTTGAAAGTGAATGAACCACCGAATAAACGACTCACGTTGACGTAATGCTAATCCAGCATGTCTTTTGTATGCTCGTTTTACATGACTAAAGAAGCCTTCAGCACGGTTTGTTGTTGCTGGAATTTTAGGACAAGAAAGATACTCAAAT
>JAGNZB010000083.1 GCA_017984655.1 Candidatus Altimarinota bacterium
GATCTAGCAATAGATAAGGATCTTCATCTTCAAGCATTTGCATCAGAAAGTAGTAAACTGTCTTCAACTCATCAGTGTGACGGGCCGTGTATTTGCCTAGCAGTCGAATAACTTTCAATCGGGTAAGACCAGCTTCCTCTCGTACCTCTCTCAGGGCTGCAGCTACCAGAGTCTCACCCACTTCCAGATGTCCCTTGGGTAATGTCCAGTCCGAATAGCAGCGTTCACGGACCAGAGCCACCTCAGTTCCAGCAGCACCATCCCGAACAATCACCCCACCAGCAGCAACTGTGGTTCTCATGATCACATTTCAAGTATCGAAAATCATACCATGGTTACTTGGCTGGTTATTGGTGGTGCTAAAATGTTTTCACTAATCTTTAATTATTGCTAGTCTACTAGGAAATTGACTGTTCTGTACGAGAACTCCTCCTGTCATTGCTGCTAGAAAAGAGTATAGTAAAAGCTGTCAGTTTGCTGACTACTTATTAGTAATTATATCGTATGTATCATGGACAAATGATGGCGAACCAGATGTCGGTCAGTGGTGTCTTGTTGGTGATTCTATGGGTAGCGATTATGTATTTTATTTTCGCTAGCATGCGGATGATGCAAGGTCGTGGGCACCATCATCGTGATCATGGTATGCATCACAACAGTGAAGCCCTAGATATTCTCAAGACTCGCTATGCCAAAGGTGAGATCCAGAAAGAGGAATTTGATATCAAAAAAAGAGATCTCAGTGAATAATTCGTATACTTTAAGAAAGGCCACAAGCTTCTTACTTTGATTAGTTAACTTTTTCTTATGGTCCAGAGTGACAAGGTAACTGTTGATGCATACATCGCATCACTAACACCTAGCCAACAAGACAGCATTACCAAGGTGCGATCGGTGATCCTCACCAATTTGCCGCCAGGTTTTGAAGAAGTGATGCAATACGGCATGATCTCATACGTCATCCCGTTTGCTCGCTATCCGATCACCTACAATAAGCAACCATTGGCGATAGTTTCATTAGCTGCTCAGAAGAATTATTACTCAATCTATTTGCTCAATATCTATAGCAATCCCGAGACAACGAAGTGGTTTCATACTGCGTACCTCAAATCTGGCAAAAAACTCAATATGGGCAAGTCTTGCATCCGCTTCAAGCACACCAGTGACCTAGCTCTAGATGTCATCGGCCAAGCTATCGCAAAAACATCGGTCGATGAATTTATCGAGCTCTACGAAGAGTCACGTAAACAGCTCAAGCAATAATTGTGATTAGTGTTTGGTGCGTGTTCTCCCCTCCCTTTCCTGGGGAAAGCGCTGCTTGAATTTACTAATCAGGTGCTGCTGATTATAGTGTCAGCAAATACCCCTTACTTATGGATACAACAGCCTTGACCGAAGAAGCTGTAGAAAATCGCTGGCAACTTGGTGTCTGCGCTCAGATTATCAATGAAGCTGGGGAGATTCTGCTTATCCAAAGAGCATCAAATGACTGGTGTGCTGGGGGCTGGGAAATGCCAGGTGGTAGCGTCGAGCATGATGAAGATCTGATCGCCAGCATCGCGAGAGAGGTAAAGGAAGAGACTAGTCTCGACATCATCGGTATTCCAGAGCTGGTCTGTCATTTTGATTTCTTCAATGAAGAAAATGGGAAGACCAAAAGAAAATTTTGTTTCCGAGTGCATACTACCGGTGATATTCGACTCAGCCTTGATCATAGTGCCTACCGATTTATGTCGCTAGACGATATCAAGCAGCTCAAAGTACAAAGCGACGATAGTGATCCCTATGAGATTTTTTATGATCACGCTCAAATATTGCTACAGTATAAGCCAAGTGCTCATGACTCATTTAATTCGCCTCAACAAATCGATGGTGACGATCATAGATAATTTTCTCTACATGATCGATAAAGTGATCCATGCGCCAAGCATCGATCATATCATGCTCACAAGCATGCGCTAAGGCACTAGACAATGGGAGTGGCAGTGTCCTTGCTGGATCTCTTGTTCGATTACGTTCCCACCAGTGACGATCACAGACCAGAATCTGGCCATCAAGTAATGGGGGGATGGTCTGCTCACTACACTGATCTACAGCCAATCCAGTGGTACTCAATACAGCCTCGAGGTAGGTGGCAATACTAGCTTCTTCTCCTTGGAGCAGCCTGCCAGCAGAATCAGGAGTGTAAGCTGTTGGAAGACTTTCAATGCCGGCACGTTGCAACTTCCTAATGAGATCACCTTGAAAGGGCTGATGTTGTGCTAAACCGTCAACCAAAACAGTTGCTCGTGTCAGTGCACGATTATGCAGCTGGAGTAAGGTAGACAAGGTTGCGAGGCCTCGAGATGTTTCTTCTAGTACGGCGTCACTTTCACCGTACTCTTTAGTATGAGCTGCATTCATCAGCAATGCACGGTAAGCAGCGCGCGCAGTAATAGCATCCAGACTGCCAAAAGGTGTCTTCTCACGAACAAATTGCCCCCCCATAATCCCCACCATTTCCTGATGACAGGTGTTGTCAGCCAGCACAAACCGCCAGCGTCCATGCAGCGCTCCCCTCACTGCGTCACGGATCTTGGAACTTTCTATCCGCGCATCCAAAGTAATAATCTCAGGCTGATAGCCCAATGATCTCAATACCCGTGACACATCAGCACGGATAGCTTCATAGAGGGCATTGTGGCGATAGAGCAGAAGAACTGATGGGTTTTGGAAGAGGGCGTCAATTCTGGGGGTGACAAGAGGAGCGGTCAAAGGAATTTTTTAACAGTAACGACATTAGTCCTCCCACTCTGAGAATTCAAGAGCATTTTGAGCGAATCATGCTAAGTATAATCTTTAGCAAAAATCGGTACGAAGTTTTTCTACACAGGCAGCACGATCGATGTCGCCCGGCAAAAGTCCCTTTCGAATCAATATGGTTACCAGAGCTTCGGGGGATGGAGCGCGCTTGCCTAGTTGATGATAGGTATCACTTGCCCAGAACTTGACCATAACATTCTGAATTCGAAGGTCACTATTCCCTTGCACTTGAGATAAAAGCCAAGCAGCCACAATCGGATGATAGTCAAACGCTTTTTTGAGACCGGTAGTATCTTTGTCACTCAAAAACTCGGTATCAATCACTTCTGCAATTGTTGTATTGTGTTGTACCAATGCTTTGATGCGGTCCCGAATATAGGTGCGCACCAACAAAGGGTCGGTTTCAGCAGCGAGTAATTGGGCGACCAATACTTGATGTTGCTCTCGACGAACACTAGCTTTGAGGTAATCATTCGAACGTTTGAATGCTTGAAATACCTTAATCACCGCTAAGAACTGCAGATCGGTGCTGAGCTTATGGCTACTCATGTATATTTCTACTTGGGCTGTGAATTCCCATTTTAGCCTGGTATCCAGCTCAGCTAATTGAGCTTCAAGTAGATTGGTGACTTGTTCACGTTCTAGTGCTGATAACTCCATAATTCATAACAAAAAATAAGAGACAATACTACCAGATCAAGTAGTAATTGTCACCTCTGCCATGCAGATAGTTTGGTAAAGTGCACTGCTGGGATAGTGACCTTACCCAGATTAGAACTTGGCTACCTTCAGAACTGTATTCCAGTTCCGAGTGGTCGATGTCTTGGTGATTTGCTTCTCCACAAAGTGAATACTGCTGCCATAGCGACCATCTGGCATCAAACTCGAGACACTACAGATCTCTCGGTCAGATGCTGCAATAATTTTGTATCCCTCTGTCACTGACACAATTGGTAAAGCTAAGGTCGGTACCGTCATTTTTGGCAAAAAGGTGACATAGAGTTTTACATTCTCTCGTGTTGTGTGACCTCGAAATGGTTTGCTGGCGACCAGAGTCTGCAGCTCTTCTTGTGACCTGATCATCACTGTCACAGGATACTCCAATGACAACAATAACGCCTCTTCGATCTTGGCCGTCAGTGCATCCATATCCTCGTTCTCTGAACTAAACAAGATATTGCCACTAGCGATATAGCTTTTGACATCGATCAGACCGATAGCGGAAAAAAGATTGACCAACCAGGGCATCTTGATCAGATGATGTCCTCCGACATTGATACCACGAAGAAAAGCGATATAACGTCGCATAAAGAGCTGTTAAAACTAATTACTTCTTATCGAGATCAAGCACATTATCAATCCGAACTTGATCTACAAACTCTGGAACGTGGGAGACAAGAATCATCGCACCTTCATATTGATCCAGGGCCTGAGCAATAATAGGCAAATGGCGGAAGTTGATATGGTTGGTAGGCTCATCCAAAATGAGGAGGCCTGGCTTTTGAAGTACCAACCGAGCAAAAGCGACCAAACCCTTCTGACCTTCAGACAATCTGCCAATCTTGGTATAGATCACTTCAGATGTCAGCAAGAAACCGGCAGCAACTGAACGCAGTGTCTCTTCAATTGGCTTGCCCTCAGCTGACTCAAGCGCGCTCAGTAATGACTGGTAGACTGTATCTTCGAAGTTGAGCGTGGAGAAATCTTGACGATAGTAGCCGACGCGTACATCAGGAAGAATCATGGCACCGGGATTCTTCCCAGTAGCTAGTGACTCGAGCAGTGTGCTTTTGCCAATGCCATTGGGGCCAGTTAGTAATAGATGCTGGTTTTTGCGCACAATCACATCGACGGGATGGATCACTGGCTCATGATCACGAATTACGGAGACCGATGTAATCTTCACAATCTCCCCTGACATTCCTTGCTGAGCAGGAATAGTAAATGGTCGAATCGTTCTATCTTCACGGCGCACATCAACCACCTCATCCTCAAGCTCATCAGCTACTTTGCGCATGCGCTTCGCTACGGCACGCATCTTTCCACCTTTGTGAGCAAACACATTCGCTTTGTCACGTTTTTCTTGAATTCCTTTGGCAAGCTGAGCATTTTTGCTGTTTTCCTTCTCCATACGGATCGCGATCTCTTCCACTACGTCATGATAGTTACCGACATACTGTTCTACTTTTTTGGTAAAGACATCGAGAT
>JAGNZB010000015.1 GCA_017984655.1 Candidatus Altimarinota bacterium
ATGTAGTCTTGAACTCCACGGCTGCAGAAATTAGACGCATTCTACGGATTGGGGGGTGTTGTGTGGTTTCAGTAACACCCCCGGTATGGTGGATGAAAAGATATGTGGAAAATCAATCCCGCCCTGGATCGCGGCCAGAAATGAATGCACTTGAACATGGCTACTTCTCATCAGGACCAATTCGTGCCAATGTGGGTATCCAGCCTCCAGTGGCAGTAAGTTTCTTTCACCATACCGTAGGCGAATACTACAACGCATTTCAAGATGCTGGATTGAGGATTGACCGTATTTCAGAGCCCCAAGCTAGCGAGGAATATATCCTTGCCCACCCTGAAGATGCTGACAAACATCTACTGCCAGCCCGACTCAACTTCCGAGCAATCAAATACTAGCGCTTTGACAGAGTTGATTACAAATAGGTAGAGTGGCATCTTCAAATTATTTGTTATGATCGCCACTATCAAGGAAACAGACTTAGACAGAGCAACACTGATGCTAGCAGCGATGCCATTCCCGCAACTCCCTAGAGCACTGGAGTCTTCGTCTTGGACATTCTCCACTAGAGATATTGTGGAGCTGATTGGACATGCTTTGAGCTACAAGAGAGGTGAACAAGTTATTGATGCAACAGTAGGCTCTGCTGCGATGGTTTTGAGCTTATTGGCTGAACTTATCAATCAAAGAAATCGATCCCAACAATTTGAGCAACAAGCAAGTGATACTGAGGGATTTAATGCAGAGGAATTGGGACGACTCCATGTACTAGAACTCCATACGCAAAGAACATTACAAACCCTCCTTTGCCCTCAAACACTCCACAAACTTGGAGGTGTTTCTGAAGGTATCAGCATTTTCCTGAAGCAACGAGGGATTGAGCAACCTCACGCAGGAGACTTTATCAAAGAACTAGCGCATGCAGTTTTACTCTTAGCAGATATCGAGCGTCGCTATCGGTGTGAAGTGGTCAGACCTCATCTACTGGCAATTCTCAAAGGTGAAAACCCCAGCTCCCTTACCCCACCAGTAACTGGCATTATCTAAAACATCCTAAAGCCTGGATCTGTCATTGGCATATCACTAGCCAAGTATTCTCAACAAAAGTACAGTGGTGATGAATCTTAATCATGCTCTATGTCTCGAGTAGTCCACTTTGAAATTCATGTTGATAATCCTGCTCGGGCAATGAAATTTTACGAACAGACTTTTGCTTGGAAATTCCAGAAATGGGGCGAAGTCGACTACTGGATGGTGTTTACTGGTCCTGACAATGAACCTGGGATCAATGGCGGACTGATGCCTCGCAAATGTCCTCTTGATGGCAGCAAAGCAATCACGTCGTACGTATGTACAGTAGATGTGGCTGATCTCGATGCGTCCCTGGAACAAATTATCAAAGCTGGTGGCACTCTCGCACTAGCCAAGATGCCGATCCCAGGTACTGGCTGGCTCGCCTATTGTCATGATCCAGAAGGTAATATATTTGGCATCATGCAGAACGATCCATCAGCACAAATGCCTGCCTAACTTGCACTCTCAAAAAATCATGCTACAGTACAAGCATATGAATACACGTCTCTCTCGACAATCTTGGTTTACTCCCTATTACTTTAGCCAACTCTAAGTGGTGAAGGGAAATGTGTGTTGAGAAAAAGGCCCCTTTCGCCACCTGGCAGAGGGGTATTTTTTTGTTCCAAAAACTGCATTTATCAACCATTATCAAGACTATGAATCACAACTACACTTCACCCAATTGGTTTTATTACTTTGACTGCCACCCGTGTTGGTGAAGGATATTTGTGTATGTACAAGCTCCTCTACCACTGGGTACGGGAGCTTTTTATTTATTAGCTTTATTCTATGAAACTACCAACCAACACCCTTGATCGACTGATAGACAGCACCACGACTGACAGTATCACTCAAGTGACACAGATGATTGCTGAGGTGGCTACGAGTGAGACATTTCTCCGTGAGATCAGCTTGCTAGTACCAAGTATTCGGGAAAAAATACGCGATAGTGATTTGCGAATAATCCTCAAGGATGCCCTAGTACAAATAGCCCCAGCTCTCAGCACCCAAATACTCGGTGAACTGGTGGACAGTGGGACACTATCCCGACATCTCACAACCGTGCTTGAGCACCGCTCCCTTAGTGAAGCCTCGATGGAAGAATGCTCCGATGGAAAGCTATTGAGGACGCATCTGCGCAAGATTGTCACCACCTACTTCCGTGAAGTACTTTTTGCCACTCAATTTCAAGTTGTCCACGGAGATCCAGCAGCACAACAAAATTTACAAACAAAACTCGATCAAGTCCAAAGTGAATTGCAAGGATTACTGTTACCAGCGATACGCCAAGCACTAGCCAATAGCCTCTATCGAACTGGATATGTACATGGTGGCCATGCTACTGGTGTCAGAGTGCTGGACCAGGAACACGCTTCTTTTGATACCAAAGCCGAGCGAGTGGCATTTGCCGCTAGGACAGTGGATCTGCCATTGGCTGCTGTCAATAACTTACTGGAGCAGATTGATCTAGTAGTACTGACCAATAGCAAAGCTGACAACGGCAAAGAGCGTCAGAGAATGACAGTTCAGACCAAAAGGAATTTGCGTCACTTTATTACCCAAGTAGCCAAGGGGCTCAAAAGTACAAAACTACAGAGTCCAAGTGGCGAACCAGTGAGTGAGCAGCAAGCATTAGCGGTATTGACCAAATTGATTACCATCTGGACTGCTCTCTTTCAAGAACAGCGATACCTGCTTCACTTTCACAGCACAGATCAACAGCTCGCCCTCTGCCAAGCGCTCTTCGATGGTCTACTGATGCAAAGATTTGATCTTTCGATTGTGACCTGTCCAGATTATTCAGGTACCTTCGTCAGTCCTGGTGTTTGGAAGTTTGATTTCCAAGATGTGGGCACTACGGTAGGCATTGTTGGCCAAAAAGCTTTTGACTTCGTCGAAGGAGTAGTTACTGTCTTGCATCCTTATGGCGAGGTGAAGATCACTCACTTTCTGCCTACTTTCGAGTGTCCTGAGGAGGGCGCATATGGTATCAGTAAAGCTGATTTCACTGCACGCCTCACGCAATCTCTCGCAGCAATCGCGACTGAATATCAACGCCGACAGTTGCCTGCTCAGACTGCATTGACCACGACACTAGTAGATGACCAACACTTCGGCAAACAAAAGCTGCTAGTGACAAATATGCTTCAAGAGAACATGGACGCAACAACACAACTAGCCCACCATCTCAGAAAACAAGTACGAGCAGCATATCGATTCCGCTCACAACTCTATCAAGAATGGAATCCACCGGAAGCCACTGAAACGGTCGAGGCTTATCAAGCGAGAGTGCAAGCTACCGTAATTCCTGGCCAAATGGCTGAATATCTTGTGATCGCAGAACGCTTGACCGCTAAGCGAGGCAGCATCTACCTTGACTGTAGTAGTCCTCACATCGCTACAGTAGCAGCTCTCTATGGCTATCCTATCTTGATGGGACAGAGCACTAGTGCGGCAAATTATCTCGGTGCCTAATATTTGATTATTTCCTACCACTTCTATGATCCCACTTTCTATAGTTCAGCAACACCGACAGAAAATTGCGGACCTCATGCTGCCAAATTCCGTATTGATCTTGTTCTCAGCTGACATGATCGCTCGCAATGCTGATGTTGAATACCCTTTTCGCCAGGATAGCAGCTTCTGGTACTGTACCGGATTTGATGAACCCAGCAGTATCTTGGTTATCCGCAAGAATGCCGATGATCATGTAGACGAACTGCTCTATGTCCAACCACGCGAGATCGAAAAAGAGATCTGGACAGGCTACCGAGCCGGTGTCAGTGGGGCCAAAGCAATTACCGGCATCACTGACGTCAAAGAGCTCTCTGAGTTTGAAACAGACCTGTCATCACTACTCAGCGGCATGCATACGAGTTACTTTGATAGTAATGAGCACAGCTACTCACCCATGCGTGCTGTGGTGACAAAACTGCTCAATGAATGCAGCCGTCGATCGCCCAGTGAGAATCTCGCCACGAACATGAAGACCAATAGTCTCTTCCGACTAGCCCGAATGTATAAGGACGATTGGGAGATTGATCAAATGCAGCAATCAAACACTATCGCTATCGCAGCTCACACCAAAGCAGTGCAGATGATGAGAAAGCGCATACAACAGAGTGATACCGTGTATGAATATCAAGTCGCAGCCGATATCTACCGTGAGTTCCAATACCAAGGCCTCAACTGGTCATATCCAGCGATCGTGGCTGGAGGTAACAATGCCTGCACCCTGCACTACATGCAGAACAATGCTCAGCTGCGAGCATCTGACTTGCTCTTGATCGATGCCGGATGTGAACTCAACTACTACGCCTCAGATATTACTCGATGCTACCCAATCAGTGGCACTTTTTCTTCGGCCCAGAAAGCGATCTATGAACTGGTGCTCCAAGCCCAGCTTGCTAGTATTGCAGAAGTAGCAAGACCGGGAGCCACTTATGCATCGTTTCATGCTGTCTCCACCGAAGTACTGACCAAAGGTCTGCTGGCTATGGGACTGCTCCAAGGATCACCAGAAGAGAATATTGCGAACCGGAATTATTGCAAGTACTTCATGCATGGTATCGGTCACCATATCGGTCTCGATGTCCATGACAGTGGGATCTATGTCTCTGATCAAGGCACTCGGGCTCCCCTGCCACTAACTGCAGGGATGGCTGTCACTGTGGAGCCAGGTCTCTACATCTCAGCCACAGATGAGACTATTCCACCTGAGTATCGTGGTATCGGTATCCGTATCGAAGACGACATCGTGAAGACTGAGAGCGGTATACTCAATCTCACAGCAGATCTAGCCAAGACCGTGTCAGACATTGAAAAACTCTGCGCTTAATTCCTTACCAATACTTTTATGACCATCCAAACAACTTTCGAAGAAGCATTGAATCACTTTGATCTAGCTACTGCTCAGCGCTATCCCGTCAGTGGCGGTGGCGAAGTAGCTCTCTCTACAGACAAAACTATCGCACTGGTGTGGACCGATGGTCGCTATCCCGCACTCGAGAAGGGATATTCCCTCAATCAAGTTTGCACAGAAAGCATCACGGTACTATTCGGAGCAATAATCGCTGAGGTGAACGGTGCTATCCAAGTCGTACACCAAGGTGAGACCATTCGGATCACCCCAGGACAAACCTATTCAATGTCCGGCAAGGCAGTGTGCAAAGTAGCGATCTCTCCGGCATGGGATAGTACTCAAAATAGTTTTGTCGGTACTGACTCACACACTCAGTAATAGTAATAAGCCATAGATGTAATGCTGATGAAGATCAGGCCCCACGATGTTTTTTTGTGTAAACCTATCCTAATCCCTTTCACCAGGCTCCCTACGGTACGGGGCAACACCAGACTGACCTGTCGAAGTGTGCTGGGCGATAGCATCATCATCGATACCAGCAGCCATCACACTGACCAAAACTCTCTTGTAGAGATCGCTAGCGACTTTGTCTATCCGATCCTGAAAGAGCCGCATGTCAGGAGTCGAATACCCCAAGCTTCGCACAAAAATCTCTTGGTATCGACAGCCCATAACATCATTTTTCTGGCACAAACCACTGACAATCTCAGCCTCTGCAACCACTATCTTCAATTTTTGTTGGCGCCCAGGATCAGCTGTTGGTAGTAGTTGATTGGCAGTATGGGCGACTTTTTTGGCATAATTCCGGAGCTTAGTTCGACATTCCACAATATACTGCTTTAGCTTGTAATGATCATCATTTGCAGCTGGAAATGATCGAATCATCCTATCACTTGTATCAATGCCTGAAATCTCTTTTGGGAAAGGAAGCGGGTACTGATAGATAACACGAACTGCATTCAAAACTGCATTCAAATAGTTGTCAGTAGGTTTTGCTCGTGCTGCTGGATGAGGAATATCGGTTATATAGACACACGCTGTGACCACTTGTTGGTGGTCATTAACCTCTCGAACACCATAATGTACGAGAAACTGGCGCTGGTCAGCTAATCGAAGCAATTCAGTATCAGATAAAGTCTGAAGGAATGCTATGGTGCGCGCATATACGGTCAGCAAACTATCGTCCAACACTTTGGCAGCGCCACTGGATTTGGCCACTCTGGCGGCGAGACGATGCGCTATCCCCCTTAGTACTGGCAACCGAGTATCAATACTTTTCGCCAGCTTGGCTCGCTTTCCTAGTCCATTAAGCGCAAGCTGAAGAGGTTGGTCAATCTGAGCCAAGAATGCTTCATAGAGCTGATTGACATCGCGTTCATTATTTTCTGGAGGAGCACCAGCTGGAGCATTAAGCATAGAATCTTTGTTTCTTTTTAGTATACCACATTATACCGAGATACTCAGCAGGATCCCCTCTGGTATGCTCTTCACTTTCACGTTTACTTTTCCCTTAACGTTTCTTTCTGGGCTTCCTCGCTCATGAAAGGTGAACGTAAAAGTAAAGGGAAAGGTGAAATGAACTGTGGGTATGGGAGAAAATGTGGAACCAAGATACTCGGCAGGATCCTTCGCATGCGCTCAGGATGACGGAATGGGTGCAGCCACAATTCATAATTACCAATTCCTAATTCCTAATTAGCTGCCGTTTCCCCATTTGTAATTTATAATTTGTAATTCCTAATTTGAGCCAAAGTGTGCTATAGTACTGCTTCCCACCATTTTCAATATCACACAACTCTATGGGACAATCCTCACGAGATATTAGCTATTTACCGACCGCTGTTGATGCTGGTCCTGATCAGAATGCTATTGCTACACTGATCAAGCTAATCGGCTACAATGACCAATGGACCGATGCAGATGAAAGACGGCTCAAAACACATCTGGGACTGAGTGAGCAGCAGCAACTACCTGGGGCCAATGCAGAAATCTTTGCGAAGCTACGTGCACAAGTACTAGCTGCTGTCCGTTTGGGCAATGAGGCAAGAATGGAGCGTGGTCAGTTGCAACGAACACGCAATACGATTCGGGCAATCATTGCTGTCTCACAAAGTGTAGCGCTGGCGAATCCAGATCAGAAAGATTTGCTCACAGTACTGATTACTACCCCCCTCTCAGCATTGGTAGCTGACACCAAATTCCTCAAACCGTTGGCCCTCTACTGTAATGAAAGAGGGAAACCAGCAGAGCTGACTGTTGCGGACATTATTGATCTTCCGGTACCGATGCTGCTCGTACTATCACCCACACCAGACTACACAGCAGTCCAGCAATTGATCAATGAACTAGCTGTTTTTGGCATCACAATGCCGCCGCATGTACAACCAAACTTTGTTGATGAGCTTCCTGATTATGCTTTGTGGGCACAAACAGACACACCGCTATCGACCACCACTAGAGTATTGCCAAGAAAACTCACGGTCGGTGAAGTGCTCAAAGCTCATCCTAAGCTACCCAGAGCGGGAGATGGTAAACTAACAGTGACGCTGGCTGCTGCACATCAAATGATGCTTACTGGTGTCGACACACTAGAAGGTCGAGAGATTGTGGCTATTCTCAGTCGTCACCAAATCACAACAGTAGAACAACTCCTTCAGAAAACTGTAGCTGACCTGGGGAAAATGGGAATGCGTGATAAATTAAGGACAGCAGTGATCCAAGCACTGGCTTTCGAAGGCTGTTTGCTCAAGGATGCGATCAAAGTACCTTACTAGTACTATCTTAGTTTAATCTCCTTTGGTTCAGTCATTAGCGCTGACTTCTAGGGGTGACTATTTTGGATGAAATAATCAGAGCAGCATCCTACAGATTGTTCTGCAGACAAGTAGACAAAACGGCTAGTAATTGCTACTTTGGAGCACTAATCGATTGCGATCGACAAATTATGGAACCATTGAGAGCAGCTCCACAAACTAGTGATGATATCCGAGCCAGACTAAGCTTGCGTCCTAATATCCCAGGAAGTATACGAGCGCTCTTTGGTAGCGAGAATATAAAAAATCTCGTTGATTTATTGATACAAGGACCACTATTTGATCTAGATCTCTTGGTGGAAACTGGTGAAATGAATTTTGAAGAAGCAGGAAGATATGCTCGGGCTCTGCCCGAAATAGGAGATAGTATCGAAAAAGCAAATCACATTGCCACTACTATTGTCGACAGATTGGGACCTGGATTAGTCAGACGGCTCAAGAATCAGCAGTCAGGCAATGGTGAGAACATCGAGGACATCCTCAAGAAAATATCGGATCTTTCAGAGATACTGACCCCAAATCTTCACGGGTGGCGTAGTGGCCTCTTCCTCACATTTCAACAAAATCTCTGTGGAACACTGTTTGCCAAGATTGATGGCTTGCTAACCAATCGCAACGAACGTCTCTTCCTGTACCATTATTGCAAAGAGCTCAGAGATCGATACAGGAAATACTCAGTGAGTGACTTTCCTGGGACATCATTTATAGTCGCTGACTACCACACCACCAATGACAGCCTCAATGATCCGCTAGTCACCAGTAGCATGGCCAGATATTTGAGGACTACAGGATCCCTCACTGCCGAGCGCAAGAAGGCAATGGAAACTGAGATCAAGGAAAAACTAGAGTGGATTGATTACTTGCGGCAAACTCGTCGAGTAATGGCACATACGCGGACAACTCCGCATGGGGCGGTCACTATTTATCGCGATGACTTTGAGCCCCATTATGAGCACAATCCCACCATTATCTGTTGCTGTCAGATTGTGTTTGTCCCCAATACTGGCCCCATCATCCCAGAGCTTATCAGAGATCCACAATCGACCGTCCTGGCATATAATACAAGATACGGCACATTCAATGTCGACATCGATCGGAAAGGTGAGATCAGATTCTCAACCAATCTAGCCATGACCTACGCGGGATTGGTCAGTGAAGAGACATATTTATTACTAAGACTGAGTATTCTTAGCCAACTACAAGCTTATCTGGAGGCAAAAAAAGATGACATCTCGGATCCCTTTTTAGTCAAACCACGTGACGCTACCCGCACTGAGATTGAAACCATCCTCAGAATTGATAGTAACAATGGCGGTACTGAGCTCAAAAAAGATGACACTGATGAGCTGGAAGAGCAAAGTATACCTGACAGTACTCCCGAGACCACTCTATCCACCACACTAGTAAAACGCCCTCGGAAAGCACAAAGGCTGAAGCGAAATCTCAAAATGGCTGAAGTGCAAAGAGCAATAGAACATTTCCTTGGTCCACCAGTGAGAACATGCGGCAATCATCTTATTTTTCGTGGACGAGATGGTAAAACCTCCCCAATTTCACTCCATAGAGGTGAGATCAGTACAAAAATGCTTGCCGGCTGTATCAAGACCTGGGGGATTAGTGTCGAAGAGTTCATGGCTTTTGTCTAGTCTGTAGACCGCGGAATGAGAGATTGACGCTGTCATGGGTAGAGATTACCGTATTGATGTGTCATCTTTTTGTATTTTGCAATTAAACTTACAGCATGCCTCTCGTGTTACTAGTTGGTATCAACGGTGTTGGCAAAGATACCATTGCCAATGAGATCAAAACGAGATGGCCAAGTATTGCCGTAGTTTCAGGGTCAAAAGTGTTTATGAAAGCAGCTGGCCTTTCTGTAGAACTAAGCACAAATGTACCAGCATCTCTACAGGACTATCAGTTCATTGAGGCGATCCCAGCTGATGAAGCAGAACAAATCTACAACACGAAGTTTTGTCAGATACTGAACGAGCTCAAAAACTCGCCTGCCACCACTTTGCTGCTCTATCATCTCTGTATTGTAAAAATTGATCCTGAAAGCAATGCGATCAGTTTTGATGATTCATTTGTACGTGATTGGTATTATGATCTTTTTGATTGTTTTATCCTCCTCCATACTGATGCTACTCAGATCCAAACCAGACAACTGGCTGACGCTACTTCAGGAAGGCGATCTAGGCCCGTGGTGCCATTGACTGTCATCACGGAACAAATGAAGCGATCAAATCAACAATGGGAACTACTGACAACAAATCTGAAAGCACGTCATCACCCGCATGTCTACCAGTTCACGAATCATCAAAATCACAGTACGATCACGGCACAAAAAATTGGCGAACTAATTCAGAAATTATGAGAAAAATACTAGCATGGTTTCAGCCTCAGATCGAAGACGGAGTCAAATTGATTTCACTCTCTACATCGATCCGGTACTTGGGTTGGGGATTTGTAGAGGCATTCTTGCCTTTGTTTTTGTTCTCATTTGCACAAACATATGCAGAGACGGGCATTCTTAAGTCGATTTTTAGCGTCATGTTTCTCCTCTCTCTCCCCGTGGTTTCCTGGCTAGCTGATCGAGTCGCCAGCAAGAAACTGCTGTTGGCTGCTCTATTGATCTACCCGCTGGTCAGTATGAGCTACTTCTTTGCTGGGGCATTTGGAATTGTCGCTTTTGTGGTCGCTGCTCGAGCTCTCAATGGTGTTGCTTATGCGCTAGATAGTACAGGACGAGCAACCTATGTGCGCACGCATGCCACGGAGAAAAACATTGCCACCTCGTTTGGCTATATCGAATCGCTAAGCAACTTCTGGTGGCTTGTGGCAGTTGCTGTTAGCTTAGTCCTGGTGAGATATATCACCCTCCATTATCTCTTCCTGTTGATCTTGCCAGCAGCGTTGCTAGCGATGATCATTGTCGCTCGCTTACCCAATGGAGTAGTGAGGGAAGATCACGAACGGTACTCAACAACCAAGGCGTATGGCTTTTTTTTTCGTACCATTGGTGGATGGAACAAGCAAATAAAGGGGCTGGCTCTTTTATCATTTCTCGTCAATATCATTGCTACCATCGGTGAGTTTTTCATGCCAATTTATGCATATACCCAAAATGCCAGTATTACACAGGTAATTTTGCTTACCGCCTTTGCCGCCTTACCTTCATTGCTGAGCTCTCCACTTGGCATGATCGCCGATCGCCATCCCAAAACAATTATTTGGGCAACCAGTATTACTAGCTGTTTGCTGATTGCACTGGCATTCACAGCGATCTTCCCCTTACAGCTGATTCTCGTCTTTGGTATTAGTGTTTGTCTTCAGCTTTTGAGCTTGGCCATTGATCGGGAAATTACTTTTCATGTCCCTCAAGCCCAAATTGGTAGCCTAAGTGGTGCATTCCAAGGAGTCTCACAAGCAGCAGACATCGTCAGTCCATTACTACTAGGCGTACTGATCGATGCATTCAACCTTCCCAAAGTGTTGCTCGGATTGGCAATAGTTTGCTGTGCACTCGGACTGACATCACTCCATCGACATCGACAGCAAGCGCGATCAACTCATCTCAAGACTATTCCTAGAGGCTACGAATAATCATAAGGATAATGCGGACGGACTTGATGGATGGGGTCGAAAATACTGGGAGGTAGTTTTTTGTTCTGGACAAAAGCACTGATTTTCTTGGCTCCATAGATCGAAGGCAACAAGCCAATGCCATTACAACCGAGATTGTAGAGCAAGCGACTGTCACTGGGGTCAGGACCGATACAGCGGATATTATTGGGTGTGTAACCCATGATGCCATGCCAGTGATAGAGAAAGCTTTTGGGGGCCACTTTGCCTTGCGGTAAGGTCTTGTCGAGGAAGTGCTTGATCTCTTTCGCAGCTTTTTGGGAAAAAGCACGGTGACGGGAATAGCGAGTCTCGTGCTCATAGACTCGTTGGGGGCCGCCAATACAAATCAAGCTTCGGTCAGTACCAATACTTCTACGAGTCAGATAGATATAGGGATCATCAGCCTGAGCGAGACTACTCTTGGGGAAATAACTAATCGCAGTCGGGGCTTTGGTCTGAGGCTCGATATAGGCTGTCATATAACCAACCAAACCGGTGATCATATGGTGAAAACGCTTATTCAGCCCCGGAATGCTGTCACTGGTAATCGCGAAGTGCTCAAATCCATTAGTACACAACACTACTCGGTCACAAGTAAACTGATACTTGGCAGTTTTGAGCTGCACTGCAGTACGGGTGAGATGCACTTGGGTAATCGGCGTATGCTCGAGGAGACGAAACCGATTGGGATATGTCTGCTGGAGATAGAGAGCGAGCTGCTCCACAAATAACGCGCTATTGAGACAGCCTTTTCGTGATGATAAGGCGGCAATGTACTCAGGATTGTCAGTCTCAAGCAATCTTTGCACTTTGCGAGCAGGGACAATAGTAAATAAGTCGTGGTACTTCTTATAAAACCCTGCCGGAATTGCAACAGTGTCAGCGATGTACGCTGGGAACACCTTTACCTTTCCCTTCAGCTTTAGTTTCTTGTTGATAAAGTGCTGCTCAAGCTGAGCAAGATTGGTACAGCCTGCATAGCCGATAAAAGAACTAAATGGGACTGGGATTTTGGTGGTACGCAAAATCGATGCTAGTAGTTGCCATGATGTGCTAACTGCATTTTGACCGGCAGCAGCCTGTTTGAGCCCAAATTCACGAACGATATCACTAAATGGTCGCTCAAAATAATCCACAGCCTGACCGCCATTGTGTCCAGTCGCACCGTGAGCAATCCGGTCAGCTTCAATCAATGTCACATGCTCCTTGGTCTCACGCAAAAGATAATAAGCACTAGTCATCCCCGCAATTCCACCGCCAATCACGGCAACTTCGCCCTCCATGTGCTGCTGCAAAATAGCAGCGATGCGTCGCCGATCGAGTTCTTGAATCCAGGGGGAGAAGTTTCGCTGCATAAATAATGTGTTCTCATTATTATAACTGATCTAGGCCAGCGAAACAAAGCGCTTGCCCACCGATAAACGGGGCGCCACTTACCGAAGATCAAAATGATCCAATTCTACCGTAATTTTGGTCATCCACTGAGCATAACCGGCATCGCTAGGATGAAACTGATCCTCTGAGAAATATTGCTGAGGATCTTGTATAAATGGATCTACAGCCTTCTCTACAAATAAGTCTACATACCGAACAGTAGGACCTGCAGCAGCTACCGCTGCTAGAGAGCGGAGGCGAATAGCCCGGGTGCGCCATTCCATCCACCAGCGTAATGGAAAGCGAAAGATACGAATGCTCCCTGCATTGCCCACTGGAATCAACAGAACATACTTCGCTTTGTTCTTGGCCAATGTCAACGCAATACGCAGATCTCGAGCGAACTTACGATAGGGAGTAAACCTGACGATATCATTGCCACTGGTATGCATAACGATCAAGTCGTAGTAACCAGAGATCTGTTCTAGCTGCGTACAGACATCCTCCACTTTGGCGCCATTGACAGCACTATTGATAACAGAAGCCGTAGGATACTTCTGCGCAATCAAACCAGCTATAGAATATTCCGGACTCGATGCACCTGTACCCACGCCAGTACTGTCGCCAACGAACAAGATTTTGAATTGAGGATCAGCTAATGTCCGTACATAGGGCTTAGTACGAGCAGCCTGCTTATAGCCAAGTTGTATATAGTACAGTGACCGCAGCAACCGGCTAGCAATCAATGTCAGAATTACGATACCAAGAATCCCCAGTTGCATAGACATAAGCATCTATCTTATTGAGAGCGAATCATCCTGAGGCGGTCAATTGCCTTACCAATATTGCGCATGCCAAGCCCAACCGGATAGTAAGTAGGATACACCTGAAATGGTTGATCTTGTACTACGAGCGTTTCGTGCGCTGTAGCAACATACTTGGAGACCGAGATCTTTTTCTGTAGTAAAACACTGCTCACTTGGTTCCCAAAAGTGACGATAACCTCGGGCTGCAGAGCCACGATCTCAGCATATGTCTGATCAAGGTAAGCACGGAAGACACTATCAGGCAAAGGCCTGGCATCAACTTGAGAGCACTTTCCCAAACTAGTGACATAGACCCCCTGCTCAGCAATCGATTGATACAGATGCTGAGCAAAATCAGGCGTCCATGCTGTTGCCTTCAACGATTGGGTTTGTTGAAAATCCACTGAACTGATCAAATCGACGGCATGAAATAGTTTCCAGATATTTTTGGTACCCAGCCAACAAGCCCGAATACCAGTCCAATCTAAAGCGGTAGAAACTGTACGAGCAGTCGGATTCATGAAGACCAAGCACAATCGTGGCTTTACAGTGCAACCGACACCATAAGTAGCTGATAGATGAGCATCTCCATACTGAGTTTGCAGTTGATCAAGTAATGGAAAAAACTGAGGCAATTGAAGCATCTTAGCTAATCAAAAAGACTCACGATCGTTGCCAGGCTCACAAGAGTCATGATCGCAACGACAGCCCAACCAACCACCGTAGCCAGCTTGCCATTACGCCACTTCCCCATGATCTTCTTGCGACTACTAAGGATCATAATCAAGACCAAAATAATCGGTGCGATCAGGCCATTGGCAACTGCTGACCAGATCAGCGCTTTGATCGGATCAATGCCAATAAAGTTGAGCGCCAGACCAAAAAGCATCGAGAAGATAATCACCCCATAGAAGCTATAAGCTTCCTTGAGCTTCCGGTACAAGCCCATCTTCCAGCCAAAACTCTCAGCGATCGCGTAGGAGCTAGAACCGGCAAGCACGGGAATAGCCAAAAGACCGGTGCCCACGATACCAACCACAAACAGTATATAGGTGGCATTTCCAGCCAATGGTCTCAATGCTTCAGCTGCTTGAGCTGACGTGGTAATCTCAGTAATACCATTGGCCATCAGTACCGCTCCACAAGTGGCAATGATAAAGAACATCACTAGATTGGAAAGGAACATACCAGACCACACATCGACACGCATGTTTTTGATCTCACTAGCTGTGGGATTCTGACGCTGACGAACTTTGGTCTTACCAGCCACAATCTCTTCTTCCACTTCCTGCGATGTCTGCCAAAAGAACAAGTAGGGTGATATCGTCGTACCAAAGATGGCACAGATCAAGAAGATCTGATCCTTCGAAAATGTAATCGACGGCACCACCGCATGGACCAATACATCACTCCAGTTCAAATTAGCCAAGAATGCAGAGACAATATAGGCCAACAACACTAGCGCTAGCCATTTGAGATACTTAGCATACAAGGCGTATGGAGTAAAAATCTGGAGCAAAATACTAATCAGCGAAAATCCAATCACCAAAACAGAAAAAGACACCTGGGGTAAAAGCAGCTGAGTAGCCTGAGCCATAGCTCCTAAGTCAGCACCAATATTGAAGGTGTTGGCCAAAAATAACAGCACCGTACACAGAATCA
Organism: Candidatus Altimarinota bacterium; assembly: GCA_017984655.1. GTDB lineage: Bacteria > Patescibacteriota > Gracilibacteria > RBG-16-42-10 > RBG-16-42-10 > JAGNZB01. The sequence continues at coordinate 15,210 of JAGNZB010000015.1, forward strand.
AAATACTTCTAGGAAAGTGACGACGAATATTACCTGCTAGTCCCCGCCCCGTGACCAAACCAATACGTGCACACATCTCTTGAATGACTGACATCAATGGAAAGGTCAGTGCTGAGAGCCAGAGTAATTGGAAGCCATACTTTGCACCAGCCTGTGAATAGGTTGCGATCCCTGCAGGATCATCATCAGCAGCACCAGTAGTCAGTCCTGGTCCCAAAATACGCCAATAACTCTTGACCCGAGTGAGCCCCGGAATCGCACCAGTAGCCTTGGCGGCATCTTCCACAATCTCTTCCAAGCCACGAGCAGGTAGAGCGACAATCTTCTCAAACAAATTCTTTTTCATAGATGGATCAAGTGCAGGTAAGCAATAACCTTACTATCGTTATTGAAAATCAGCACCAGCAAAAGGGCAATGATCAATGTCTCAATGACACAAACACAGTTGATGGTCAAATGTCAGAGCCAATTACTTGCTAGTGGCTCTAGGCTCGGGAATAGCAGTCTCAGCACCAGGTGGCAACAACATCATGGTCTTGAGATTATTAGGATCAAACAAAACAGTGACCTGATCGCCCACTTTTGGAATCTGCAGGCGTGAGATCAGTTGCTTGCATGTGATCGGGAACTCACCCAGACTCTGGGATCGCACTGACAAGGTCAGTGTCACTGAAAACTGATTTTCATTGACCGTCATACCATTGTCAGAGATAGCGAGGACCTGAGCTGGTGCTCGCTCGCCCTTGGCTAATAAATCAGCATCGATAGTCTGGACATCCCAAGACATCACTAGTGTCGCAATCATAAAGATGGCAATACTGCCAAGCAGGAGAAGCGTAAACAATCCCGGATCGGTGTGCTCAATCCCAGTCCCCGAAAGCCAGACACACCAACCAATGTAAGGCAAAGACACCAAAAGCATCTTCAACAAGTAACTATGATTGGAAACAATCTTGGCCAGGAGAAAACACAAAAACAAAGCAGTAGCAGTAATAGTATACAAATAAGCAGCTCCAACAAAGACAAGCTCACCGCTAGTTAGAAACCACCAGGTCCAAAGACAATACAACACGGAGATCGTGGCTGTAGTGGTGGTGAATTTCTTGAAGGGAAGCATAAAACGGTGGCTAATTAGGAATTGGTATGAGGAATTGTGGGAAAAGGAGGATTGGTTTGAGAGTACGTGAGAACCGGGATACTCGGCAAGGTCCTTCACTGTGTTCAGGATGATGGAAAAAACGTGAATTACAAATTACAAATTATAAATTACAAATTGGGGCTCGGGGAAAGTAGGGCTTCTTTGTGGATTTGCAGGATTTACCGAGATACTTGGCAAGGTCCTTCGCGTGCGCTCAGGATGACGGAATGGAGGGGGGCCCAATTAGTAATTACTAATTCCTAATTACCAATTATATGGAGCTCTCCCCATTTTCTTGCTTTTCCTTTATACTAAAGAGATTGAGGTAATTACTTCTATGGGTATTGAGGATTCGTTGGATCGACAGTGGCGGGTTCGTGAGGAGAAAGAGGCTTTGCGAAAGGTGGCATTTGCCAGACTGCTTGAGGGGGTACTGCCTGTGAGTGCTGAGCCGAAGGCCTATCACGTCGTCAATATTGGCTGTGGTGATGGGCGTGATACGCCAGACCTGCAAGCGGCTTGTCGGGCAAAAAACTGGCTACCATTGGTGTGCAGTGTGGATTGTGCTGAAACTTATATTGCCCATGCACGCACAAGTGTGGGTTCAGATAGCAATATCTTTGTTTGTGCTGATGCAGCATCTCCAGCAATACTCTCAGAGTATCCACCGTCTCTCGATCTCGTTTTGCTGCGGCATCCGGAAATTCTGGCACACAATACCCATCTATGGCAAAGGATGCTGGCCATTGCGCTATCACGGTTAGCTAAGGATGGCCGCGTCTTGGTGACGACCTATAGTGAAAAGGAATTTGAGCGGATTGTAAGAATTACCACCGAACTACCGATCACTGCCATTAGTGGTGGGCTGAATCCCACCCGTGACCCTAGTCTCCTGGGGTGGAACAACAAACTAGAGGCCACTATTTGTCCTGATCAATACATGGCATTGTTTGTGAAGAAGATAACACTTGGCAATTATTAATGAGGAATTGGTAATTAGGAATTGGGGGATTGGAAAGTTACTTTGCTTTGTTTGTGGTGGGTGCTACACTTGGTTATCACTTATTGACGACCACTTTATGGCTATGCGTGTAAGCTTTCTTGATGGGAACGATCTGGAAATTGGGTCTGCCATAGTAGAGGATAGCTTTCCCCAAGAAGTAGCTGGTATTACTGCTGCTGTCCGGGCAATCATCATCACTTATCTCAGACCTGATGGCACTGACAGTCGTGATAAGCCGAAGACCTATCCAATCAGGACAAGAGCAGAAATAATCACGCTATTGGGCACGACAACAGAACAAGCAACAAAATTTGCACATGAGTCTGCAGCTGATCCTGCTGGTACTTTGTATATGGGTGGTACTGCAATGATCTTCAAAGTAGAAAGTAAATAACCTAAGCCAACTAGAAATTAGGAATTGGTAATGATGAATTGGGGCACACAATAAGACGCCAACAGCTATCAGGCTCTCCATTCACCTTTACCTTCACGTTCACTTTTATGGTCCCTTCCTGATTCCTCATCCCTTCCTGAATCCTCATCCCTTCCTGATTCCTCATCCCTCCCTTCCGTCATCCTGAACCATGTGAAGGATCCTGCCGAGGACCTCGGCTCTCACTTGCTCACAAATACGCAGCTCATTTCACCTTTACCTTTACTTTTACGTTTACCTTTCATGAGTGAAGAAGCAAAGAAAGAAACGTAAAGGGAAAAGTAAAAAACACAACTAAGTGCCCCCCCTGGTCCCAATTTCTAATTACTAATTATCAATTCCTAATTCACAATCGTTTCTTCTCAAAATACCATCAATAAAACTATCCCTCTCACCGACAATAGTTGATTAAATACATCTTTGTTGTATAATATCTAGTCGTAATCAAGTACCAATATGACCAGAAAAAAGACCAGGACTCCAGGTGAGTTGCCTAAGGGGGCTGAAAAGCTCGCTCCCAGTACATCACCAAAGAGACCAGCATATGAAGCTGTGCGTAAGGAAGTTAGAAATGTATTTGTGGATCGTGAAGGTGACGCAGAAGAATACTATATGCCTGAACCACTGAGAGTGCGGTTCATCCCTGACACATTTGATCGATCACAGATCCGTGAGGTGGTGATTGGTAGAGAGATCATGCTACCCGATGGCTTTGTCGTTGCGGTGCAAGGAGTACCAAATCCACAACTACCTACTTTAAAAAAGTAGGCATCACATAGCCAAGTAGCACTCCAACACTGCGCCATTCTTGCATCTGGCCTTGGCTAATTGCGAGCTTCAGTTCATCAATAGTAAGCCAGGCGACTGAGATCTCTTCTCCCACACCGAGATCTTGCCCTGAAGCAAGCACCTCATACTCCC
>JAGNZB010000084.1 GCA_017984655.1 Candidatus Altimarinota bacterium
CTTGTTCTCGGTGAAATAATGGTAACTCCACTCAGCCAAGATTTGTCGTAATTTTTCCAGACGGGTAGCCGCCTCTTGATGTGATAATGATCTCATGCTGGCTGGACTATTTATTCATCCCTCGCAAGATGCGGATGCGATCCTCAAGTGGAGGATGGGTGGAAAATAACTTGCTGATCGTGCCCCCTTTGAGTGGATTGGCAATATACATATGGGCGGTAGCTTTGTTGGCTCTCTCCATTGGCTGGCTCGTATCTCGAATTTTCTCTAATGCGCTAGCTAGACCTTCAGGATAACGAGTAATTAAAGCTCCAGAAGCATCAGCTAGGTATTCACGTTTGCGCGAAATCGCTAGTTGGATGATCGTGGCAATCACTGGTGATAGTACGATCAATACAATACCAATGATCATAATCACTAATCGAATCGAACTATTGCCGCTGTCATTGTCTCGTCGACGATTGCCTCCGAAGAGACCCCAGCGCATGAACCAATCAGCTAGCATCGTGATGGTACCTACGAATACGCTGACTAGGGTCATAAAAAGAATGTCATAGTTCTTGATATGACTCATCTCATGTGCCAATACGCCTTCAAGCTCACTTTTGTTGAGAATCTGACGCAATCCAGTGGTCACTGCAATCGCCGCATGTTGGGGATTCCTGCCAGTAGCAAAGGCATTCAACGCAGGGTCTTGGATGAGGTAGAGTCGGGGCATCGGGATACCTACTGTCAGTGCTAGGCTCTCTACGAGATGAAATAGCTCAGGATCTTGGGCTTCAGTGAGTGGTTTGGCGCCATTGACCGCAAGCGCGATCTGATCACTGAAGTAGTAGCCTAGTAATCCTGAGATCAAAGCGAATAAAAAGGCAAATACGATGCTACCAATGCCACCACCATACATGAGGTCATATAAGTAGCCGATCCCCACTATGATCGCAATAAACATCAGGATCAGGACAACAGAACGAAATTTGTTGCGTGCTACGTAAGTATAAGTAGTCATAACCAGTCAGTTATATGAGTCAATAATACTGAATTTGTAGCGGAAAGAAAATAAAAAAAACAGCAAAGGAGATTGGTCCTCTGCTGCTTCTTGTTGGTGCCAACTAAAACTTGACTGCGATATTCTCACGTTCACTGACATCGCTCAGTTCAAAGAATTCTTTCTTTTGGAAATGAAACATATTGGCAATGATATTGCTTGGGAATGTATCAATGCTGGTATTGAGATCACGCACATTACCATTGTAAAAACGGCGTGCTGCTTGGATCTTGTCTTCAGTGCTAGCTAGTTCTTCCTGTAGTTTGAGAAAGTTTTGGTTGGCTTTGAGGTCGGGATAGCTTTCAGTGATTGCAAATACACTCTTGAGTGCCTGACTCAACATGTTTTCACTGGCAGCTTGTGCCGCTGGCCCACTGGCCATGTTCTGGACAGCTTGATTGCGTGCTTGAGTAACCTTTTCCAAGACATCAGATTCATGTGTGGCATAGCCTTTGACTGTTTCGACTAAGTTTGGGATCAAGTCATGACGGCGTTTGAGTTGGACGTCGATATCAGACCATGCTTCTTCAGAACGCACTCTCAGGGTGACCAGAGCGTTGTACATACTGACTAGGAGAAATGCTATAGCTGCAACGATAATTAAGATAATCAAGGCTGACATAGGATAGATGTTATGGAGTAAGGGATGGGTTTTGTTTGATGTGCTCACGCTGGGTATACTGATCGCGAAGTTCGATGATGGTACTGGTCACTAAGCTTGGTTGACGAACAAAAGACATTTCAAAGACATTGCCATCTGGACCTGCTGTTTGGATATTGAGGATACCGAACCCCAGAACGGTTCCCCAAAAACCATTGACCTCGCTAGCAACGTCTTGAATTTGGGCAAGATTCGCTTCAGATACTTTGCGATTGAAGAGGCGAGTTTGGTTGATGTCCACCATTCGTCTATCAGTAAAGATAATCAGGTCCAGTCGATGATCAATCCAACGTACATAGTACCAGAATAGTGCGAAGAGGATATAGAGATGCATGATCACTACACCGATATTGATATAGATCGTCGGGGGCAGTGGTTGTAGTAGGTTGACAATGGCGTAGGCAAGTAATGGCCAGAAAACAGCAAAAAATGTCTTGGTCAAAATACCCACATCGACAATCCAGTGTTTGCGAATGATCAGCACTACTTTCTCAGTAGGGCTTTGACCTGGGAATGCTTTGAAGTTGGCTGCCTCAGGTGGTCGATAACAATGAAGACGATCATGCATGTTAGCGCCGGTTAAAGTTGAATTGAAAGCAATACTCGCATACCGTTGATCGCGAGAGCAATACTGATCACGATATAGATGAGCGTCAAATTGCGTGAGAGGCGATCAGTTTTGTAGGCATACGTGTAGACGTGTTGAATCGCAATGAAGGACATAATGCTCCATACAACGAGAATCAAAACGTAGGCAAGAATATATGGCCACATCACAGGGGAGAATAGTTACAAAACTACTCTATTGGAAAAGATATACTAGTGCAATACTATGCCGCTTTCTTGGGAGTAGTCGCCGCAAAAGCTGCCCGAGCATTGTCGTTGATAATCTGGATTGTTCGATCTTTGCCCCCTTGAGGATTGCGGTGTCGGCGGCCGGCTAATAACCTTTCTTGGAGCGTTTCTGGGGAGCCGAAGACAGCTTGGATTGCAGCTCGGAATGAACTTGGCTCAGCTGCAATCACGACCGCTGGCTGTTCTGCTGCTTGGACTATTGGTGTATTTTCTGGGATGTGTACTGACGCAACTTGCTGGACTGTGGTTGGTGTTGTTGCGGTCGTAGCACCACCGGTTTGTTGTTTTGGTAAAGCATCACCCAAGATTTCTCGCGCATACGCCGGTCTGGCGCTAGGAGCACTGACTCCTGTGTCATTATTGGCTGCGTCTGGTGATGAAATTGGGGCGTTCTGATCAAACATTGTTTTAAATAAACTAATAGTATTTATACTGCTATTGCTTCTCAGTGTCAATAGTTTACGCTAGGCATGAGACATAGTACTATCGTCCTAGCGTTTTATATTTCCCCCTTTATGTATCTTGCTCCAACGTGGAATTTGTTTATTTTGATTCTGTTCACGGTCATCGTAGCATATAGTTTAATTATTGGGAGCAATCGTACTGCAAAAATTATCCTCAGTTCTTATGTGGCAGTCCTAGCAGCTGATGGCTTGGGTAACTTGTTTTATACATTCTTCACCAATCCTAATCGAGTGTTTTCGTTAGTCACAATCCAATCAGCAAGTCATACTTTGGTAACCGTCAAAATCTTGCTTTTTATTGGGTTGATTATTCTGCTCACATTGCGAGGGGGCTTTGAGCCAACGATGGATCCCAAAGGCAGTAATCTCTGGGTATTCTTGGTTAATATTGTCTTGGGCACACTCAGTGCCGGTTTGATTGTCAGTGCCATCTTGGTCTATTTCTCAGGAGGGTCATTCTTGCCCAGCATTGGCTTCACGCCAACAGATATAGCCAAAAGTATTTATGAGCAGTCGCCAGTTGCCAGATTAATGATCGATCAAAACAGCTTATGGTTTTCATTGCCTGGTATCGCCATGCTCATTCGATCATTGTTTGGGTAGGCTCTTTGTTTTGTGGGGCTGCTGTTGTTGGTGAGATGAACCGCTTCTGAAAGGTAAAGGTGAACGAAAATATGAAAGTGAAAAATGGGGCCGGATCTTATATCCGGTCTTTTTTTGTTTGGATCTACCGCAGTGTAGCAATGAGTACCTCAATGTCACGGGCATCACGTACGAAACCATTTTCGATTTTGGTAGCGAAATGGTTCTTGAGAATTGTTAGTAGTCTGGAGGATTGATCTGATGGTACTTGATTCCAGACACTATATGATTGCAGCAGTGTCATGTATTGATCAAGTGTGTAATGCTGGCTATCTTGGTAGATCTTTTGCTGCACAATAGTAAACCCGCAACTAGTGAGTGATTCTTTGAAGTCGATATTGCTATAACTAGGTTCAAATGGTCGCTGTAGTTCCTGAGACAAGATCATCCGTAAGTCGCCGCTAAATGGGCTAGTGTGGCGAGGTTGTACCGTGCAAAATAGACCACCAGGTTTCAATACCCTTCTTATTTCAACTAAAGCAGCCTGATCTGTAAACCAATGAAAAGCAGTAAAAGCTGTGACTAGGTCAAAACTGGCCTGCGGGTAGGGGATGGTCCTCGCATCGCATTGGCAATAGACAATATGCTGATCAGTATGTTGTCGTGCCACATCAAGCATGTCAGAATCAATGTCGCAGCCAATAACCTGTACAGAGATAGTCTCAGCTAACTGTCTAGTTGAGATACCCGTACCGCAGCCAAGATCAAGTACTCTGGGTTGTTCTATAGAAACTTGCGAAGCAATAAAAGCTAGAAGGGGAGCGGGGTAGCGTGGACGAGCACTTTCGTATTCTTTTGCATGCTTACCAAAGTTCCCTGACTGCATATGTTGTCTAGTTGATTGTTTCCATAATACTAACTGCAAAGATAGAAGTTAGCTAGCTAGATAGCAGGGAATCTGCCCCCTGAACAATTAATTCCTATTTCCTTGAGATCGCAAAATGTACCCTTGGCGCAGAACCAAGGGATGAGACTGAGTAAGTGCATTCGAGCCTCAACTTTCATTCTATCCTTCGTCTCTGTCTTAGTCTTCGTCTTCGAGATCGAAATGTACCTGGGCGAAAAACTGAGGAATAAAAAGCACACTGTCCCCGAGCGATTCATTCCTAATCCTTTCCTTACTCTCATTCTCAACCTTACCTAAGTCTTCGTCTTAGTCTCAGTCTTCCACGAGCACGCTGAAAAGCAGTCTGTCTTGTAATGACAGTGTTGTAGAAAGACTGATACTAAAGATAAGACTCGATCGCTTCATTC
>JAGNZB010000016.1 GCA_017984655.1 Candidatus Altimarinota bacterium
GCTTAAGCACTCAAATAATAACTTCCCCCAACTCTTTGTTAAATATAACCGGAATTTGTAATTAGGAATTTCAAGAAAATCAAACGGACGGCAGACTGGTGCTTGATTCGGGAATACAAAGATGAGTATGATTGTTGCATCAGAGCGTAGCGCAGTTGGTAGCGCGCAGCGTTCGGGACGCTGAGGTCGGAAGTTCGAATCTTCTCGCTCTGACACGAGATCGCCACAAGCGAGCGAGTCTTTTTCCTATTTCCTCATTCCTCAGTTTTTTCGTCCAAGGTACATTTTGCGATCTCGAAGACTAAGACTGAGACTAAGGGAAGAATAAGAATCAGCATAAGGCTCGGATGAGCCTAAAATCAAACCCCAAGTTCTCGTTGAGTGAATCCCCGAGCCCAATTTGTAATTTGAGTTTTACTTCATTTCTTTCATCCCCAAAAGCGCATAGAAATAACACACACCAACCACTCCCTGAAAAATTACTGCATAACTAACCACAATCCCCAACCAAAAGAGCCACACAGGAAGACTAGCCTGAAAGAAGATCACCAGTGCATTGATCACAAAGCCAGTAACACCACGAGCTATACGATGACGAATACCAATATTACATTGCATAATATGTAGAAGTAAAAGCAAAGATAGTCTAGCACAACTATCCCCCCACCCACATTTCCGCCCCCAGTTTATAATTACTAATTCCTAATTATTAATTCACCCACACTTGATACAACATATCACATATGATATAAATTTTACCGAAAGTAACGGTAATTATAAAACCCATAATCCTCCCCTTATGTCACAGACACTTGACCAGGAACAGTTGAAGATCGGTAGTTTTATTCGTGAGCTTCGCGAACTACGTGGACTCACTCAAGAAGAATTCGCCACTCGGATCAATAGTAGCCAAAGTGCCATCGCCCGCATGGAAAAGGGGGAACAAAATCTGACAACAGAAATGCTTTCTCGAATCAGCAAAGCACTCAATCATAAAATTGTCGCCCTAGCAGAAGACTCAATTGACTTTGAAATTGAAGGTGGGCACAAGCTACATGGCTCAATCACGACCAATTCTTCAAAAAATGGCGCCATGGGACTACTGTGTGCAGCCCTCCTCAACCGCAACACCACCATCCTACACAATATCCCCCGCATCGAAGAGGTCAATCGCATGCTGGAAGTTCTCAGCAGTCTCAATATCAGCATCAAGTGGATTGGCGCCAATAGTCTAGAAATCATCCCACCCACCACATTCGACCTCAGCACCATCAATGCCAGCTCAGCAATCAAAACTCGCTCTGTGATCATGCTCATGGGCCCCATGATCCACCTTCTCAAAAACTTCAAACTCCCCCACGCCCAAGGATGCAAGCTAGGTAAACGTTCAGTCAGCGCCCATCTGTTTGGCATGGAAGAACTAGGTGTCAAAACAAAAGTGACCACCAATGACTATGAAGTCACGGTCAAAAAACTCAAACCGAATACCGTCGTAATGTATGAGTCAGGCGACACTGCCTGTGAGAATATCCTCATGGCAGCAGCCAAGATTGATGGCAAAACCACGATTCGATTCGCCACATCAAACTACATGGTGCAGGAGATGTGTTTCTTCCTCCAGAAACTAGGTGTCGAAATTGAAGGAATTGGTAGTAGCACTCTCATCATCCACGGCAAACCAGAGATCAATCAAAAAATCGAGTATTACAATAGTGAAGACCCAATTGAATCAATGATGTTCCTCAGCGCAGCGATCACGACCCAATCCACCCTAACCATCAAACGCTGCCCGATCGACTTCCTCGAACTAGAACTCTACAAACTAGAAAAGATGGGATTCAAATACAAACAAACCAAACCTTACCTCTCCAAGAACGGCCACACCCGCCTCGTCGACATTACCACCATGCCATCAAAACTGATCGCATTGGATGACAAACTCTATGGCCGCCCCTACCCAGGCGTCAACATGGACAATCTCCCCTTCTTCGTACCAATTGCCACCCAAGCCAAAGGGACCACCCTCATCCATGATTGGTCATTTGAAAATCGAGCGATCTACTTTATGGAACTAGCCAAGCTGGGCGCCCAAATGATCCTTGCTGATCCCCACCGCGTCTTTATCGAGGGCCCCACTCCCCTCAAAGCAACTCAGTTGGTTTGTCCTCCAGCACTACGCCCAGCGATGATCATTCTGATCAGCATGTTGGCTGCACCAGGCAAATCCATCCTCCGCAATGTCTATTCGATCAATCGTGGTTATGAAGATGTTGCTGAACGTCTCAACAGTCTAGGAGCCAAGATCCGCGTCATTCGTGAGATCTAATTGTCGAGACGAAGCCAGTCCCTTATACTACACCTATCCCCTCTATGATCCTGGATACAAACACCATTGCTTGTATTGGCCTCGGAGCAGTAGTGGGCAGTATCGCCTGGATACTGATCAATCTCTCACTTTTGTACACATTTTATGGGTTTTGACTTACAAACCATCATCAGTATTTGTATCGCCTTTGCAGTAGCTATCACTGTGCACGAATGTGCGCATGCATGGGTTGCCAACCTTTTAGGTGACCCGACAGCCAAACATGAAGGTCGCTTATCACTCAATCCCCTCCGCCACCTCGACCCACTGGGCACCCTCACACTGATCCTCTTCCGCTTCGGCTGGGGCAAACCAGTACCAGTCAATAGCTACAACTTACGCCACCCCTTGCGAGACAATGCCCTGATTTCACTAGCCGGTCCAGCATCAAATCTCATCACGGCCGCAGTCTTGGTCGTGATCGTCAAACACATCCTGATCTTATTTAGCGGCCCCATCGCAGAATTCGTCATGCAAACAGCTGTCATTACCGTCTCAATCAATATTGTATTGATGCTGTTCAACCTCATTCCCCTGCCCCCCCTCGACGGTTCCAAGCTCTTATTCTTGGCTCTTGGTAAACGAGGTGAAGGAGTTAGCCAGTGGCTCGAAGAAAAAGGCCCACCAGTACTCTTCGCTGTGATTATCTTCAGTAGCTATCTCGGCCTACCGATATTCAAATACCTGATTAGCATCCCAGCAGACGTGATTATCACTACACTGTACTTGGCTAGTTAAAAAGGTCACAGTTATTCATTGAACTGACAATGTTTAGGGGCTTTTTCTCGATTAAAAGGTAAAGGTGAAAGTAAAGGGAAATGGAGGTGGAAATTTATTGATTTGCTGGGTGCGCGATCACCACTATCCAACCACCGGCGGAGGGTAGCACTTTAAGCAGATCGACCACATAGCCTTCTTTGACTAGCAAGTTATTCAAGTCGTCAGCCTGCCAATACTTGAAGTAGCGAGGTAGGTCCAGTTTCTTCACGATCATTTCATCACCACTACCAAGCTTAGTACAGAACACCAACTGACCTTGCGGCAATAAAGCCTCATTAATCTTACGCAAAGCAGTGACTAGCTGTGCCTCACTAAAGTGCAGGAAAACGGCATCAGCAAAAATCATATCGTAGCGATCTAGAAACTGATCTAGCAAGACATCAAAACGGACAATTTCTTTATCCTTCTTCTGATTATACTCAATAAAACTCTCAGCGACATCACTACGCATGACAGAGAATCCCCTTTCTTCCATATAATCAGCTTCAGTGCCAAGACCAGTACCAATCTCAAAGATTTTGCTAGTAGGACTACAGCGAGACAAAGCTAAATCCACCCAAGCCTGCACTTCCGGCACCATAAACCGATCAGTCCCAGCATAGAACTGATCAAAACATTGATTATACGCAGCTAGAGTCACCTCTTGATTATGATCCATATGGCAAGAATTACACGCACAACAATATCTTGCAGCAAGCAAATGTCAATTTGCCCAAACACCACAAACTCCATTACTCCGTCATCCTGAACCACGTGAAGGATCCTGCCGAGTAACTCGGTTCATACTGTCTTCTACAACCAACTCCAATCTCATTCTTTTCCATTCACATTTACCTTTACTTTTATGGTCCCACTTTATCCTTTTAAGCTCACAAAATGTACCCTAGGCTAAAAACTGAGGAACGAGTAGTTCATTGTTCCTGAGCGACTCATTCCTGATTCCTTCCTTAGTCTACGTCTTAGTCTCAGTCTTCCACGAGCTCGCTAAATGTACCCTAGGCTAAAAACTAAGGAATGAGGAAATAGGAAAAAGACTGCTCGCCTATGGCGAGATCGTGGTCGGGATGAGAAGACTCGAACTTCCGACCTCTTGCACCCCATGCAAGCGCGCTAGCCAACTGCGCTACACCCCGAGACCGGCACTACTGTAGACTATGTGAGAAAAATTGACAATCACTTCTTTCTTGCCACAATAGACACTACTAGAAAGATATTGATTATGGCATTCACTCGAGACTTTTATCGTCAACCAACACTCACGGTCGCCGCCCAGCTTCTTGGCCAGTATTTAGTTTACCACCATCCACAGGGCACCCTAGTTGGTGAAATCAACGAAGTAGAATCCTATATCGGCATGGAGGATCCTGCTTGCCATGCAGCATGTGGACCAACAGGGCGAAATCGCATCATGTTTGGCGATGGTGGATTTAGTTACATCTACCTCAGCTACGGCATCCACTATTGTCTCAATGTCGTCACTGAAGAAGCTGGTAAACCTGCAGCGATTCTCATTAGAGGCCTAATCCCCCAGGAAGGTATCGCAATTATGCGTGCGTTGCGTGAGAAATCAAAACCAATCAAAAACCTTGAACTGACTAATGGGCCAGGGAAGATATGCAAAGCCTATCAACTCACAAAAGCACAAAATGGCCTCGACATGACCAATTCGATGCTCACCATCGAACCCAGTGGCAAACTGATTACTAACTACCAAATGACACCACGAATTGGGATTAGTCAGGCAAAAGAAAAACTATGGCGATTTGTCTATGCTAGTCACTAATGTTCAAGAGGAATACTTATTGCTACAGTGCTCCAGTCTAGCTCTCTAATTTTTGTATGGCTCTCAAGAAAGGCGGCATCATTACCCTCACCATCGACAAACTGGTTTTTGGGGGCATGGGATTGGGAACACATGAAGGCATAAAAATCTTCGTCCCTGATAGTGTGCCCGGCGATACCGTCGAGATTCGCATTCGCAAGAAAAAAAACAACTATGCAGAAGGAGTGATTACTCAGATAATTACTAGTTCACCCCAAAGAATCACAGCTCGCTGCCGTCACTTCGAGCAATGTGGCGGTTGTACTTGGCAATTCCTCTCCTACCCGGACCAACTCGCTTATAAACAAGGCATTGTCTCTGAATCATTCGAACATATTGGCGCTGTCACTGACATTCATAGCAAACCAATCATTGGCAGTGAACAATACTGGCACTACCGCAACAAAATGGAGTTTAGCTTTGCTACTGACGAGGCAGGCACACCCATGCTAGGACTCCATCCCAAAGGCTACCACTACGATGTCTTTGACCTTGAAGAATGTTTCCTCCCCCACCCAGCTTACGCAGAAATCGTCAAACTAACGAGAGAGTGGGCAAAGAACAATGGTGTCAGCGTCTACACTCCCAGAACCAATAGTGGCACTTTGCATACAATGGTGATCAGACACAATCAAGCAGAGCAATTCTTGATCAACATTGTCACCAGAGAGACAAAACTCCCAGCTGTAGCAGAGCTCAAACAAGCATTGGCACACCTACCCATTGTCAGCTGCTTGCACACGTATCTTTACTCAGAGACCGGACATGCCACCACCAAGACCACCAAGATACTCTGGGGAACCGATCACCTTTCGGAAGAACTAGACTTGGGTGCGACCTGGGGCAAATTAGATTTCACAATCTATCCCGAAGCATTTTTCCAGCCCAATCCTCGCCAAGCCACGATCCTGTACAGTACAGCACTCAACCAAGCACAAATTCAATCCACTGACACCGTCCTCGATCTCTATTGTGGTACTGGCACACTAGGGCTCTTTGCTAGCCGACAAGCAAAACAAGTAATCGGCATTGATAATGTCGCCGATGCCATCAAGAGCGCCAATGACAACGCACGAAGGAATCAGTGCACCAATGCCACCTTTCACACTGGTGACACTGCTACTGTCCTACAATCGCTACAAATCACCCCCACAGTAGCAATTGTCGATCCACCACGAGCGGGACTGCTACCGGATGCCGTCACTGAAATCATCAAACTCAACCTCCAGCGACTAGTCTACATATCCTGCAATCCCACCACCCAGGCTCGCGACATTCGCCTCTTTATTGAGGCTGGTTATCAAATCATCAGCATGCAACCTGTCGATATGTTCCCCCACACCTATCACATTGAAAACATAGTGGTGATCGAGAAAAGCCAAGCTAAAGCCTAGTGTACCGTCTCAAAATCAGGTATAATGAATTGATTTTTACAAAAACAAACATGTTGGAATACGTCATCACAGTCGGACCATCTTCACGTTCACTACCAGTGCTCATGCAACTGATCGAACAAGGAGTGACTATTTTGCGACTCAATTTCTCTCACGGCACCCATGAATGGTACACAGAGCTCTTTCATGACATCGCATTGCTCAAGGCCCAATATCCACATGTACGCGTCCTAGCAGACATCTCAGGTCCATCACTACGGATCAAAACACCCCAAGAACAAACAATCACTTGTAATCAAGGTGATCAGCTCATTATTGAACAAGACAATCCTGAACACTGTCAGCTATCGTTGGCAGAAGTGACAGGACAACTTCACGTCGGTGATCACATCATCTTCGGCGAAGGATATGGGACTGCTACTATTACAAAAGCAGAGGGAAATAGATTAGAACTAAGCTGTGAAGGGACATTTGTGGTCAAACACAAAATGCACCTCCATACTTCAGCTGAGATCCGTACTACCTCGATCACTGAAAAAGACTGGCAGGATTTGGAATTCTTGCTTGATAAACCAATCGACATCGTCGCCGTATCATTTATCCAAGATCGCCAACCAATCGACACAGTCCGCAGCTACCTCGCAAAACACGGTAAAGTCTACCCCATCATGAGCAAGATCGAGACGCAATCAGCGATCAATAACCTGACTGAGATCGTTCAAGCCAGTGATATGCTCATGGTCGCCCGTGGTGACTTAGCCCTGGAAGCTGAAATCACTGAGCTACCAGAAAACCAACTTGCGATCATCGAAGCCGGCCGAGCCCAAAACAAACCGGTAATCGTCGCTACGCAAATGCTCTATTCAATGGTCAAAAATCCCATGCCCACTCGTGCTGAAATCAATGATATCGCCCTCGCCACTCGCCAGGGTGCTAGCGGACTAATGCTTTCAGATGAGACCACAGTCGGTGATTATCCCCTCAAAGCAGTCTATTTCCTCAAAGCAATCAGCGAACGAGCACAGGAAAACAAGAAAAAAGCCCAATCTACAGTATTAGCTGTCTAACTCAAGAAAAAAATCGATAACACGGGCCACATCTCCACGTGAGATTGGTTGATTGGGATCAAAACTAGTCATGGTTGGAGAGAGAGTAAATCCCTTCGCGCGTGCAGTCTCGACATAACGAGCTTGTTCACCATCGAGTACTCCTGGCAGCTGAGAATGGTCAGCGCCATCGATAACCAAATTGAAAGCATTGAAAATAATTTTGAACGCTTCAAAAGCGCTCACGGGACGATCAGGATAAAATTTCCCATTCTGTCCATTGATCCACCCTTGGAGATGACCAAAAGTGACATAACGAGCAAGCTCATGAGATTTTGGTAGATCACTAAAGCCACTATCACGATCGACGAAGCTACTAACATCATTTTTGGTCGCCAACGCAATCACCTTCATCAACTCAGCCCGAGTAATTGAAGCATCGGGGTAAAACAAAGTAGCAGTACGTCCCTTGACGATATTGAGGCGCCAGAGATTGGTAATATGCTCTTTCGCCCAGTGATTTTGAGTATCACTAAATGGTAAACCACCAGGAAGAGTCGTCGTAATTCTAGTCTGTTTCTGACTATCAAGACAACGAGCATCAGTACTGCTGAGCTGACAACCAGTAATACTGGCAGCAACTGATTTGAGCTGACGATCAAGCGTAGAGTAGGTATTGGAAAGATCAGTAAGGAGATTAAGCTGTACCAAGAATGACTTAGTAGGCGCTACAGTCGGACGATTGGTCCCATACTTAGCAAGGGCTGTGAGAAAAGTAGCCACTGACTGTTCAGAATTGAAACAATAGGTATAACTCTCAAAACGATAATTCATTGCCATACCGACAGCACAATCAGCCTTGGATTTCCCACCACTGCTCAGTACCAATCGATCAAAATCATTCTTGGCGATCGCCAAGGTAGAGAGCTCAGGCAAGATCTGTTTGGCTTGTCTATCCAAAAACGTCAACAAAGTATCCGTTTTGTTCGATGCTTCCTGCAAATACCCCTTGGTAGCAACCCAACTAGGACAGTTGGTAGTACAGTCCAGCTGAGCCTGCCCAATCAAGTTATTGACGGCAGAAACATCAGCAATAATTGAGGGATCGACATTGCCAGGGAGCTGATCAACATTGATCGCAAACACTGATGGCAATGACGCCAGTGACAAGGCAAATACCAAAGACACAAACAAGACCTGACGAAGCGGATGACGCATAAAAGTATTGGGGGAATTGTCAGCATCGTAGAAGACTTATCGCAGATACTCAACATATTTGAGTTTACGAACCGCCCCGAATGACGGCGAATCTAATCAACTTTGACAACATCAAGAGGCTTAACTATAGTCTCAGCGCAATTTATATGGGGCCATCGTCTAATGGTTAGGACGCCAGGTTTTCATCCTGGCAATGGGGGTTCGATTCCCCCTGGCCCTACGATCTCGCCACAAGCGAGTAGTCTTTTTCCTATTTCCTCGATCCTCAGTTTTTCGCCTGGGGGCATTTTGCGAGATCAAGGAAAGAGGAACGAGGAAACAGGAAATAATCGCTCAGGGGCAAATAATGACTCATTCCTCCGTTTTTAGCCTAGGGTACATTTTGCGAGATCAAGGAAAGAGGAGCGAGGAAACAGGAAATAGTCGCTCAGGAACAGCACAGCTCAAAGATATTGATCTCACTATCTAGAAGACACCCTCCGGCGGTCTGTAGAGGGATATGAGAGAGAAATACAGAATCCAAAACAAACCAGGTCGGGAAGTTTATAGATTACTTTTTGCGATGCTCAGAATAACTCCTTGCTAATCGAAGCAGCTTGGTTTCATGGGTTTCTTCTCGATAATGACTTTCAGCTTTATCACCAAGTGACTCTTTTAATAATGTTTCGTCGCCACTGGCAATAGCCACTCGTATTTGTGTGGATTTTTCTGGCATTGCTTTCATTTTAGCAAGAATCTGATCAATTTCAGATGACTCAGTGGATCGATTCAGCTCAACCAGTTGGACCTTTTCCACCAACTGGGCCGCGCTCAATTGTCTCCCCCCCTCTCTGCGATCCTTGACTACAAAACGAACATCTTCTGCTCGATTCGCAGACACAATAGGCAGCATTCTTTTTCGCGCAATTTTCTTATTCGTAGCCAGAGCCTCTTCAGCGTTGATAATCAAAGTATTTCTTTTCACTAAAGCAGTAGCGATTTCATTCACTAACGTGCCGATCGTAGCAAGAGCATCTTTTTCAAGCTTGGTTCTTTTCACCTCAGAAAAATAAAGCATTTTCCCCAATGCATCAACAATCTTAGTAGGATCAACACCATCTTCATTTCTCACTAATCTACACAAAGCCTCAAAGTCCTTCGCAGACATTCGTTGTAAACTATATCGTAGTCTCTTACGCTGATCAGCACGAAGCGTAGACATCAGTGTATCAGGAGCTATTTCACCAAAATGAGTATTACGGTTGTGAACCAAAGGCCAATCAGCAGTACGAATACTAACCTCATCGATCAAAGAGACAAAACCACCATTGGCTGCCATAGTACGAACCTTACCAACAAAACCAACTGAGGCATCCATTGCAGCTATAGTTTCATCTATAGTTTTAGTATGAATACTTTCTCCAGTACGCACAACCATGGCATTATTCTCGAATATATCGTGGTAAGCATCCATATGCCTCAGAAAACGTTCACCAAAAACTTGTCTTGAGGCAAAAGTTGAAACAATGATATTGAGAACAAGTACCAGCAACTGAAAAGGCAAAGATAATATAACCAGCAAAGCTTTTGCCACTCCCTCCATATCCTGGTTCAAAGCTAATTCAAAACGTTTTCTTAATAAACCTCGACGTAACTGTGGCGTCAAAACTTGTGCCTTAGGATTCTCAACCCCGCCAGCTCGCTTCCGAGGTGTAGCCATCGCCCGCTGCCCCTCTATGAAACTGCTCCCATCCTCACCTACTAACAATTTAAGCTCTTCACCATCGGCCCCGTGCATGAGCTCTGCAACTTGTTCAGCTCTGGTAGGTTGCTGCAAGGCGGTCAAAGTTTGTTCAATATCTCCAGGATCAACATCAGGCTCTTTTCTCGCCATAATCAGAGCCAATCTCCGCCTATCTACGTCTGCACTAGAAATTACATCAACAGTCTTCAATGGTTCACGAACTTCCCGAGTTACAAACTGCTCATGATTATCAGGATCTCCAGATCGTTTGGTCATAACCTTTTTATATTTGTATATCGTGTTATTTTCTCATATCTAAGCAAAAGAGTCTATCTATAGAGAGGCTAAGCGCTTTTAGCTAATCTTCTCGTACGTTCTGCCAATAATAGCAATTGATAGTGAGCTGTAGTCTGATCAGGAGAAAGAAACCATGCAGCTGGAGTATCAGGAGAGACCAGAGTCGTGAGGCCTCGACCTCTTACTTCCTTGTTCCCCGATGGATAGGTCACACTAAACTGGGCTGCATTGCTATTGGCAACCTGACTCAAGCTTGCTAGCCGTGATCGCGGGAGCATAGAACTCGACTGTGACAAAACCACCAATACACCAGTACTTCCCACAGCACTTTTGATAATGACGGGCTCACTACGACAAAACTCCGTCCCATGTTCGACAGCATTCAGTACTGCAGCCCGAAAAGAACGTTGCAGAGTGGTAAAGTTGGCAATCCCCAAATCGAGCGCCAATGCATGCAAAGCAGCATTAATAGCATGCTCACTTGCCCGAATATCCGTATTGATAGTGATCGCACGCATAATATTCGAACTAGCTCGAGCGCTCACCACTAATGTACTCGGATCAGTATCTACCCACCCCGCTTCAAACAACACACGCAAGCTCTCTCTGAATTCCTTCAGAACCAGAGTTAGTAGCGACTTCTTAGTAATCACTGCCTCATGGATCGATCGAACAGTACCGATACGAGCCAAGCCATAATCAACTGTGAGCTGTGGTTGCAACATAAAACTAGATTCTAATCAAACTATACCAATAAAACTCACACTGAGAAAAGACTGCATTGATCACCAAAGAAAATAATTGACTACCACTTCTGACCGCAAAAAGATTATGATAGCGACAGATCTTAAGAAAAACTGATGAAAAAAGGTGTCGACTATATTGGTGTCGCTGTGGGAGCGATGGTGTTCAATCAAGCTGGCCAAGTCCTCATCGCCCATCGCGGACCGAAAGCCAAGAATGAAAGTGGCAAATGGGAATTCCCTGGGGGTAGTGTAGAGATGTTTGAGAGCCTAGAAGAAGCAATCCACCGCGAGATTCGAGAAGAATTTGGGATTGAAGTAAAAATTGTAGAGATGCTCGATGTCGTAAACCACATCCTCAAGGAAGAGAACCAACACTGGATTGGTATCGCCTACATCGCTGAGCATATTTCGGGAGAACTACAGCTCAAAGAACCAGAGAAGATCGACGCAGCCAAGTGGGTAAACCTAACAGACTTAGATCAGTACACCCTGACAAAACCAACCCAATCCAATCTCATTGCTTATTATAGAAAGTAATTCTCACAAAACCACAAAACCGACCTTCTTTCAGAATAGACTGACTACTGCTAAGATCCAGATAATAACTATTTGATCTATGCGAAGACTATTTACACGAGCAATCAGTATCAGCTGTGCAGTCATGCTCTTGCTCCCGCAGCTGGTTCAGGCAAGCAGATATGCTGACGTTCGAGACAATGATTGGTTTGCTGGGTATGTAGAAACTCTAGCTGACCAAAATATCATTAGCACAACCAACCATAATTTCTTCCCCCATCGCACTATTACCAGAGCGGAATTGGCCAAGATGGCTGTCAATGCAGCTAGTTTGCTCAATCTCACTCCTACAGCCACGAATAGCACGAGCCAAGTATTCTGTGATGTCCCCCTAAATCATTGGGCTGTTGATTACATCAATACGCTCCAGCGCAAAGGCATTGTCGGCACCACCAGCAATTGTCCCCAAGGTCGCAACTTTCTACCAAACAATCCGATCACTCGTGCTGAAGCCCTCAAAGTCTTATTCAAGGTATTCAATCTGACCCCAATTGGCCAAAGTAGCTTCGGCGATGTAGCACCCACAGCTTGGTACAGTAGCTATATCAACACTGCCACCACCATGCAGATTGTGAACGGCTACCAAGACGGCACTTTCCGTCCCAACGGTTTTCTGACCCGCGCGGAAATGAGCAAAATTATGACGATCACCATGAGCAAGATCGCTGAGCCGAATAGTCCCACACCAACTAGCACGCCCACATCTACCAGCAGCCCATCCCCTACAGCAACACCGTCTTCACCAACTGGTAGTCACCAAATAGTGATCACAGCAGCACAAGGTGAGGAAGCTCTCAGAGATGCGATCAATAATGCTGAACCTGGAGATGAGATCGCTCTAGCAGCGGGAAACTACCTCTTATCAAGACAGCTCTGGATCGAAAAGAATGGCACAGCTGCACAGCCAATTATCATCCGCAGCAAAGATGGTCCCCTAGCAGCGAAGATTAGTGGTTCCCCAGAAGAGGGTATCAATATTGGAGATGGGGCAAGCTATATCGTTATTGATGGACTCGAAATATTTGGCATGGGCGACAATGTGGTCCATATTCAAAATGCGCATCATATTACGATCCAAAACAACAAAATCCGTGATGCTGGTAGCGACGGCGATGTAATCAAAGTCAACCAGTCTGAACACATTAGTATCATTGCCAATGAATTAGCACGATCAGGTAATAGACCATCATGTCCCGATGGCAATTGTTGGCAAGAGCTGCTCGATTTTGTGGACGTCAATGATAGCGTGATCCAAAACAACACCATGAGTGATTTTGGTAATCTTGCAGGTTATGTCAAAGGCGGTAGTACCAATGTCATCATCCGAAACAACACGATCACAGGACAAAGAGCTGGCGCTATTGACCCAGCGTGGGGTATCGGCGGCTGGACAGACAGCGACCTGATCCAAGGACAATACGAAGCCAACAATATCACCTTCACCAACAACACGGTCAGCAACAGCAGCTACGGTGCTCTTGGTATTTATGATGCCTCTCGTGTGACGATTAGCAACAATCAATTTACCAGCAACCGTGGCAGCTTGATAGAATTTCGTTCTGGCAATGGACCTGCAGCCAAAAGTGACACTGTCGCCATTACCAACAACACCTTCAACAATAATCAAACCTCGGATACCAGCGTGTGTCATCTCCTCGGCCATGGTCTCACGGGCCTCAGCATCAGTGGCAATACTGGCAACAATAGCGCCATTTTGGCAGCAACAAGTTGTAACTAATCAGTACAAAACGTCAAAACCCACTACCATCGTTACTTGTTATGAGCCTGCACTCCGAACGCCACAATTTCACTAGTCTCCCCTCACTGGCAGAGCTCAAAAGGATTATGGAAATAGAACACCTGCGCATTGTACCTCAGGAAAAACAAGACACTCACTATGCTGACTTCACAGCGGCAATCAACCTGATGAAAACATTTGATTTATCTACTAGCTACTTCACCACTGAATACACCGAGAAGGACCTGGAAGACAAACAACTACTAGCTGAGGTCAATACCCTAGGGAATCAATTTCTAGAGAAGGTTCTGACCACTGAGGGACATCTACCAGTATGTGATCAAGCCTATGATTACTTAGCCGAAGAAGACACACCACAACAAGCTGATTTGATCTTTGTGTTTGGCGCCAAGACACCTGCCAGAATAGAGAAAGCTGTCGAACTCTACCACCGAGGTTTAGCGCCAAAACTGATGCTCAGTGGAGGGAATCCCATTTATGGACAGCAGGCAACATCAGAAGCAGAAGCATACGCCCAGTTGGCCATCAAAGCTGGCGTAAAACCATCAGATATTATTCTTGAGAAGACCTCGATCACGATCCCAGACAATATTGGCACTTCACTGCACCAACTTCAAAAGATCAGATTTCCTCTAACAAAAGTGCTACTGGTCAATTCACCTTACTCTCAAAGAAGAGGCTATTCTGTCTTCCAAAAACACACAACTAATGTCCGCCTCCAAAGAGTAAACTGTGCCACTACGCATACTTATAGTAGGGATCAATGGCACAAACACCCTGACGGCATCAAAGTAATTTTCAATGAATTGGTGAAGCTCAAGTTGGGCGTCATCCTCAATACTATTTAGAGTGACAGTTTGACAAACATGCAAGCACAGTAGAAATACTATTTCACCAGTCTATCCACGATATCTTGATACCGCAACGAAATAATTGTCTCTATGAAAAAGCGATGGCCAACTGCTAAAGTAATTTGCTTAAAAGAAGAAAGACGAAAAAGAACAGCCGTCATAGAGCAATATCAAGAACTAGCTCATGATACCCGCACACGATTCGCTGAAGTCACAGGCGTGAACTTGCTGCAATTGACTGCCCAAATAGCTTGTGGCCTTGAGTTTATGTCTCTAGAACAAATGTACAGCATGCCAACAATCATGGCGGGATTGGCAAGCCTTACTAATATCGCTTTACTGGTTTTTCAAGTAGGCAATGTCGAGGGTCAGTTCAAGGCGTTACAAAGAACAATAGCTCTTGGAGGACCTTACAAACAAAGTTCCCAAGCTCAAGATCTAGCACCTAATACTGTCTTTGATCATCTCAGCGGCCCTTCAGGTATGGTTGTACAGTATCTCCTCAGCACAATGCCTAGTGCAATAATCATGTATCACGCCAGCAAAACTACGGAAGCCACCAGTACGCAACAGCTTCTACTTCAGGCAATAACTTTTTGTACGGTACTGGGACTAAAAATCAGAGGATCGCAAGTAGAGATACGCGATCACATCAAAGAAACTATGGACAACATGGCTGAAAGTGCCACTTTCCAAGCTAAATGGAGAAAACGAGCAAACTAAACTTACTGCTTACTCTCCACAAGCCACTTTGCCGTCGGTTTATGATAGGTCAGGACAATCTTGATCGCATCCTGAGATTGCTCCTTTTGCCCTAGTTGTGCCAAAGCTTTGAACATTTGCTGATTGTTGAGCTCAGTAAAAGCAGCTATTAGTTCTTTTTCCGTAAACTTTTTGATCAGGGCATAGACCTGGATATCTCGTTTATTCTTCTTATCTGGCACAGTCCAAGACAATGCTAAGGTAGATTTGAAAGCACTATTTTTGATTGAGCGAATCAAAGTGGGTGTCGTCACCATCGCTTCGACAATCTCCTCTCGACTACTAGCCTTCTGCAGTTCACCGCCAAAATCAATCTGGTAGGGAAATACGGGCTCACCAGTAATATCAACAAGCTCATTCACCGCTTTGACATCAAAGAGTGACTGAAGCTCTTCGGTCAAAATAGTAGAGCGACTCCCCTTCTTGCTGGCCAATAGATTGATAACAACAGAATGCATGATAATAGATTAGAACACTGTCCTACTATACGGCTAGTGAGCTGATACTACAATTAGCGATCGACCTTGCCTTGATTGAGACGACGATGCAAACGATTGCCTCGCTCATCTTCGTCAGGAGAATTCGGATAAACCACATTGGTCGTATTACCAGGAATAGTCGTCATCATCAGAAATACTTTGGTGATCTCAGCACGTATCTGAGGATCTGGGTGTGTCAGAGATGTCGGCAATGCAGCATAATCTAATACCTGAAAGTAGTGAGGATCAGTCAGTAACTGCTCCACCAAAGCAGCATGAGCAGGATCACGCCAGCCACTATTCCCAGGCACAATACTTTTGGCTACATACGGCCGGGGTGAGGCACCATAACAATCCGCCATATCCAAAATAAACTCGACATCATCACGCAAAGTATCCGGTGTATCCGTAGCATGCCCCACCACCATAAATACCTCAGGAGTAATAGCAAATGCTTCCCTAGTCAATCGGATAGCATCAATACATTGGTCAATATGATTGTGACCTTTCTTAATACTCTTCCAGACCTCTTTTGACGTACCATCAACACCAAAGCCAATTGACCAAAGCCCAGCATCTACCATGGTGGTAATCACACTGGGATCGTCTCGGTAAGTCTCCATAAATGCTGCTGCAGTCGAAAGACCACGAAGCCGAAAACTAAAACCAGGATGCTTCCGCTTACAGGTGATCACTAGCTCAGCGAACTGTTTCAACTGATCAGGAGTCTGAAAGGTATCGAGGTTCGATAGGTATATTTCTAAATGAAAAATCCCCAAACGTTGAGATCGAGTGACGAGATAGTCCAACTCGCCATCAACTAAATCCAATCTCCGATAACGCTCTTTGACCACACTGATCTGCCCGGTCACTGGATCACGAAAAGTCCGGTTGGCAGCACAAAATTCACAAGCAAACTTACAGCCTTGTGAAAGATACAGACAAAACTCATGCTCCATATACTGACGAAAATCAGCATCAGTAATCTGCTCATAGAACGGAATCATCGTCGTCTCTTCCGGTACAGGCAACCGAGCCAGTTCCATGCCCAAGAGCCGCTTCAATACAGCATCATCATTGCCATCATACGCACGTCCACCAAATAATCGCTGAAACTGCTCACGAGTAAATCCTGTCAGTACTTGTCCACCAAGAACCAAGTCAGCATCAGGTCCCACACTAGCCGCAATCTGCCCACGTAGTTTGATTACTTCAGGAATATAAGGAGCACCCAACAGGTTGATACCAGTCACCTGCTGATCAAAAACCAATGGACGCAGATTGCCATCTTGAAATGCTATTTCTCCACCAGCCATCAGAATACGCGAACCGACCGTAGCCAACGAAGAGGGCAAGTAGATATGTCCCAAACCTGTTGGAGTAGCATTATTGTGACGAGGCTGATAGAGAGCAATTTTCTTCATAACTATTTTTCTAATAGTCATTAGTCTCAACCAACTCATCACCAACGAGAAAAAGCCACCTCAAAACTGAAGTGGACTTTTTGTATAAGCTAGATTTCTTCCTCAGAACATCTCAACCAAATGAGACAAGACTCCTAAGACAAGGCGCGCCAACTTTTCTGAAAGTGCGATTGGTATATCTGAATCAGGCTAGGATCATTGATCAACAATAGTCGCTTGCCAATAGTCTGGTCCCACTGCCAGATGCTGACTTGCTTGTCATAGATATAGGTCATCGATTGCTGACAAGTAGTGTCCAGAAACAATTTACCATTACGCAGTTCAGTTTCATTCTTTTTCAACAATCCCACCGTGTGTTCACCAAGTTCAGTAAACACTGCATTGATAGTCTTTCCTTTCCGTGCCCGCATCGTGACAAAGTGATGCATCGCCTGCTCACCTGGAATTTCATAGGCCTTCTCACCCGATCCATAACAATCAATATGCTGCCAATCAGCGTGCAAAAGACGATAGCAGTGTTCTGTGATTTGATCCTGATCTGTAAAGATTTCTACTGGCTCCACTCGATCGATATCCCCCTGGAAATCAATAAAGTGATCGAGACGTTTGAGTTCCAACTCCACCTTCCGCAACTTGAGACTCTCACGACCAACTTTGTCAGCCAAAGCATGAAGAGAAATCACGCGCAGATTCTGACGCCAACTCTCTGGCGACACCAATAAGAACCGCTTCTCTCGCAATTGATCAAATACACGATAGGCAGTAGCACGAGAAAACCCACAAAGTTTTTGAACCTGAGGAATAGTCAGATGAGGATGTTGATACACCATCAAATAAAACAAGGCCTCATGTTCGTTGAGACCCAATCTCTCCAATAATTTGAGAATATGGTGACGTAGCTTCATAA
>JAGNZB010000085.1 GCA_017984655.1 Candidatus Altimarinota bacterium
CCACCAAGCAGATAGGGCACACCAAGCCAACGGTCAAGATAGCGCAGTAGCTCAGGAGCATTCCCAGCCCTCTGTGGCTCTGGCTGCCAGACAGGGACACCATTGATACGGCTAATTTGTTCTTTGCGTACCCAGCCAATAGTACGATCGACCATTTGCACACACCAATGTGTCTTGGTCTCCCAGAGCAACTTCAGCGGCTCTTCTTTGATAATAATCTGATTGGTCAAATAAGAGAGCTGATCGGTAAACAGCGGGCGACGCCACACATTGGTCGGTGTCAGATCAGCATAGCCAAAACCAAATGGCGGCATCGGCAGATCGACCAAGAACTGTACTTGTAGATCCACTACATGCCCATGGTCCTTGAACCATTGCACCAAGTGGTCGTACTGTCTTTGGTTGAGTACCGTCCCCGTCACCAATGTCTGATTTTCAAAAACAGTCAGCGCACAGGTGGCACTACCAAATATTTTCTGACAATGCACCAGATAGGCGTCAATTACTTCTGGCAAAGTCTTCATATATAAAATCAAGTCGAAGATATGGTACAATAACTAGATACCAAGATCTATCCGTTTTATTCTCTTGATCATATTCTATGAAACTCACATCATTTGGTGCCGCTGAAGAAGTTACTGGCTCAGCGCATCTCATCGAAGTCAATGGCAAAAAGATCTTGCTCGATTGTGGCATGCTGCAAGGCCATCGCAGCGATGCCTTCAAACGAAACCTAGAACATGCCGAGAGCCTCAAGCATGTGGACATGATTGTACTCTCCCATGCTCACATCGATCATTCTGGTAATATTCCAACGCTAGTTAGGTTAGGATTCCGCGGACCAATTTATACCACCCTAGCTACAGCCGACTTGTGTAGTCTGATGCTCCTCGATAGTGCTCGGATCCAAACCAAAGATTGGGAATACCTCCAAAGACATCAACAAACAGTAGTCAGTGGCACTCCACTCTATACTGAACAAGACGCAACTGCAGCAGCAACACTCTTTCAAGGTTTGGCTTATGAGACTCCACACGCTATTGCTCCCGGAGTAGAACTCATACTTCACAATGCCGGACACATCATCGGCTCAGCATTAATCGAACTCAAAATCACCGAAGATGGCAAGACTCAGACCCTTGGCTTCACGGGTGATTTGGGTAGAAAAGGGATGCCGATCATTCATGACCCATATCAATGGACCAAGCTAGATTATTTGATTACCGAAAGTACGTATGGTGGCCGGCTTCATGATGACTATCAGTCTGTAGAAGCGAAATTAATCAAGATCATTGAGCAAGCGGTAGCCAATCACAGCAAGATCATCATCCCTGCATTTGCAGTCGAGCGTACTCAGGAGATCATCTATCACCTCAATCTCCTCCAAAGAAATGGCCGCATCCCCTGTTTGCCAATCTATATTGATAGCCCACTAGCAGTAAACGCTACCGATATCTTTCGTAGACATCCAGAGTGTTTTGATGAAGAGATCAATAAAATGTTCACTAATGCCAAAGATGATCCTTTTGGTTTTGGTTGTCTCAACTATGTCCGCACCGTAGAAGAATCAATGGCTTTGAATAGCAAGAAAGGCCCCATGATTATCATTTCAGCATCAGGAATGTGTGAAAGCGGTCGCATTTTGCATCACCTCGAAAACAACATTAGCGACCCGAATACCATTATTTTGATTGTCAGTTTTATGGCTCAGAATACGTTAGGAAGAGCCTTAGCTGAAAGACAACAAGTGGTCAGAATCTTTGGTCGCTCTTATCGACGCCGTGCTCAAGTAGAGATTATCAATGCGTTCTCAGCTCACGCCGATCATGAAGAGATCATCAATTACATAGCCCCGATCAAAGACATCAAACGCATCTTCATCGTCCATGGTGAATCATCCTCCGCCAATGCGATCAAGTATGGATTGGAGGATATCAAGGCAGCAAAAGAAATTACGGTCAGTCGAGCGGAAAAAACCTATGAGCTCTAGGGAGATTACAAATTACAAATTATAAATTACAAATGGAGGAAGAGGGGGGGCTCAAATTAGGAATTAGGAATTGGTAATGAGGAATTGGGGCCACTCACGTGACGCCAACCACCATCAGTCTTTCCATTTACCTTTACCTTCATGGTCTCATCCTCATCCTTATTCTTATCCCCCCTTCCCGTCCGTCATCCTGAACGCAGTGAAGGACCCTGCCGAGTATCTCGGCAGGTAGTCCTACTCTTCAAATCACCATGGAGCCCAATTTGTAATTTGTAATTTGTAATCTATAACTTCACAGCCTCCAACATTTCTTTCGCATGCAAAACTGGATCTACCTTGGGAAATACTTGCTTGATCATGCCTTCTGGGTCAATTAAGTATGTCACTCTGAAGATTCCGTCATACTTACGACCATACATGCTTTTCTGGCCCCAGGTATGATAGGCTTTGCAGATCGCTAGATCTTCATCGCTCAAAAGGACAAAGGGTAGTTGGTATTTGTTTTGGAACTTCTGATGTGATGCGACACTATCCTTACTGACTCCTAGAATCACCACATTGTTCTGCTCAAACTCCTGATACGAGTCTCGAAAGCCACAAGCTTCTTTGGTACAACCCGGAGTATCATCCTTGGGATAGAAGTAAAGAACTACATATTTGCCACGATAATCTGCCAAAGACACTGGGTTTCCAGTGGATGAGAGCGCCGTAAACTGGGGAGCAGGTGCACCGATAGTAAGCAAATCAATCATAAAGATGTTTAATTGTGCTCACTATAGCACAGACCATCGTTTTGGCTCCGAATCCATAGCAGCAAGCCATCTAGATTGAGAAGCACCACAGAAGCACTTTATTACTAGACCACAATATAAAACCTCAGGCTAGCCATATGTTATTGACGCTAGACTGGAGTTTCGATATATTGATTTGAAGTTCAGACGAGGAAACATTCTCACCAACGAACTTCTTGCTCCTTTCCACTACCGGCACACGATCGAAGAAACCTCAGACGAATTTTCCTCATCATCGTTCTAATTCAGACAAGATCTCCAAGCCCACCAATAATTACTTTTTTATTACTGTCTTGCGATAGATCCCTCATTGGAGCGATGACCGGGCAATCCCCGTCCCTCATATATTCCCTTGTATAGCTTATATGACGTCGTCTCTCGGCACCCATAACAAAACTCCAAAACAAAAGTGCCGAGAACACAAAAACCAAAAATGAGCTGAGGGCTAGGCCCAAGCTTAGTCCCCCCACCTCATTTGCACCTTCACATTATCAGTAGAGAGAAGAAAGTATTTTTGCACAGTCTTGGTAAGAATATTTTCTCTTCTCTACTTCTCGAATACGGCTCAAGGCTAAGAGCCGCACCAATTCAATGCTCACCAACAGGATCGCACTTGTGCTTTCACTAGCGGTGGGAACGGTCATGGTCAAGACCCAAACATACCAAAGAGCAGTAGAGATTCGATTTTCAAGCACGAGCCTAAGCTTGTTGATCACCAAAAAAATCATACTCCTCGTCTCAGTAATAAATGATTCATTACTGATAGGACAGGAGAGGCAAACAAAAACAAAAAGTCATCCCTAGGATGGCTTTTTTGTTATTTTGTTGACAATTTCCTTTCTGGCTCAGCATTTTCCCGCTAGTATGGAGCTGATTGACTCTTTATTGTGTCCGATATTCATTTGATCTATCAATGCGCCAAGGCGCTAGGTTTTGACCTCGTCGGCATCAGTGGGATCAAAAGTCCTGACTACGACCGAGATGCTTTTTTGCAATGGCTACAAGAAAACAAGCATGGAACTATGACTTATTTGGCACGAGATCCTGCAAGAAGAACCCAACCAGAGCTACTCGTACCTGAGGCCAAAAGTATTATTTGGGTAGCACTGAATTACCATACACCACAGTCCGACACAGCCAAGCCCAGAATCGGTAGGTATGCTCTCGCAAAACCAGATTACCACTTAGTTTTTGAACAAAAATTAGCACAATTGTGCACCGACCTTAGCCAGCACTTCACCGCACATGATCAGCGCTTTTATGTCGATTACGGACCACTCATGGAACGAAGCTTCGCTGCACAGAGCCAAATGGGATTCATTGGCAAGAATACCATGCTCATCACACCTGAGTACGGTTCATGGATCTTATTGGGGGAAATCATTACGACCTTGGCACTACCTGAAACTGAAAAACGCGCCCAAGGTCAGTGTGGCACTTGCCAGAAATGTATTACGGTCTGCCCGACCAAAGCGCTTAGCAAAGCATATGATATTGATAGTAGGCTTTGTATCTCTTACTTAACTATTGAAAACAAAGGGGCTATTCCAGTAGAGCTTCGCCCTCTGATCGGCACCTGGCTCTTTGGCTGCGATCTCTGCCAAGAGGTTTGCCCGCACAATAGTCGTACCAAAGCCTATACCAGGCAGGCATGGCAGGACATTGTGATCGAAGCTGACCTCCAGAACCCGGATTATCTCAACTCCGTCAGCTTCCTGCACAAGATTGTCACTATCCCTGACCAAGCTACTTTCAAACAATTCTTTCGGAATACACCATTTTTGAGAGCAAAACGCATTGGATTGATCCGCAATGCTTGCGTAGTGATCGGCAATCTCAGAGATCAAAGCTTCACAGCCGAATTAGAGCAATTGCTCCATGATCCAAGCGAGATTATTCAAGAACATGCCCAGTGGGCACTCGACCAATTACAACACAGCAACACCCCATAAATGAGCCACTAGCTTACCGATCAAATACCCCATCAAAGCTGCAGTACAAGACACCAACGCCATTTGC
>JAGNZB010000086.1 GCA_017984655.1 Candidatus Altimarinota bacterium
CAAAAGGATTGGGAGCGGGTGCTAATCCTGATATTGGCAAAAAGGCTGCAGATGAAAATATCAATGAGCTCAAGACAGCACTCCAAGGTGCCGACATGGTATTCATTACTTGTGGTCTTGGTGGTGGTACGGGAACTGGTTCTGCTCCGGTAATTGCGCAGTTGGCAAAGGAGATGGGCGCTTTGACTATTGGTGTCGTGACGAGACCATTTGGTTTCGAGGGGCATCGTCGTTCTCAGATTGCTGAAGCAGGATTTACTGAGCTCAAGGCTAATGTCGATAGTTTGATCACTATTCCAAATGATCGCATCTTGTCTTTGATTGATCGGAAGACTCCTTTGACTGATGCTTTTGAGATTGTAGATGATGTGCTTCGTCAGGCGGTGCAGAGTATCTCTGACTTGATCAATGTCCATGGTATGATCAATGTTGATTTTGCTGATGTGCGTTCTGTGATGAAGAACTCTGGTTCTGCACTGATGGGAATTGGTTATGGTACTGGTGAGAACCGTGCACTCGAGGCTGCGAAGGCCGCTATTGAGAGCCCATTACTTGATCTCTCTATCTCTGGAGCGAAGGGAATTCTGATCAACATTACTGGTGGTACTGACCTCAGTATGTTTGAGGTGGATGAAGCGGCAAAAGTAGTCACTGATTCTGCAGCTGAAGATGCCAATATTATTTTTGGTACTGTGATCGATGATCGCTCAGCAGGAGAGATCAAGGTGACTGTGATCGCGACCGGTTTTGATACCGTCGATGGTAGTAGCAATGCTCCCATGATGAACAACAGCCCAAGTAGCAATGTTCGCCGTCCTGCTGCTGGTATGAATGAGCCATTCAAGAATGCTCTTTCCAACAAACAAAGCAATTTCTTTGGTAAGCAGGTCAATCTCTCACCAGTGAATAGCATTGCTAAGCAGGCTGCCTTTAGCCAGCCTCGTGTCTCACCAAAGGTGACACAACAGTCTTCAGCGAATCAAAATGCTGGTCTCGAAAATATGGACGCTGATATTGATGTGCCTACCTTCATGCGTAAGCACGTAGGTAAATAAACAATGCTGACTGTACTGAGCTTTTTACGAGTATTTGTCTATTATCTCCGTGAAGTTTTTTCTGTCCTGATTTTTGTCCGAGTGGTATTGAGTTGGATTCCGGCAAGGAAAGTAAATATAGTGACTCGGCTAGTCTATGATACTACCGAGCCGCTATTTGCTTTGATCTATCGGTTTATTCCCCAGATGCGTCGATCAGCTTTGGACTTTGCTCCATTGCTGGCATTTGTATTGATCAATGTGATTAGTAGTATTCTGATCTATTTGATAGACCAGCTGGCATTGGTTACTCTATGAAGCTGATTCATGTACAAGTCAAAGCTCATCCAAGAAGGCCGACAATAGTTGTGAGTGCGGATGAGAAGGGGAATATGGTGGTGTCAGTAGCTGCTGAGCGTTCTGAAGGAAAAGCGAATAGAGTGCTGATCAGCCTACTGTCAGACTACTTCAAGGTAGCTCCAACCCAGATTCGCATTGTCAAAGGCCACTTGAGTAGCATCAAGACGATTGCACTGCACTCACGTTAAATCATTTCTAGGATCTGGTCGGTCGTCACCGGTGGTTTGCAGTGACTGAATTCGAGTGTAGCAAGCACTCTTTCAGCTGAATCAAGTAAGTGATACTCAGTCACACCATCCCTAGTTACCGGTAAAAGCAGTAAGTTGACCCGATCTTGGTGAACAATGCTGACGCCTGGAACTTTCCACAATGCAAATTGTTTCAAGAGCGCGATGCCGTCTTCACCAACTTGGAGAGTTTCGTAGTGTGTTCTGATTGCCGTGTCTGTTGTAGCGTCTGATCCTTCACGAGTTTTTTGTACCGCAGCCATTCTTAGTTTGCCGCGGGTATTGATGATGCTTAAGGTGTGATGCAGCTTGTGATGATCGATGATGCTATCGAGTGGGATGACCCAGCTTAGTTCATCACCACCGCGATATGATGTTAGTTTTGTTCCTGGATTGAGACATGCTCTGATGCTCTCATTGGCATAGGTAAACTCTTCTGTCAGTGTAGTAGTGACATTGATCCCTACTTTCATTGATGCTTTGTGAATAGCGGCTTTGGTGTCGTTGCTATTTTGAGCATTACTTTCATAGATCTCTATCATCGCCGCTTCAAAATCTCTGACATTGAGATTGCCCATGCCAATATAGTCAGCTGAGATGATCATGGCGTCAGGTAACTCCACACAGGCGAGGTGGAATTGTTCTGTGGCAACATTGTCATGGTTGCGGGGATCTTTTTGTAAGATTTCGCGAATTTCATCAATAGTACCATGAGCCAAGAGTTCTTTTCGTCGATGGATGTCTTGTTTGGCATCTTCGACACTAGCCCAACGGAGGATGTAATCAATGCTATTGATCAGGTCATAGTATGGTTTCAATGCTTGATAGCAACTGATCTCTTCAGCGCTTGGTTTGGAGTCCAGGTATTTCTGCCATTTTCTGAGATTTTGAATAACTGGAAGCTTTAGTCGTTTTCTAATCCCTTCATATCCTGGGCAAGCTACGTCTTCAAAAAAATCTGCCAGTCGAGGGTCATTGATTGTTGCTGGTCGTAGGCGCTGAATGTCGTTGACAATTCCTGAAAATGAATAGACTCCACCCCTGAGACGATTATGTTTGTTCTCAGTTGCATTGAGCACTCTCCCACTGGCAATCCTGGCCCACTGTTCTGCTCTTTTGTCCGCAAATAGTCTCTCATTGAGAGCGTCGTCGCTGTCAGGTTCGGTGACGATTGGTTGTGAAATACCGAAGTTGAGTGTGAAGTGAGGTAGTTCTTCTGTCTGCCACTGCTTTAGCATGTTGATTTTGGCACTCTCTGGCTGCGTTTTGGCTATTTCATCAATCTTTCTGGCGACTAATGTACTGATATAGGCAACAAGATCTTGTTCTACACCCCGCAGTAGCAAGTCAATGAGTTGGGTGATCCTTTGACTGATCTCCTGTTGATCGCCAGCTGCTGGAAAGTCGCTGATGCTACGTACTCCAGCACTTGCTTCCATTGCTCTGCGGATGGTTGGTGTCCCTCGGAGGCGGAAGCGGCTTACTTTGTAGCCATTTTCAATCACATGTTCTTCATCAATTCCGACGGTTTTGAGAGCTTCACTCAGTAATTGTTGGCGCTTCTCAATCACCGTATTGGTCAATGTCGGGCCAAGAATATGGTCATTGAGAAACTTGATTGATGTTGTATCTGCACGGGTGGGCGATCCTGCATGAATCACTGCTAGTATACGGTCTCCGGGTGCCAGATTGGCTAATAACAACCCAGTGTCTCGGGCGAGTGCCTCTCTCAAGAATGCGATGTCAGTAGTAGTATTGATCATCCTAGCGGTATCTACCTGATCAACAAAGTATGACTCTACTAAGTTTGGTTGATGAGCTAGTGCTGGTAGTATCACATCTAGATTGCGTGGTGGATGTGAGGTGAGACGAGGTGGTGCGGGCCTCGTTGGTCGTAATGTGTCTGTGGTCTCGAGTCGATGCATAGTATTACTATTGTTGTTCCGGTTTTCCCATGATGACGAAGAATGCTAGGAGGCGAAAGTTTGTCCTCAATGTTTGGTACTCAGCTAAAATATTTCCTTGAGTTTCATCATTGAGTGCAGCTCTTGCTGCTGCGACTTCTTGTTGGAGCTCGGGAAGACCATGCTCAACGAGATCTAGGTAGTATTTTGCTCGGGCATCTCGATTGTCAGGATGCTCTGCAAAAGCACTGCTGATATATTGGCGTAAGGTGTTTTGCGTCAGCGTATCAAGGCTGAGGGCGGAAAGGTCGGGAGTGTTGACGCGAATGATCTCTCCTGATCCTCTTTTCTTGTCGGTCATAAGTAAAGAATAAATAACACTACTCTCTAGTATACCTGGAGATGGTGTTTTGTGTAAGGCATGTTAAGATAATAGTGTTCTAATTATTCTCATGGCTTTCTTTTTGTACGATACCTTGACCAAAGGTAAACGAGAATTTGCTCCCATTAGTCGCGACCGTGTCACTTTGTATTCTTGTGGTCTGACCGTCTATAGCTATGGTCATATTGGCAACTTCTCTCATTATATTTCTGTCGATTTTCTGAAGCGTTATTTGCAGTCACTGGGCTACAAAGTGATGCATGTACGCAATATCACGGACGTCGGGCATATGGTGAATGATGCCGATGATGGTGAAGATAAGATGCTCAAAGCAGCTCGCCTCGAAAAGAAAGATCCTTGGGAGATTGCTGAATTTTATACCGATGCATTCCACAAAGACTGTGAGGTCCTTGCTCTCAGTACACCTGATGTTGAGCCAAAAGCGACTGAACATGTGGCTGGTATGATTGAGATGATTACTGACTTGATCAGTAAAGGAATTGCTTACCAGGCGAAAGATGGTGTCTATTTTGCCGTTGAGAAGTTTGCCCACTATGGCCAATTGTCAGGTAATAAGGTAGCCGATCTACTCGCCGGTGCCCGAGTGGAGGTCAATGAGAATAAGCTTCACCCGGCTGATTTTGCTTTATGGAAGACTGATCAGCCCAATCATGCGATGTTGTGGGATAGTCCTTGGGGAAGGGGGTATCCAGGATGGCATATTGAGTGTAGTGCGATGAGTAGACAGTATCTCGGTGATCAGATTGATATCCACACGGGAGGAGAGGACAATATCTTCC
>JAGNZB010000017.1 GCA_017984655.1 Candidatus Altimarinota bacterium
CGCTTGGATGACACCAACTCCGACACAATTGAAGTCCTTGTACAATATATTCGCTCGGTGTCCTGGACTCTTCATCAGGGCGATCTCAGCTTCTTCAGTAACATTCTTGAATCCACGCATCTTTGCTAAGTTTTCACCAAAGGTGGTGTCGGTAATTCCCGCCCCGCGGATGCGATCACCGGGATCACGATGATTGGGATCGACATGGGCAAAGAAGTCCTTCTCAGCCATATGAAAGGAATGGTTGCGAGCAACAGTGCGTAGATCTTCTTGCATCGTCAAACTGCCCAAGCGGTGATATCTCCGATCTTGGTTGAGCAGCATCAGCATCCGCCACTCCATTGTCTTCAAACTATTGGGTGAGAGTATCGCATGTAAATAATACCAAATGCGATCTTTCCACATATTATGATTCAGTCAGCGATTCTCTCTCACTTGCGAGTGCTAGTGCTTCTACAATCATGTCGATGTCACCATCGAGGATTTGGGGCAAGCCAGACCAATTCTCATGGAGACGGTGATCGGTGACACGGTCTTGAGGAAAGTTGTAGGTACGGATTTTTTCACTGCGGTCACCTGAGCCGATTTGAGATTTGCGCATCGTACTACGCTCAGTGTTGATACGTTCGATTTCTTGAGCCAAGAGTCGTGATCGCAAAACTTGCATTGCTTTGGCTCGGTTTTTTTGTTGGGATTTCTCATCCTGACAGCTGACCACTAAGCCGCTGGGTAAGTGAGTAATGCGCACAGCAGAGTCGGTAGTATTGACGCTCTGACCACCGTTACCACCAGCTCTGAAGACGTCAATTCGGAGCTCTTCAGCTTTGATGTTGACATCAGCTTCTTCAGCTTCTGGCAATACTGAGACCGTGGCAGTAGATGTATGAATACGTCCCATGTTTTCTGTAGCTGGTACACGCTGTACACGATGCACTCCGCTTTCGAGCTTGAGTTTACCGTAGGCGCCAGCTCCTTTGATCAGAATGGCAATTTCTTTGATCGATCCCACTTCACCATAGCTGGCATGCATCAGTTCTGTCTTCCAGTTTTGTTTTTCTGCAAACCGGGTGTACATACGAACTAAGTCGGCAGCAAATAGGCCAGCTTCATCACCACCAGTACCTGCTCGTAGTTCTAAGATCGTGTTCTTGTCGTCATTGGGGTCATGAGGCAAGAGCAGTTTGAGCATCTTGGCATCACTAACTACTAGAGCTGCGTCAAGTCGCTCTAGTTCATCTTTGATCATCGCTACCATATCAGGGTCAGTCTCGGTGGTGGCCATGCGCTCATTCTCGAGCTTTTCTGCGGTCAGTTTTTCATTGATGGCAGCTTCAGCCAAGATATCGATCAGCTGTCCATGACGGCGGGCGACCTGTTCATGTCTTTTGCGGTCTTTGAAAATAGCTGGATCAGCAAGTTGCTTTTCCAGCTCTTCGTATTCACTTCGCAATGCAGGTAGCTTACTTAGCACCATAGCTTGGAGTTAGTAAGAACTACTTTGTCTTACTAGCTTTCTTGGCAGGTTTAGCTTTTGTAGCGGTCAACTCTGGAGATTCTTGCTCTTGAGTTTTCTTCAATTTTGCCTGCTTTGCATCCTCAGTACGCTGAAGACGTGCACGGAATTTATCTACCTGACCTGCAGCATCGATAATCTTACTCTTACCTGTATAGAAAGGATGACAAGCTGAACAGATTTCAGTATGGATCTCAGGAAGCGTAGAGCTTAGTTCAAATTTGGCGCCACAAGCACATGTCGCGATGACATTGCCGTGATATGTTGGATGGATACTTGTTTTCATAAGTATAAAGAAATGACTACGCCAGTGTAAGGAGTTGGGTTTGGTTTGTCAAAGAAAGAAAACATACGAGAATTATAAATTACAAATTACAAATTATAAATGGAGGGGGGGGGAAATTAGGAATTAGGAATTGGTAATGAGGAATTGGAGCTGCTCCCTTTCCGTCATCCTCATTCTCTCACCCGCCATCCTGAGCGCAGCCGAAGGACCTTGCCGAGATACTCGGCAAGTAGTCCCAATCCACAAACCAGCATTGAGCCCCATTTGTAATTTGTAATTTGACTCTTTGCTAGGGATAGGAAAGCTGCTTGGTTTTTAGTATTGTGAATGGGATTGATACTTATTTATGATTGAGATGCTGAAGTTGGGTGCGGATAAGGAAGTGATCGAGTCACTGGGGCTTGATTTGTCTGGAGCGGCTCACTTTGTGCAGTACATTGGTGAGGGGGTGAGCTTTCCGATCTTGAGTAGTATGGATGATTACGGTACTCGCTTGCTTGATCTCAGTGAGGTTGGTCTGCTGATTGGAGAACTGAAGAAAGTATTGGGTCATGAGGATTTGTCTCATTATCAAGCTGCTGTTGTGGGAAAGGATGCAAAAGAGCTTGATAAGAATATGGCTGAGTATGAGAAGCACCGATTGGCAATGAATAAGAAAGAACTAGTGCAGATCATCGCCTTTTTGGAAGCACCAAGTGAGGCCCAATATCTGTCTTGTGAAGGAGATTAGAGTTTTTTCTGTGCCTTATAGTTTTGCTAGCAGTTCACGACTTCTTCTTAGGTGTCTTGTTTCAAAGCTTTCTTGTGGTACTGGTATTTGATGGTGGCGGTAAAATTCAAGTTCTTTTTTTTGTAACCTAAATGGCTTTTGTGTCTTAGGATCTACGAGAATTGCCTCACAAATGTCGTCACTTACGTCGACAATGTCATTGGGGACTACATATGTTTGCGTGAATTGATGCATCGCTTTGGCTTGTGCCCAATGTACATGAAGCTTTTTCCCGTCCTCTTCAGTTAGTGGGAAATATTCTTGGGCAATGGTGTCAACATAGGGGAAATCAGACATCCACATTGGAAAGAACTTCCCCCATTCATTCGTAGATTGCATATGGGCAATAACTCTGGGAAGGAGCTCTTCATATTCCTCTTTCGAGTATTGTTTGTTCAAAATACAGTATGAAGCGCGTCGTGGGATTCCAATACAGCCAAACATTTTCTCACCATGAAACACACTGGCACAATACATGGAGTCAACTAGGTTGGTTGCTGTGTGACAGAACTGACTATTATAACTATTGAGGCCTATTGCAATGCTACGATAATTGAGTTCGCCTTCGATACAGGTATGGATACTAATGCTGTCTTTGCTTTTTTGTGCGCCAAAACAATGTTCTAGTGAATCACTCTCTCGAACAAAATAACTATTGTGACAATTGTGGCTATTTTCTATATAGGCCCCAGAGCATTCTTCACTACTAATAATTGACTGGTATATATATCCAGTTTCCTTGACTGTTTTTGTTAACTGTTGCTTGAAGGCCTCAACAATGTCGGCTTTGCCTGTGTTGATTGTGGTGATTTTTTCTTCGTATTCTTCTTTGGTATATTGCACATTCCAAATGCAATACTGTTTGTGTTCGAGGCCCACACAACCGAAACAATTGGAACAGTTTCGGCAGCCATAGAGAAACGCAGATTCGCGACAATGAAATGTATGCGTGCTCCATCGCAGATCATATGAGTTGTGGGTGTTGACGCATTCATAGCATAGTTCACAATTGGTGACGTACATACAATCGACACAGTCACGGGAGTGATAAAGCTTCACGGCGTACATACTGTCTTCATCTCCAAGACAACCAAAAGTGTAGTAACAGTTTTTTACATTCATGCTGAGATTTACATAGGGGCTATTCTCAGCATTGACTCCAATCTTTCCTTCTCTGGGAACCACACGGGCTAAATCATAAAACTGTTCAAAGAACGGTCGACTAAAGTCGTAGGCTCTACCATATTGTAGCGGGTTGTTTTCATCTGAAAGCCACACTTCCCGTTCAAATACAGGGAATTTCGTCTCAGGACGATAACAACTGATGATATCTTTACCCGTTTTGCTGCACTTTCGTTCAAACAGAATTCTTTCATTTCGAAAAGCAAACATTTCACGAAATCTCTCAAGCGGAGAAATAGCTGGTAATGGTATGGTACGTTGGCCACAATAAGCTCGTTCAACTTCAGAAATAGTGAAATTGTGATCGTCTTGCATAGTATATAAAGATAGTATGTCTCAAACAGAATACCTCGCACTCCTAAACATGCAATCCACCACTACCCACACGCCTCAGCAATGAACCACTCGCTTTGCTCGGGTTCACTGCTCCCATTTTGCTTGTAAAGCTGCTATACTAAAGGGAAACAAAAAATAATCTGTGCTTATGAAAAAGATTCGTCTGGGTATCAATGGATTCGGTCGCATTGGAAGATTGTTTCTTCGGAGTGTACAAAATCACCCGCAGCTCGAAGTGGTGATGATCAATTCTGGATCGAATCCTCAGTCCCATGCATTTTTATTTGAGCATGACAGTACTTATGGCCAGTACAAAGGAACTGTTGGTTCGACTGATCATAGTATTATTATTGATGGACATGAGATCTTGGTGACCAAAGTCATGGATCCTGGTCAAATTCCTTGGCATAATGCTCAAGTGGATGTTGTAGTAGAGGCGTCTGGTCTATTCACTGATAAAGAAACAGCTCAAAAACACCTTCAGGCTCTCGGAGTAAAGAAGGTGATTATTTCTGCTCCTGGGAAGGGGGTGGATGGGACTTTTGTGATGGGCGTCAATGAACAAAGCTATGATCCTACAACGCAACATGTGATTGCCAATGCTTCATGTACAACCAACTGTCTGACGCCGATCGCCTATTTGCTCAACAATGCCTACGGTATCAAGCATGCTGTGATGAATACGACGCATTCTTATACAAGTGACCAGAATCTTTTGGATAATTCTCATCCTCATGATTTGCGTCGTGCGCGTGGTGCGGGACAAAATATGATTCCTACAACTACTGGGGCGGCGTTGGCTACAACTGAGGTGATTCCTGAGCTCAAAGGAAAACTGAATGGTATTGCTGTGCGGGTGCCTACAGCAACGGTGTCTCTTCTCAATTTAGTTGCTGAACTGGAGCAGGGAGTAACTAAGGAAGCTATTAATCAATTATTCAAGGATGCAAGTGTGGGCTTTATGAAACAGTATTTGGCTTACAATGAGCTCCCTCTAGTATCTAGTGATTATAAAGGGACTACGTACTCTTGTATTGTAGATGGTTTATCTACTGATGTAGTCGACAAAACGATGGTTAGTATCGTGGCTTGGTATGATAA
Organism: Candidatus Altimarinota bacterium; assembly: GCA_017984655.1. Taxonomy (GTDB): domain Bacteria; phylum Patescibacteriota; class Gracilibacteria; order RBG-16-42-10; family RBG-16-42-10; genus JAGNZB01. The sequence continues at coordinate 5,188 of JAGNZB010000017.1, forward strand.
TGAGTGGGGATATACGCAGAGATTGGTAGAACTCACTGGCTACGTAGCTTCGAAGCTTTAGTAATCACGATATCTGATCAAATGATCCACTACTTGGATGAGACATTTCCTCAAGGTAAAACTGTTCTGGTCAGAGTGGACTTCAATGTGCCTCGCAATTCCGATGGTTTGATTGCTGATGCTCGTCGAATTCTTGCTCATCAACAAACTATTCGCTTCTTACTAAAAAAAAGGAGCAAAATTATTTTGCTCAGCCATCTTGGTGATCCCAAAGGTGTGGTTATGCCATTATTATCATTTAGACCTTTGGTTCAAGAGTTGTCGTCATATATCGATGAGCCTTTGATTGTGCAAGATCTGGCGCAGTATCAACCAGTACAGTCGATTACACTATTAGAAAATATTCGGTTTGAGGTTGGTGAAGAGCAGAATGATGCACAGTTTGCAACAAAACTGGCCGCACTTGGGGATATCTATATCAACGATGCATTCTCAGTCTCCCATCGCAGTCACGCTTCTACAGTTGGCATTGCCAAGTATCTGCCAAGCTATGCTGGTTTGTCCTGGCAGTATGAATACGAGAAGCTGACTGTACTGCTCAATAATCCCCTTCAACCACAGACACTCATCGTTGGGGGAAAGAAGCTTTCTGATAAAATCGGTGTCTTGCAGCATCTCCTTCCCAAAGTAGATCGTGTGTTGATTGGGGGAGCTTGTGCTCATCCATTCTATCAAGCGCAAGGGAAAGATATTGGCAAGTCTTATACAGAGCCACGTCTTGTACCACTCTGTCGAGAATTGCTCAATCTATATCCCACAAAAATCAGCTTGCCAATAGACTTTGTGGTGAAAAATCACGAGTTTTGTGATATTGGTCCAAATACTGTGGGGTTGTTTATTGAGCAAGCAATGAATAGTCGTTCAATTATTTGGGCTGGTCCAATGGGCAAATATGAAGAAGTTCCTTTTGAGCAAGGTAGCAAGCAGCTCCTACGTGGGCTGGTTGATTCCCATGCTCAAATTGCAGTGGGTGGTGGCGATACATTAGCTGTGCTTAGCGGTATGCCAGAATCAAATAGAATCGATTTCCTTTGTCTAGGCGGGGGAGCAATGTTGGAGTTCTTGGAGAAAGAAACACTTCCTGGTATCAAAGCTTTGGATGTTGAGGACAAGTAATGATTTTAGTGCATTACTCTGTTTTTGGTAGTGCTTCAAGGAGTGCAATGATCTCTTCAAATTTGGTACTAGCTCGGCCCACCAAGAAACCTGACAGTCCGGGTATAAGCAGCGACTGGATATTTCTTTGATTGATATTGCCGCCATACAAAACTTTGGCAAAACCACAGGCATTGGCAATGGTGATTACCTGCATTAAGCGGTGAGCAGAAAAGGTCTCACTACTACCAATCATCCATGTGGGCTCGTATGCCAGTGTGATTGAAGCATAGCGATCATTGATCACCATCGCATAGTGCATTAGTTCTTCAGTGAGCAAGAGGAGGAGTTGTTTGTCACTGGTTGTCATTTCTTTCTCACCAAAGCAAAGGATAATTTCTTTGTTGGCCTGGAGTGCTGAAGCGATTTTTTGTTGAATATCTTCAATGGTCTCATGATTGAGATGGCTACGCTCTGCATGACCAATGAGAATAGTCTTGGCGGGAATGAAATCAGCTCGAAGGCTCCCTGTCTGAGCTGGAATGAGGTCATTGGCAACATCTTGGGCGCCTACTTGGATGGTCGATCCGCTATCGGCTAGTAGTTCCCCAATTTCTTTCAAACTCAGTGCTGATGGCAGAAGACATAGCTGATGTGAGCTGGGATGGGTGGAAGTATAGTTGATGAGCTCTTTTGTGAGGCTGATTTCTTGAGCTGGTGAGAGGAATTGTTTCCAGTTGGCAACTAAAAGCATAAAAAGTGAGTTTGGGGGAAAGATAACACGTGGGCTCAGAATTATAAATTAGAAATTAGGAATTCCTAATTTTTTTTGGGGCTTCGTCATCCTGAACCGTGTGAAGGATCCTGCCGAGTATCTTGGTTTTTACTTTCTCTATCTCACTTTTTTACTTTTCATGAGCGAAAAAAGTTGAGGTGAAATGTAAAGGGAAACGTAAATGTGAAAGTAAAGCTCTGTTGGCTTGTTGATTCTACGGGGTGTTTGATTGACACTTTTGCTTGGGATCGATACCATGAATTGTGTTCGCTTTATTTATTTCAGTAGTCTTTTTTGATCGTTGTGACCTCCCTATACTATCTAGGGTTAGCAGCGAAATGACAATCAGACTGCGCTAATCCTAAGGTTTTTATGTCTCTCTCAATGAAAGACCTGCTCGCTGCAGGTGTGCACTTCGGTCATCGTACACCACGATGGAATCCCAAAATGAAACATTATCTCTACGGTAAGAGAGGTGGTATTCATATTTTCGATCTTGAACAAACTGCTAATCAGCTCAATGAAGCTTTGGCGTTTCTTTATGATCAGGCTAGTGTTGGTAAGACAATTTTGTTTGTCAGTACCAAAAACCAAACTTCAACAATCCTGCCAGAGGCTGCTAAAGCTGCCAATATTCCTTACTTAGCTAATCGTTGGCCAGGTGGTTTCTTGACGAACTTCCGTACTATTAAGGAGCGCATCAAGTACTTGATCTCTCTCGAAGAGAACAAACAAAGTGGTGAGCTGACTCGTAAGTATACTAAGAAAGAAGCTTTGATGTTTGAACGTGATATCGTCAAACTCAATGAAGTACTCGAGGGTGTCAAACCATTGAAGAATTTGCCAGATGTAGTGGTGGTCTTTGATGCTGTGCGTGATCAATTGGCTATTGCTGAGGCTTTCAAGATGAAGATTCCTGTCATTGCTCTTTGTGATTCAAATGCTGATCCATCAAAAGTGAAAATTGTCATTCCAGGTAATGATGATGCCCTTCGTTCATTGACCTTGATGGTCAATGCTGCCGCTCAAGCTGTAGCTGAAGGCCGCAAAGCGTATACGCCAAGTGTTCGTGAGAGTCGTGATCAACGTCCAGCTAATCCAGCATCAGTTAAGCCGATTGATAAATTGGATATCTCTGCTGCGGTGATGAGTGAGAAGGACGAGGGTGAAAAGGCTGCTGTAGCACCTCGTGCGCCAGTAGCTAAGAAAGCTGACGCAAGTTAGTTTGGAATTGTAGGCTTCCCATTTTCTATTAATTATTCATATGATTACTTCACAACAAGTGAATGCGCTGAGAACCAAGACTGGTTTAGGCATGATGGATTGTAAAAGAGCTCTAGAAGAGAGCAATGGTAACGAAGATATGGCAATCGATATCTTGCGCAAGAAAGGTATTGCTAAAGCGGGTGAAAAAGCTACTCGTGAGACTGCTCAAGGTTTGGTTGTGTCATATATCCATACCAATAACACGATTGGAGTGCTTGTCGAAGTGAACTGTGAGACTGATTTCGTTGCTCGTACTGAAGGTTTCCAGCAATTCTGCCAAGATATTGCGATGCATGTCGCTGCGACTAACCCACTGTATCTCTCACCAGCTGATGTTTCTCCTGAGCTGCTTGAGAAAGAAGGTGAGATTTATGTTGAACAAATGAAGAATGAGAACAAGCCTGCTGACATGATCAAGAAGATTGTAGATAGTAAGTTGAAGAAGTTTGCTGAAGAGTCTTCATTGATGACTCAGAATTTTGTGAAGAATCCTGAGATCACGATCGAACAATATGCAAAAGAAATGATTAGTAAAACTGGTGAGAATATTCAAATTAAACGTTTTGCTCGATTTTCATTAACTGCTTAATACCATGACTAACCGCTCACGTCTCAATGTCGTTATCGGTAGCATGCTAGTAATCACTGGTTGTAGCAGTGGTGTCTCGCTCTCGACTCCTGAGAGTACGAACACTGCTGCTTCTTCAGTTCAGTCTACTAGTACGACTACTGCAACGCCGATTGCAACATCAACTGTATTGCCCCTCACGGTAACAGCGACACCGTCATTAACACCATCCCCTACTGCTATGACTCAAGAGAATCCTGTAGTGATCATGAACACAAGCCAAGGTACTATCAAAATTGAACTATTGGCTGATAAGGCGCCTAAGACAGCTGCGAATTTCTTGAAGCTGACCAAGGAAGGATTCTATGATGGTGTGCTTTTCCATCGTGTGATCCCTGGCTTCATGGCTCAGACTGGTGATCCTAATTCTAAAGACAAGGATCCTTATAATGATGGTACGGGTGGTCCTGGCTACAAGTTCGAAGATGAGTTTGGTCCAGGTCTTAGCAATGCTCGTGGTATGGTAGCTATGGCTAATAGTGGTCCTAATACCAATGGTAGCCAGTTTTTTATCAATGTAGTTGACAATACATTCTTGGATAATGGCTATAGTATTTTTGGAAAAGTAATCGAGGGGCTTGATGTCGTTGATAAGATTGTGAAAGTACCAACCAACAAAACCGATCCTCGCCTCAAAGATCGTCCTGTCAGTGATGTCAGAGTTACTAGTATTACTGTACAAGAATAATTTTTTCTTCTATGCATAGCTCTCTTGTTGGTTTCAAACAATCAGTTCAAGCAGCAACTGATCACCTCAAATCAGAATTCACTCAAGTACAAGCTGGACGCGCGTCTACTGCTTTGGTTGAAAATCTTATGGTGGAGAGCTATGGTAGTATGATGCCCCTGAAGAGTGTCGCTACTATAACTACGCCTGATGCTAGCACGGTCAGTATTCAACCTTGGGACAAAGGTTTGGCTAGTGCAATTGAAAAGGCTATTCAACTCTCTCCCCTGGGACTCAATCCTCAGAACAATGGTGGTGTAGTATTGTTGCCAATTCCAAAACCAACCGAGGAAAAGCGTCGTGATTTGGTCAAATCAATTAAGCAGATGAGTGAGGATAGTAAGGTGCAACTTCGCACTGCCCGTCATGATGCTTTGGCAATCATCAAGAAAGAGAAAGACGATGGTGCATTGCCTGAAGATCAATTCTTTCAAATCGAGAAAGATCTTCAAAAGTTGGTGGATGAGGGTAACAAAGCAATTGAAGAACTACTAGAAAAAAAATCCCAGGAGATCCTGACAATATAGGTTATTTACTTTTACATCATATCGCATGGCTATCTTGCTTCAGTTCGTGTGGCAATTGCTGAGTTTTCTGTTTGTCCTTAGTGTCTTGGTCTTTGTCCATGAGCTAGGGCATTTCTTAGTGGCGCGTTGGTGTGGGGTGAAAGTGGAGGAATTTGCTTTTGGTCTGCCACCAAGAATCTGGGGGAAAAAGTATGGAGAGACGACTTATGCTATCAATCTGATTCCTTTTGGTGGCTATGTGAAAATGCTGGGACAGCATGATTTTGATGCGGATGCTGCGACTGAAGGAATCACCCCTCGTCACTTCGAATCAAAAACCTGGTGGCAAAAGTCGCTGATTCTTTGTGCTGGTGTCACGATGAATATGATCCTGGCAATGGTGATCCTTAGTGTTGGTTATATGATCGGAATGAAACCATTCCTTCCTCAGTCTCCCTTATTTGCTCAAGCAATCGAGCAACAAGGTGTTGGTGTGCATCAGATTACTGCTGATTCTGTAGCAGCTAAGGCTGGTGTGGTGATCAATAGCAAAATTGAGAAGGTCAATGACACCGTTATTACTTCTACTGATCAGTTCAAAGCTACTTTGGATCAAGTAAAGACTACTGGGTTTACATTGCTCCTCAGTACTGAGGAGGGTGAACAAACGGTTACTGTGCCAGCTCAATCTGCCGATACGGTACTTGGTATTGGTTATGGTGGCTTGGCTACTTTGAAAAATGTGCAGTTACCTTGGTATCAGGCGATCTATTATGGGGCTACAGACAGTGTGATCGCACTCAAAGAGACTTTTTTGGGTTTAGGCAGGGTGGTGAGTTCGATTATTAGCGAAGGGCAAGTTGGTCAAGAAGTCACAGGACCTGTCGGCATATTCAAAATTACCAGTGAGGTTAGTAAAGATGGTCTCATTCCATTTATGCAGCTCATGGCGCTACTCTCGATTAGTTTGGCAGCAATGAACATCTTGCCGATTCCTGCACTGGATGGAGGTCGCTTACTCTTTGTGTGGATAGAGGCGCTAGTTGGTAAGAAACGTTGGAACAAGGCCTGGGAAGGACGGATTCATCTTGTCGGTATGGCTTTGCTACTGCTGCTCATGGTTGTGATTTCAGCGAGAGATATCGGGAAACTGTTTTAAAGATTTCTTTAAGATAGATTAAAAAAGTCGCTAGCCCGTTTTGACGGAAAATAAATCTATGTTTATAAATAGAGTTGTTTTCCATTATTCATTAAAAAATGGCATGTCAAAAGAATCTCTTTTGCGACGGGGCTTGAAGATCCCAGACAAGCACGCTTATTGTCGGCGACTGCTCATCGACATCTCGACTGGAGAAACAGAGTTCATGGAAAGAAAATTCTATGAACTCTGTTTTGCATTATACGCTCGCTTTTATACTGAGAAGCTCAATCCTCAATTGATTTATCCGTACTTTGTGTTGCTGGCTGAGATCTTCACCAGTCAGCCCGATCTCTATACAGCAGACATGCGAGTGATAGTGGATCTTGGTCTCAAACTGGGCGACTTCGCTCAGTACAGTGAAGATGCACTGCAACTGGGGCATATCATGTTGCAGATCAATGCCAAAATTTCTGCATGGCACAGACAGAGTCATATTTGTAAATACTGCGGCCACTCATTGGAGCTATTAACTCAAGGAATTGAGGGCCACTTGCATACGACATCCTAGTCGTATGCTGGTAATAGTGTTATAATAATAAGACATTAACAAAAATAAACATGTCGTTTCAGTCCTGGGCAGCTTCGGTAAAAAACGGAAATAAAATTGTTGGCGGAGCCTTGATTCTGGCGTTGCTTGTAGGCGGCATCTTTAGTACACAGGGTGGAAAGAATCTACTAGCCAATGTGGTGGGCTATGATGCTAGTACAATTGAGACTAGTGGCGTGCCAATTAAAGGTGTCTACAAACCTTATGAACGTTTCTTGACTGCTAATGGTAATGGACTGGCAATTCAAAAGATGGTTGCCGTGGGTACCGGTGACTTCCAGGATGCTGATACAGCTGAGACAGCTGTCGTGGAAAATGGCGAAGAAGTGAAGTATTTGATTCATGTTGGGAACGTGAACACTACAGAAGAAGTAGATAGTGCTGGTAACCGTTATTGGCCTGCAGCGTTTGTTACTGTTCAAGATCAGTTTCCTACTGATTTGGTAGGTCTCAATCGGGAGGTAACTTGTTGGTTTAGTGAAGATGCCAATGATACTGGTGCTGATTTAGATTCGAGAAGAGTGGCTATTGTCCATGAATGTTCTTATAGCGAAATGTCACAGCGTTTCTTCAATGCAGGTACCAATATTCGACCAGATACATTTGTGGTGGGTGCCTATGGTTACCTTCATATTTTAGTTACTGGCAATTATGTACAGACACCGACACTGTTTGGTCATGCTTCAGATGTAAAATGTAATATTGCTATAGCTGATGGTGGTACCGCTTTCGGAATAGTCCAAGATAGTGCATGTGTGCGTGTCGATAACGCAGTACTAATCCCTGATGTGATTCGGACACCAAGACCAGACCCATCACGCCCTAAACCAATTCCAGAACCAGAGTTCTTTGAGAACTTCGAACTAGAAGGCAACTTGAAGTAAAGTACTAAAACAGTTATTACTACAAAGTATAAGAGGAGGCTCAGCTTAAGCCTCTTCTTTTTTTTGTGAACACTTCTTGTTATTATCTGCACGATTTCCCCATTGCATGATCAAAAAGTTCTTTGCTGGCATGACATTGTTTTTTTGTTTATTGCCAAGCACTTTTGCGAAACAGTTTTCTGAATGCTCAGCTGAAAATAATCAGTTTCTTGATCAGCAACTAAGTTATGTGCGAGCCCTCTATCCAGAGGCCCAGCAGAAAGAAATCACTGCTCCAGTTGGTCCCTTTCAAGGGATCATGCATGATTATGGTCCGCTAAGCATTGATGGGCGCTTTATATTCAAGGGGGATGAGCGTGTTCAGGGTATTATGGTCAATTACTTTTTTCATAAACGAGAGCAAAGTCTGGCACAATTTGCTGAGGATATCAAAGTAATGAAAGCGCAAGGAATTATTGGTGTCTCACTAGAGGTGCCTTGGTACGAATATGAACCGCAAGATAATCACTTCACGCCCCCACTATATATTGAAAAAGCACTAGATATTGTTGAAGCTAATGGCTTGTATACTACGCTTCTTTTGTCACCTCATTATACCCCAGACTGGTTCTTTGAAAAAATGGGGAATGTCTACATGGAGCGGCCAGATCACACACCAATCATTTGGGATAATCTCAGAACATTGGTGCCTGAAGCGGGGGCCTATATGACATACTCACCTTTTGCGCAGCCAGCAATAGCTGAACAAATCGCTTTTGATATCGCTGCTACTCTGCATTATGAACAACGGCCATCCGTAGTGGCTATCTTCTTGAGTAATGAACAGACCTATCCCAAGGAGATTAGGGTGGATTACTCATCTCATGCTCAAGCAGCATGGCAAGCTTACTTGCAAGCACGAGGTCATCCCAGCAAGGCCATGCCAACTACTCCGCAGGATCCTGACTATAGACTGTTTGAATACTTTTTGCAGGATGGATTGCATGCTATGCATCAGCAAATAATTACGACTGTACAGGCCAAGCAAAGCACCAATGTTCCAGTCACCGATCGCCTCATACTTTATGAATCAATTTCAGACAATGCTTTCAAATATCATCAACGCCCATTAAGGGGCAATGATCACTCAACTATTGTCGCTAATGATATTTATGGCTACACGCCAAATGTTCTGGCTTTGCAGTATGGCTATCAAAAACCAATTATTGTTGCTGAGACGAATCTCTTGGGCAGCTGTGATAGTGCTGCTATGCAAGACTATATGATGTTGCATTTTCTCAGTGGTAGCTCAATTGTCAGTTTGTTCAAATGGGATCGCGGAGATAATCCCTATTCACTGCTAGGCACCGATGGCAGCATCAAGGAGCGAGCCCGGGGAGTATTTGAGGCTGCTAAAAAGATTCAAAGCCTCCAGCAGTTATCATACCCAATGATAGAGGCAAGCTTCACCCTCAATCGTGATGCGATTCTCGATGCGGGCTATAGAGGTGAACGAGTGGATAGCGATAGCGTGGTAGAACAAGCCTGGCAAGCTGGAGTGGTGCCGATGATTTACTGGGAAGATGACAACGTATCTATTCATTCAAGTCAATTCCTGGCTAATCGCAAACAAACATTCCTACTGGGATTAGCATTGGTAACTTTTTTGCTAGGTATTACTTTTGTGGCTTATGCTGCTATAAAGTCTGAGCACACTTAACTAGTGCAATTGCTCGCCTCGCACAAAGAATGATCTCTGCTATACTAGGGCAGACTTTTACTTTTATTATGGAGCACACTCGCGAGAAACAAGAGTTTAACTTGATTGTTCTGCTCATTTTGATTGGGTTTTATATTGTGTATTTGGTCTATGCACCTTTCTTGTATGACCTGCTGATCGCTGCGAGTTGCGTAGCAGTTTTTCGACCTTTGTTTCTTTATTTGCGCAATCGATTTGCGGGTAAGAGTAACCTCAGTGCTACTGTTTGTACTTTGATCTTTATTTTTATTGTAGCTGTACCGACAACATTTCTGGTGACATCACTGACTGCTGAATCTCTTGCTACTTACAACTTTATTCGTGAACAAGTGCAGTCCGGAGCGCTCAGCCGCTTATTTGATTTTGATCAGTATGTTTGGCTTCAGGATGGACTGAAGTACATTAATCAGTATGTGAATATCGAAAGCCTTGATATCCAAGGGCCGATCACTGATCAAGCTACCAAGATTTCGCTTTGGGTTTATCAAAGTGGTACTGAGATTCTCGCTAGTGTGTCACTCTTGGTCATTCACTTTTTCTTCATTATCTTGATGTTTTACTTCCTCCTCCGTGATACTGACAACTTGCTCCGTGAGATCAATAAATTTAGTCCTTTCTCAAAGCAAAACCGCTTAATTATTACGCAGAAATTCACTGATGTTAGTCAGGCAATCTTCAAAGGAGCCTTTCTTACTGCTATTGCTCAAGGTGTGATGCTTGGTTTGGGATTTGTCGCTTTGGGTTTGCCAAGTCCAATCTTCTGGGGGTTTGTAACAGTGTTCTTTGCTCTTTTGCCAATCGGCACAGCGATTATCTGGGTACCGGCTGCAATTATTCTGTTGGTAGCTGGTAGCTACTTCAAGGCAATTCTGTTGATTATCTGGGGAACCTTGATCGTTAGTACTGTGGATAACTTCCTTCGACCTTATCTCATGAGTGACAAGGCGCACTTGCCCGCGATCGTGATCTTCTTCGCTGTACTTGGAGGTGTCAGTGTCTTTGGGGCAATGGGTATCGTGATCGGACCAATGATCACAGTCTTGGTTGTCACTTTGCTTGAGATGTATGGTCAGTACTTCCGTCGTCTAGAAAACGCAGAAAAGACAGACGATGATGCATGCAAGGACCAAATTGTCGTAAAGTTCTAATGTGTAGCTCGGTAGCATAGCCCTTGTGTTTGGCAAAGCCGTATTGGGGAAACTGCTTATCGAGCTTGGCCATCAGTCGGTCTCGGCTCACCTTGGCGAGAATTGACGCAGCTGCAATGCTTTTGCTGATCGCGTCCCCACCGATGATCGACTTCTGAGCGATGCCGGGATAGGTAATATTAACAGCATCGAGCAGCAGAAAGTCAGGCTTGATCGTTAACTTCTTTACTGCCTGCAGCATGGCTCTTTTGGTAGCATTGAGAATATTGACCTTCTCAATCAACCCCACAGGGCCGTGGACGACACTATAGGCTAGGGCTTGTTCCTGAATAATAGGGAAGCAATACTCTCGCTCGGCTTCAGTCAGTGCTTTGGAATCATTTACGAGATCACAACTGAAGTCAGCAGGAAGAATGACAGCTGCAACTGTGACGGGACCGGCGAGAGGACCTCGTCCGGCTTCGTCGATGCCAGCGATGAATTGGAAGCCAGAGGCCCAAAGTTGATTTTCTTCTTGGAAGCTGGACACGGGGATTAATTAGGAATTGGTAATTAGGAATTTGTAATTTGGCTCAGGGAATGCATTGTGGTTTTGGGTGACATTGATTGTGTACTATGGTTCTCTTGGAAGGTAAAGGGGAAAGTGAACGGGAAGTTAATGGTTGGGTGTGGGAGAGTGTGGGAACCAAGATACTCGGCAAGATCCTTCGCGTTGCTCAGGATGACGGCCATGCAGGGGGAGAATGAAGTGCCCTCCCCAATTCCTCATTACCAATTTCTAATTACTAATTTAATAGTGATATTGTTGGTTGTGGCTGATTTTGTAGGAGCGGAATAGTTGTTCTAGGAGGAGAATGTAGGCTAGCTCGTGAGGGAATGTCAGGGGTGAGAGGGAGAGTTGCTTCCAGTGTTTTGGTAGTGATGGATAATGCCAGCCGAAGGGGCCGGCTATGATCAAGTAGTATCGGTCGTGACTTTGCCATTGATCTTGCCATAGCTTGGCAAATGCAAGTGAGTCATATGTCTTCCCACGCTCAGTTAGTATAAATACCCTCTGTTCATCTTTGTACTTATCGACAATTAGCTGAGTATCAGCTAGTGCTTCTTCGGTACTCTTCAAGGTCCGAATCTCATATGGTACTCGCAGCTTAGTCAGCAGATCGAGATAATGAGCTTCAGTCTCCATCAGAAACTGAGATCGAACCTTGCCAAATCGAATGATGGTAAAAGCCATAAGTAAATGGATAACTAACTTTACTGTGCATGATACGTGGGGGAATTACAAATTATAAATTACAAATTACAAATGGGGCTCTATGCTGGTTTGTAGATTGGGGACTACCTGCCGAGATCCTCGGCAGGGTCCTTCACTGCGTTCAGGAGACGGAAGGGATGGGTGAGAACTAGAATAAGAACGAAAGTAAGCCTGTGAATACAATCGATGAGTTACCTCATCATCATTCCTATCCGAACCTTCGTCTTCGTCTCAGTCTTAGTCTTCGAGCACCTTTGGTGCTCGTGGTGAGTGGTATCTCTCCACGAATCTCAGTAAACTACCACTGAATTCCCCCACTGCAATTTGTAATTTATAATTTATAATTTGTAATTCCCTATGGAGCTCTTTCTTATTATCATTACCCTCGCCCTTTTGGCTTATCTTATTATTCGGCTGCATGATTTGCAGCAGTCGATGAAGAATGATGTGCATGGATCGGTGCAGTTTAGTAGTGAACAGCTGAGAAATAGTAATCAGTTGATTGCTAATGTGACTGAGAAGTTGGTGACTATTGAGCAATCACAGCAACAAGTGTTGTCATTTGCGGGACAGCTCCAGCGACTTGAGCAAGTGTTTCAGAATCCAAAGCGTCGGGGACTGATTGGTGAGTACATGCTCGCGGAGCAGCTTCGAGAGATTCTTCCTCGCCACACCTATGATC
>JAGNZB010000087.1 GCA_017984655.1 Candidatus Altimarinota bacterium
TAGTAGCACCATCGGCTATGGCACTTTTGTCCCCAGTGGTCTCGGTGCTCAGAGCTTCACTACGCCAATAATTACCAATTATGAAGACAACCGCGAGGATGATGAGGATCTCGTCCTTACTCGCGTAAGACCGTCAGATCCACAAACCACCAACAACACTGGAACCCAAACAGGCGCGACTTTGCTCAAGCCAGCGATCGATCCTTTGCCATGTTTGATCGTCAATGGAGCTCCATCACTCACCCTCAGTGACGTTAGCAACTTGGTCACAGAAAAACGCTTCATCGACTTTCTCACCAGTACCGTCTACGTAGAGAATACTGCTGTCAGATTGGGCAAAGGATATACTGATGGCAGCTATGGTACCAACAACACGCTGACTAGATTTGAGGTCACCAAGATGGCACTCGGTGCCAACTGTATTGACTACACCAATGCCCCCACACCAAACCGTATTTTCAATGATGTTCCTCAAGATAATTCTGAACTAGCCTTGGTGATAGGCAAAGCTCAAAGCTTAGGTATCGTCAACGGTATTGGCGATCGCTTCTTTCCCAATCAACCCGTCAGCTATGGTGAGATGGTCAAGATCTTGGTCGGTGCTGGAGTCTACTTCAACCGTGGAGCACCAGTCACAGCACAACCAAGCAGCCTGGATGGCATCACCGATGAAACATTCCGTCAGTTTGCTGAACATGCTCAAGCAATGGATTTGATCAATATCGAAAACAATACCTTCCCCCAGAATGCACCAGTAATTCGTCGATTCATGGCTCAAGCAGTAGCTAGATATGTGGTTTGGTTGAAGAACCTTCAAGTACTCTAAATCGCCAGACGCCTATTTCGTGCTTTTCTAGACAAACAGCAGTATACTCAGCCTGAACTTACTTATTTACCCCCTATGACAACCTTTCGTCGTTCACTGTTAGTAGCAGTCAGCTGTGTAGTCGTACTACTAAGTGCAGTAGCACCGGCACAAGCAATTGTCTTTACGCCCATACTACTCTTCAGCCCAGCTGTGGTTCGTACTAGCCCACAAGACCAGGAAAGAGTTGTCGTACCAGCAATCACCAATACGAAGCGAACAGTAGCTGTGATGTTTGATAGTAATGTTGCTTTCGTAGGATCAGCCAGCGCAGCTGTAGCGATCACCAATGTCACCACTGGCAATCCACTACCGACAAGCGAGATCGAATCGACAATAAACAAGAACATGCTGTATATTTACTCAACAGCATTCACACATGACACTCCAACTGAATATCGTGTTACAGTACTATCAGGTAATATCCAAAGAGTAGGCGGACTGACGCTCAATAGCGATATCAATTTCAACTTCACCATCGCTAACCAGCTTACTTTCTTGAGTCTCCAAGAGACGATCCCCACACTCAGTGTCGAGAAAATCCTGATGAGTGATTCGCCAATTACATTCATAGGCACTGGTGAGCGTACAGCAACGTATCGTATCACAGTGTCAAACACGAGCGCAGACTATACTTTCGACAATTTCACGGTCAAAGACGTGCTCCCAAGCGGCTTTACCTATGACAGTCTGGTCTTTGGTACAGGAGTGGTCGCAAGTGGCACTAGTACAGTCACCTTCACAGTTGATGGCCACCTTTCAGCAGCATCATCAAAGGTATTTGACTATCGCGTCAGAATCCCAAGCTCAGTTGCCGATGGTACCTATGACAATAGTGCAATAGTTTCAGCTAACTTCTCACCATCAGGCTTCGGTAGCGATCTCTACACTGGTCTCCATAGCATCAGTGCTTTTGATGACAACCGCGAGAACGATGAGAATGTCACCATCTCACATTTTGTACTCGGTACTATTACACCGACCATATCACCAACAATTTTCCCAACAGTCACTAGCACAGCATCGCCAACTCCAACAGCAACGAGTACACCGACTAGTACTGCGTCACCAACTCCTACACCAACGAGCACAGGCCTCATGGTACCTCGTCCTAGCAGCGACCCACTTACATGTCTGAATATTGGTGGTGCTAGTACTCTAGCACTGACAGATGTGCCAGGTTCACTTGCACAAGCACCTTATATCAACTTCCTCACCAGTACATCAGTTGGTAGTGATGCGTCATTGAGACTCTCTCGTGGATACGCAGATGGCAGCTTCGGAGCAAATAACACTTTGACTCGTTTTGAACTAACCAAGATGGCACTCGGCGCCAACTGTATTAGCTATACAACACCAACAGTACCAAATAGCTACTTCACTGATGTGCCACGTGACAATTCAGAAGTATCATTAGTGATCGGCAAAGCGTATGCTGCCGGGATCGTCACTGGTGTCGGTGACCGCTTCTATCCCAACCGTCCAGTCACCTACGCTGAGATGGTGAAGATCTTGATCGGTTCAGGAGTGTATTTCAATCGCGGCACACCTACTGGTGTCACACTTCCAGTCACCCTCAGTGGCATTACTGATGAATCATTCCGACAATATGCTGAATACGCTCGATCTCTCAACTTAGTTGAAGTCAGCAGCAACAACTTCCCACAGAATGAGCAAGTACAACGCAAATTCATGGCCCAAGCAGTAGCACGCTATATTGCTTGGTTGAAGAATATCACCTTACTGTAGTAGTTCCACGAATGTCTACAATCATTGACGGCAAAGCATTAGCAGCAGCACTTACGAATTCTCTCCACCAAGGCTCCCTACAAAAGAGCCTTGGTGTCATTCAGATTGGCAACGATCCTGCTTCCACAATCTATATTCACCACAAGGAAAAACAGTGCCAAAAACTGGCAATCCCCTTCTTCAAACTACTGATTAGCAACTGGCATGACATCAATGATGTTTGTCAGCAGATTGTCGCATTTGTTAGTCGTCCAGAGATTACCGGTATTATTCTCCAGATACCCCTGCCAAAAGGCTTGCCAACCAAAGAGCTCTTGGCATTGATCCCATTAGAAAAAGACGTCGATGGCTTACTTCAGGGCAGTCCATTTATTCCGGCAACCGCAAGAGCAGTGATGCATGCGTTGAAAAGTACAGAGACAGTACTCACAGGTAAACATGCAGTGATTATTGGTTACTCCGCCCTAGTAGGAAAGCCCCTAGTTGATCTGTTGCTTGCTGAGAACTGTACAGTCACAGTCACCCACATCCACACCCAGGATTTACCAACTCTGACCCGTCAAGCAGATATTTTGATTAGTGCTGTCGGCAAAATCAATCTCGTCAGTGGTGACATGGTGCAGCCAGGAGTGATTGCAATCGATGTCGGTATCAATCGCATAAAAGACGGTGAGAAAGAAATCATCTCTGGAGACCTCAATTATGAAGAGGTATCAAAAAAAGCGAGCTTCATCACTCCAGTACCTGGAGGAGTCGGCCCGCTTACGGTTGCCTTTCTGATGGCTAATGTGCTTGGTCAATAACCCTGCAGCTTAGTTAGCAACGTTGGCTTTGAAAGTCCGCAAATGACGATTGAGATCCGCTGCAGTCAACCAAGTTCCCTCACCAGCCAATGCCTGGTCGCGGTTGCTTCGCATCCCAGAAGTTTGCCCCTCGGCATCAATAGTATAGTGCTCATTACCACGGTCAGTAGTGACAAATACCTTTAGAACACCCTTTTCTTTTCTAGTAATAGTCATTTCTCCACCAGTGATCTGTCCATGAGCTCTAGGAGCAGTAGCCAAGTGGGCCAATAATACATTTTGAATATTCAGAGCAGCCGCCAATTCCTCAAAACCACGATCCTCGGGAGTAGCCAAAGCCGCCTTTACTTGTTCACGAGTAGCATTGGTATTTGGTACCAACAGTGAGCGCATTGCCTCACGAGTCATCGCCAATGCCTGAGGATTGATGCTAGCAACATCAGTATTAGGACGCATTGCCAATGAATGCTCAGTAGCACGGACGATTTCACGACTTGGTTGTGGGGAAGGTGTATTCATAAGGTGTTGAGATTTCATATGAGTATAGCATAGTTTTCTAGAACAAAAACACCCTAATATCAGAAATAGTTGCACATCAGGGCAGATAGATGTGCAACGCTGCTCCTTAAGACGGTTGAAATAGTGTATAATAGTAAGAAACCAACGTATTTATGCCACCCCCCTTAGAGCGTTTTGAGCCTAAAGAGACTAGTAAAGAAGTACAAGTTGCTGTGCCTAATGGCTTCTACCAGAATCGCATAGTCCAATTTCTTCTTTCAGGGAAAGAAGAGCTGTTTCGAGATCCCACTGGCACATCAGGACAAATCAGTCCAAACCAAAGACACCAGTTGGTCAAAATGATTGCTGATGGTTCTCTGGAAACACAGATCCAAGACATGCTAGCCACCAAAATGGCAGACTTAAGCACTATGACCAGCTCAGAGATGCGCGATATTTGTCGCACACAAGTTGAACTCTTACGCAAAGAAGGCCACGAAAACATTGTCCATGATCGCTTTGTAGATGCAGCTCAAAAAATCCACGAGACATTAGCCGTATTAACAGAGCCTCAACAACAGTCAGATATTACAACTAGAGTAGGCACTGAACTTGCAGACAGAAATGATACTATCGTGGATCAAAAAGAAGCGAT
>JAGNZB010000018.1 GCA_017984655.1 Candidatus Altimarinota bacterium
TCTGATGTGCTGGAAAGGCCACATTCCGTTCCCTACCATCATCGAGTACCACTCTCTGCATCCGAACTGACTCACAATAGGGTAGATCTCCGAGGAGACATTGAGCAGGACTAGTATAGCCTGCAGCATTGACCTGGTTCGTCAGTGTCCCTGGAACTTGAGGAGGCCTTCTTAGTTCTGTTCCAGCAATAATCGGGGGAGATGCCGTCACATCATCAATCAAAACCACATCACCTGATGCCAAAGTCATTGCCCTAGTCACAGACGAAGATGCTCCTTGCCCAGGTGTAGTACCAGCAGCAGTAGTGCCTACGCCAGTACTGCGAACATTAATTACATCACAGATCTGAGAAAGGGCTCCCCAGTTGGTACCAAAAGCACTAATTCTAGTCGTCAACCAACCGACAGGGATTCCGAAAGGAAGAACACCTTCGGAGTGCTGACAACCAATAACAGCGAATAACAGAAGAAAACTCACAAAAGTACCAATCACCGCCATCACACTGATTACTGGTAGAGCAAAAAGTGCTACTGCGCCCAACCAAGCTCGCTTCCAGCGCTCCTTTGTCACCAACCAGATCGTAAAAGCGATCAAGTGAACAACAAAGATCAAGCCACCAATGATAGTTTCAATCAATAACAACTCAATGATCAAAAACACTAAGTTGATACCAGCAATTAAATTGACATTGATATATTGCTGAGTCTTTTTACTAGCACCCATTTTACCAGCAACAGCAGTCACCTTTTGAGCACTTTGCTCAGCTAGTTGACGCTTGATATTAGCTTTCCCGAGCATGGAATCTCCCTTGGCCTTGCTGAGATTAGGCCCTTGCATCATCGGATCATCACTCTGCTTTGCCGCTGACTTACCACTGGATGCGGCTGGAGCTTTGCTTGGAGCACTATCCTTGGCATCTTCTTTCTTGCCTTTGTTGAGACGCTCTTCACCTCGGTCAGCAAGGTTATTGAGCCCCTTACCTGCTCGATCAAGGCCACTAATACCTCGATTGGCCATTCGTTGGCGCCAAGACTGACTGGGATTGACAGTACCCCCTGGAGCGGATGGTCCCCCCGAACTGGACGCCGCACCAAGATTACCGGCTGGTGGAGCAGGTTGAGTCCCCGGAGCAGGTGATGCCGGTTCTGTAACTGCTGCAGGAGCAGGTTGAGAAGGTGTTGCAGGCCCTTCAGCTGCTGACTGCGGAGCCTGATCACCACTAGCGGGAACTGGCGTCTCTGGACTGGGTTCCGTAGCATTGGCTCCTGTCGGTGTCGCATTCTTTTTACTATCCGTCGCTGCTTCTTCTGTAGCTGGCGCAGCACTATTTTCTTGAGTAGCATTCTCAGCATCCTTCGCAGCACCTTCAGTGGCTGCAGCCTCAGCTGCTTCTTGCTTCGGCTCTTCTTCAGCTGGGGGTTGCTCCTGTTCATCTTCTACCGTTTTTTCATCTTCAGGTTGCGGAGCTTCAGCTGAGGATCCCTCATTCCAGCCATCAACTGCACCATCATTACCAGTATCAGCCTCACCAGCTTCGCTAGTAGCATTATCATTGGCAGTACTAGCATCACCTCCCAAAATATTGCCGACAGGACTATTGCCCCAGTCGCCCACTTGATTACTAGAGCCATTATTGCCCCAATCCCCTACGGATCCTTGTGGACCAGTAGTACCAACATTCCCTGCTGGACTAGAGGTGGCCGACGGTAGAGTAGTGGTGGACTGTGACGAAGTATTGAACTCTTGATTTTGCTGATCAGTCTGAGTATAGACTGTATTACCCCACTGATCGACAGAGACACCGTCAACGGGAGGAGTACCATTGGCCCAAGGATCACTTTTATCATCATTTGCGGGTGTTGCATTACTACCCGCACTAAAAATCACTTGTGAATGTGGCTCACTAGTCCCTGATTGATCACCGGGAGTAGAATCGTTTGGAATTTTTGATGCTGGTTCAGCCATACCGATGCTTATTTAGCGTCAAACTTCTCAGCTTGGGCGCGGATCTGGAGTACTTCCTCTGGGTTGGTAGTGATCACCCGATGCTCTGCCGCTGAAGCGATAATTTGAATAGCGACATGCTTTCGGCCAGCAAAGAAGATACCTTCTCCTTGCACAGAATTGAGCAAGTAATACTGCTCTCCTTCTGTGAGGTTGAAGATCTTGGTCAATCCTGGCATTGCTGATGGTGCTTGTTTGAGCAGAATCTGCATTGCTGAGTTGGTAATAATTGATTTACCAAATTCCTGACCAATAAAGTCGCCTACATCTTGCGTAATGGTAGTGACACCCAAGTAGTACTTACGAGCGCGCTTGACCAAACCATACACGAAGCGAGCCGCATCTTCGTGCTGAAGCATCGTCCAGGCCTCATCGATCACAAGGATACGACGCTTGAGCTTACTACGAACGACATTCCAGATATAGGTCAGCAAAATATACATTGCTGTCGGACGAAGCACTTCATCCAAATCACGAATACTAAAGACCACAAGCCCACTCTTCAAGTCGACATTGGTAGGACGGTTGAAAATACCGGCAAAAATACCTGAAGTGTATTGTTTGAGGCGCTGGGCAATATCCTCTCCACCCTTGGTATCCTGAAGGACATCATGAAGATCCTCCATGGTAGGTGGTGGAATCCGGCCAGGATTGACGGTATCCATCGTAATCCCCTTTAGGGCATAGGTATCCAAAAGCGCTTGATCGACCAGACCTTCTTCACGAGGAGTCAGATCACCAAGCATCAGCTTCATCAAGCCCTTGAGCGTAATAATCGCGGTACGTAGCAAGTCACCAGGTTGCTCTTCTTTGCCTTCATATGGCAGTGGCAGATCAAAAGGATTGATACGTCGATCGGCATTGAGTGAGACATCGAGATAGGTACCACCGACTAGATCACACAGACCTTTGTACTCGTTCTCAGGGTCGATGACGATAACATCAGTACCAAGCATCAAACTACGTAAGATTTCTAGTTTGACCGCGTATGATTTACCAGCACCGGATGTAGCAAAAACTACTGCATTGGCATTTGGCAGTGAGAAACGATCAAAGATAATCAATGAATTGTTGTGGCGATTGATACCGTACAAAATACCTTGATCTGATGTCAATTCTGACGATGTGAATGGAAAAGAGCTTGATAGTGGCTCAGTGTTCATATTGCGAACCACATAGAGCTCATCAGTAGCATAAGGAAGGGTCGAATTGAAACCTTGCTCAGTACGAGCTTGAATTGATTTGATAATCAAAAGCTTTCCACCAAGGATCGCTTCTAGTTGCTTACCCAAGTTGGCTAATTGTTTTTCAGATGTAGTGTAAATAGTGAAGTACAAGCCGAACTGGAAGAACTTTTCCACACCAGTAGCGATCTTGTCACGCATTTCTTCAGCATCCGCCAAAGCAGCTTCAATCGCCGGGTCACGAGCCTGACCACGTTCTTGTTGAATACGAATCGAAGACTCCATCTGCCCCACTTTGCTTTGCAAACTACGAAGAATATCAGCTGACTGAATCGGGTAAATGAACATCGAAATATCCATAGTCGCCTCCAAATTGATCAATGGTGAGAGCCAGTTGGTCTCGAGATAACGAGGATAAGAAAAGACAACAAACGTACGTACATAGACGTCATTGATCATCAGCTTATCATAATCGATCTTCATACTTGATGGCGCGATCAAGTCTTTGACTGAAGCCAAACCAGCCTCATAAAGCTTCTGAGCCTCATCCAAACGACGCTGTTCTGTAGAACGGTCTTCTGCTGAAGTTTTTGATTTATCCTTCTGAAACAAGCTAAAGCCCTTTTTCAAGGCGCCGCGACTCCCCCGTTCTTTCGCCGTCATCGCTACTTGCGCAGTAGTTGCCACAACGTCAGCTGATACCTGATTTTTGGCATCAGCTAGTGTTTTCACTTTCTTACCGCCAAGCATACCAGTCAGAGCACGAAATGAATTTCGGATCTGAGCGACGATTCCTGATTGTGGTGAAGGAGTATTAGTCATTTTCAGTTTGGCCAGCGACCTTGGCAATATCAGTAAGATTGAGTTTGAGTAAGTTTTCTACTTTTTGACCTTGGGAAGTGATGGGATTATAGGCTTCATAGAAGTTTTGGATCAATTCATGGGTATTGAGACGCTTCACATAAATACCAGCACCGGTAAGGGCATTGATGACACCATTGGTACGTTGATTGAGGGTCTTGCGCAGTGCAGAGAATTCTTGTTGGCGCACCCGGTAATCCAGACCATTGTCAGCAGGGTTGAGCTGCTGCATAAACCGCTGAATAAAATTGCCCGACTTCACTCTATCAGGCTCATGCGAGACTACAATATAAAAATCCTTTTCCATGATGTCTGAATACTCAACGAAGCTGGCAACGAAATCAATATAATCGTATGTTTGTTGTTTGATTCGAGCATCAGGTTGATTATTGGCAAGCTCAGTCATCCGAGTAAGGTAACCTTCGATATCGAGACGCTTGGAACGAATCAGAATCTGGATCGGGAAATCAAGCGCATTGAGGAAGTTCTGATAGGAGTAGATGATCGAATTTTGTTCTTGCTCTGACAACAGCTCGAAGTTGACACTAGACACCGCCAAGACTGCACGGACACTACCGTCTTTGAGCACCAAGGTATTATCTTTGATCTCCGCAATCTTGAGATGCGTCTGAGTACTAGCTTCGACATTTCCTTTTCTTTGATTTACTGGCATAAGAAAGGCTATTTAGGGGGCTGTTTGGCATCATCGACACCAAAGGCTTGACGGACCAGGTTGTCATCATCTTCAAGATCATCAGTACCGGTACCAGCAGTATCGAGCACTGAGGTCAGCTCATGAAGATCCTTGAATTGTTTCTGAGGAGGATCATCTCCAGACTTCTTGATTGGCTTCTGGACTTCAATCTTCTCCATAACTACCCGCTCATCCAAAGGAATATCTGAGCTTCCCTTCTCCCAGACTCTGAGACGAGGCTTGAGTAGATAGAGCGTGAGAGCAGCCAAATAGTTCATAAATGGCATATCATGGACTCGAATCAAGGCAAAAGCAGCCGTGATACCAGCAATGATCACACTCATGATGATATTGACTGGAGACTGCAAAGTAATGTAGATCACATAGGCCAGGCCCCCACCAGCAATGGCTATGATAAGCTGTACCATGGTCAATGGACCGACTATGGTATCAGCACGCTGGACGTCTTGTGGAACTTTGAATTGAGCCATGTGACGAGGGGAATTTAAAATACGTCAGGTAATTATAGCACAACAAGGGACGATTGCGAAGAAAACCAATGTGGCCAATTAGTAATTGGCAATTAGGAATGAGTAATTGATGGAGCTTTTTACCTTTCCTTTTACTTTTCCCTTTAAGAATCCGTTTGTATCTGAGACAATAATATGATCATGTCAAGAATGGTACTGTTGTTCTTGAGGCTGATTTGGATTGTGGTCTAAGGCTCTTTTTAAAGGTGAAAGTGAAGGTAAAGGTGAAAATAAACTGAGTGTGGTGGAGAAAGTGGGAACCGAGATACTCGGCAGGATCCTTCACTGCGTTCAGGATGACGGAAGAGAGGGAATGCCGAATCCCCTGAGCCAAATTAGTAATTACCAATTCCTAATTTATAGTAGTTGCCCGAGTCGTCTAACCAACTCCATCACTGCCCACAATATGTCTTGAATACGGTCCCAGATAAAAGAAATGACAATCATATTCAGGGCTCTAGAAAAGTTTAGTTAGTGCATCCGCAACACCAGCGGCAACTTTTACTCTGTTATCTGTAGCAGCAATCGCTTGTGGAGAACCTGGACCATGAGTAGTAATCGCAGCAGCTTCGTCCGCACGAGCATTCTTCTCCAGCTCAGCCAAGAATGCTCTCATAGTAGCTTCTTGACCAGCAGTAGTTATTGCTGGTTTTATATTTGCTAGAACCGCATCACGGCGATCAGCATGGGATTTGTTACGACCAGCATTCACGATCAAGCTTTTCATAAAGTTATCCTGAATCTTTCTTGGACCAATACCAGCTTGTGAAAATCTACCATTAATATCCATTTCAAACGCGGCAGCAATACTTGATGTATCAAGTTCTTGCACCTGCCCACCAGCGGCACCATCATCACCATTCAAAGTGATAGAAGTACCAAACGCTGAGTTACGCATACTGGCAATACGATCAGCAAGAGCATTACCTTTTGGCCCATCACGCAAAAGCTTATTACCGAGTTTACCTGCAGCAGCTAATTGGCCCATTTTTTCTGTAGCCGCTTTAAATGTTTCAGCATTAGCTTTCCTTTGAAGATCATTGTAATTCGCATAACCACTAAGCGAACTATCAACTTCAGCAGTAGCTTCTAATAACAGATCTAAGAATTCCTTCTGCGTTTTTTCATCTCCAAATTGCGCACCATAAGCACCAATACCATCTTTAGCTACAAACCTTGTAAAGTGGCGACGTGCATCAGCGTCCAAAGCAAGTGCAGGCTTATTCACCCCATCATCACGGAGCATCTGTAACATACGAGCAAGAGCTAGACCAGGCCCCTCTAACCCAGTAGCGTTATCTTTAACACGCCCCTCAGCATTGATAGCAGTCAACAATCCAGTCAACATAGTTTGGTCTCCATCAGCACTAGCACTCGTAACACGTTCGTTGATACGATTCTTATCACCAGTTCTGGCTACAAAACCTTTAGCCGACTCGTAGACTTGGTTAATCTTACTAGCGTTCGTATTTTCTAGACGTTCAACTAAATTTTCTGCTTGTTCACGACTAGAATGTCTACGCTCTTCGTCAAGTAGAAATTCACGAATAGTACGCAACGAACCATTTTTGTTTTTACTATTATCACCCACAACATCGTCCAACTTGAGGTTGCCGCTCTCAGCCAAAGCCTCTGTAGCGGCTCGAGCACGCAATCTATCACCTGACTTCATGGCATCAATACGTATTTGATTAATATTCTTCACACTCATACGCAAATTCATATCCTCTTTGTCTGTCTTCACAAGCGCGTTCTCAGCATTTGCAAGTTGACCAGCAAAACGCTCAGATGTTTGATTTCTACCAAATCCATTTAATTTAGTAATTTGAACAGCCCGATTCAAACCGAAGCGCTTTTTCCTATCTTCAGCTTGCTGTTTAAAATCTGTATAAATACCTTTGGCAGCATCAGTAACATTTGAAGGAGAAGCAACTAACCAGCCCAATCCTCGAGCTATACGTTTATCTAGACGATTACCAGAAGTAGCTTGCAGACGATTACCTAGCATCTGTGTGGCACCATATCCAACGCCCAAACCAAAACCAAGTCCCTTCTTGGCGTATCCAAACAATGTGGATGGAGAACCTTGTGCTGCGATCTTGTCGATAATACCGTTGGCGTAGTCACCCTTGGCAGAGGCGAAAGCAGCCGCGTAGACCATGGCGATCACGAATACTACCTGGAGATAATCTGCCAATGAACTAAAGCCAGCTGGGATCAGGCTACCACCTGCCACCCCAGGACTAGTACCTTGGAGATTGGCGAAGAGTTGTGAGCCGACATTTTCAGCTGACAATACTGCTAGCACCAAGAAGAAAGCGGTCTTGATATGCATGAATGCATATTTGAAGAACTTGGATTGCCATTCACCAGCGACACTACCGCCGACTGGAGCGATCTTGCTGATCACATAGATTGGCGATGTGATGGCTAGGGCCCAGAGCACGACGATACGGATAGTAAATGTCAGTGCTAGCGCCAAGAAACCAAAGAGCATCATCAAAACGATCAAGACGATGACGACATTGATGAAGAATAGCGAGAGCAAAGTGGGTGTACTACGTGCTGCTGTGTCGCCAGGAGAATATTGTTGATACTGCTGCAGCTGCTCAAATCGCAAACCAGAAGCAAGCCGACAGAGCACACTCCCCTGCTTGATATCATTGGGGATCGAGAATCGAGCAGTACTATTTTGGGTACAAGCTACCGTCGTACCGCCTCCATGAGGTCCCATCCCAGCGATCTGATAGACACCAGCCTCGACGACATTACCAGCATCGATTACCAATCCGACGAAGAGACGAGAGAAGTTGACGGCAATCACCACCACGATCAGTTTGGGCAAGATAGTCTTGACCGCATAATTATTAATCTGATACTGGACGATATTGGCAACCGCAATCGCTAGCAGAGCGAGGATAAAGAACAAATTGACGAAGTCACGAATCGCCTTCCACATCGTCACCACAAATGGTGTCGTCGTAAAACCAGCATAGCTCAACACTGACTGGAAGAAGCTCATGATAAACGCCGTCAACCAGAGCAAGAAATGAATTACCAAGCCAAGAATCAAGTTCAAGATACCCAAAACAGCATTGAGAATAGGATTTTCTTCAGGTTCACCGATAACCCGTGCATGATCTTGTGCTGCTGTAATACCAGCCCCACTACCTGCCGCATTGCCTTGGTCTTCGCTATCCACACTACAACGAGCGCCAGTAGTCAGGTTGGCGCCAGCAGGATCACTCAGACAACTACGAGCTTGAGCAATCAATGTCTCAATCGCTCTAGTCACATCAGGGTGGCGCTTAATTTTCAAAACTGGCACACCTGCTTCACTCACTTGAGAAAAAAATGTGTCGTCATTTGCACCATATAGGATCTTATGTCTACGATTGGTACCGCTATTATTAAGATATTCTTTTTCCCACTCTAGACAAGCGATATAAACTGGTAGCTCTGCGCCCTCTATCGTGTCATTCCAAGTACCAGGATCACAAGCATTGGTAAGACGAGCTAGACCATCATCGGAGTGAGTGAGATCGATACGAATAATCCCTCGAGTTCCATCACGGAGAGACTCAGTGGCGGCAGCAGAAAACTCATCCATCATTCTTTGCTGCCACTCTGGCACCAAACCTAAAGTCGGTCCGGTTGGATTAAGGTTGGGAGAGTGATCAGGAGCCCCAGAATAATTCGGCTCATGTGAACGCAATGCAAACTGGAACCAACCAGCAATAGAGATATTATTTTGCCGCATCGTACCGGCATCAATAATATATGTTTTGAGCTGATCAAATGCATGCCAGCCAAATTTACTGACCCAGAGATTACCAGCGGTCACACTCCCTGTAGCAGTGATCTTACTCAAGACACGAGCCTCATAGGCTGCCAGTGGATAAGCAGTAATCCAGTTGGCATATCCCCCATCAGAACCATAGACGCTATCTTCTTTGCTAGCGCTAATCAAACCAGGCGCTAGCTCTCGCTGAGTAGTTAACAGATTATCTGACTCATCAGTAGGACCATAATTAGTAGCAAGCGTATAGAGGTAATGCCCAATTATATCGTTGTTACCTGGACCATACTCAACTAACTTGGCGTACAAAGCAGCAGACTGACTAAAAGGTGAGAGCCCATTGCTTACCCCAAATTCAAGGGATCCTTTACCAACAAAGAATCTTTTCAATATATCCCGATCCGCAAGGCGCAAGCTACCAGGTGTATAGTTCCTATCATCAGTAACTGGTGCAACACGCAGCTCATCCAATGTCGGAATGATCACTTCCTGAAGGAATTGTTTTGGTCGAGCTGCTGTCAAGGTTGCTGCCTTGGTAGTAAGACAACTCACCAGATCCCCCAAAATATCACTGTAAGAACTGGCACCAATATTGATATCGCTGCCACTGATGAGTCCGCGGCTAGTTCTTACTTGCGTGACACACTCTTTTGCAATTTTATAAATACCATTAGGCTCAGGAGTCCCCAAACCCCACAAGGCACTATTCGCACTTTCAGGTACGGTGATAGTGCTATACGTCTCATTATCTTCCGCCAGTACTGGTGATACACTCTGCGAAAACACTGTCACCAAAGCGACAAAAGCCAACAAGACTTTTCGTGCGTGCAGGAATTGGAGGAAGCGGGGTAGTCGATTCATGTATATAAACAAATCATATCATTGTAAAACATTTCCCACCGACATGCAATGGTAGCGGGGAGAGAAGAGTGTAAAGAAGGAAAGGGGAAAATGCAATTACAGATTACAAATTATAAATTATAAATTGGGGGATGGCTCAGAATGTAGCTCTACATTATTGATTGCCACCCTTCCCCTCCGCCCCCCATTTGTAATTTGTAATTTATAATTTGTAATTCTTTTAGACTCTCTCCCCAATTCCAAGTATACTGAGTGGAAGTTTCTTCAAATACCAAAATTACATATAAACTGTCATGCCCAGCTTCTATCAGCTTTCTTCTGAGCAAAGTATTTCGATCTTGGAGTCTACTCCGCAAGGGCTCAATGAGAGTGAGGCAGCGAAGCGGCTCTTGATCCATGGGCTCAATCGGCTCCAGAAAATCAATGCTGTACCGCTCTGGTACAAAGCGTTGCGACAGTTTGCTGATCCGATGATTATCTTGATGTTGGCAGCGGGAGGATTGGCATTTTTGCTCGGTAGCATGCGGGATGTGATCATTCTTTATAGTATCGTGCTGATCAATGCTGTGATTGGTTTTATTCAAGAATACAAAGCGGAAAACATTATCAAATCGCTCCAGTCATTCTTGACTGCAGAAGCCAAAGTGTTGCGGAGTGGGAAGCGCGTGGAGATCGCTGCTGAGCAGCTTGTTCCTGGAGATATTGTCATTCTCGAGGAGGGTGACGCTGTGCCTGCCGACCTAAGGCTGATCACCATGAACAACATCGCCACCAATGACTTTGCCCTGACTGGTGAGTCCAATCCCAAAAGTAAATTTCTCCATGGACTAAACCAAATGGTGCCGCTCAGCAGACAAGACAACCAGCTCTACCTCGGTACCACCGTGGCTCGAGGGAATGGAGTTGGTATTGTCTATGCTACCGGCATGAATACCGAAATCGGTAAGATCGCCAATGTCACTCAAGCAGTCAATAATGGACCGACACCATTAGAAAAAGAAATCGCCAGCATTGCTACCCGCCTAACCATGATGGCGATCGTGCTGGCCGGTGTGGTGTTTATGATCAACTATTTGCAAGCCTCCCCCTTTCAAGCAAGCTTACTGGCAGCCCTTGGTATTGCTGCTGCTTTGGTGCCACAAGGACTACCTGCCCAGCTCTCCGTCATTCTTTCTCTGGGAGCTAGTCGACTGGGACAGAAGAAAGCAATTGTCAAACAACTCTACTCAGTCGAGACACTCGGAGCTACCAATGTGATTTGTTCTGACAAAACAGGCACCATCACCACCAATGAAATGACAGTGCAGCATA
Source organism: Candidatus Altimarinota bacterium (assembly GCA_017984655.1). GTDB lineage: Bacteria > Patescibacteriota > Gracilibacteria > RBG-16-42-10 > RBG-16-42-10 > JAGNZB01. The sequence goes on from JAGNZB010000018.1 coordinate 11,246, forward strand.
TCTGGTACCAAGGCAAAGATTATCCGGTGTCAGGTCTCGGCTACCAACCAGTCGGCGACATCGCCAATAGAACCGAGCTACCAGATCAGCTCTTCCGTATCGGCGTCTTGGCATCTACAGCTACTATCGCACCACCAGATAGCAAACACCAAGATTGGTACGCTATTGGTGACCCAACCGAAGCAGCGATGATGACACTAGCAGCCAAAGCTGGCATTGATATAATGACACTTAGAACTGAATGGATCGAACACAAACAACATCCTTTTGATTCAGTACGCAAGATGATGAGCTCTCTTCGTCTCGCCAAAGCTGGTGACCAAGAAGGGACACTCTTCCTCAAGGGCTCACCAGTGAGCGTCTTGGCCCACTGCCAACTGACTGACAGTGAAAAAGCTACCATTATGGCGGCTTCTACCCAGTACGCATCACAAAGTCTGCGGGTGCTAGCCCTGGCAAGTAAACCAATCAGTATTGATGGTGATGACAGCATTGATGCAGTAGAACAGAATCTCCACTTCATTGGTCTAGTCGCTATGATGGACCCTCCACGTGAAGGGGTCGAGCAAGCGATCCAAGCAGCACAAGCTGCGCATCTCCGCACATTCATGATCACCGGAGACCAGTCAGACACCGCCCGTGCTATTGCCTTGCGAATTGGCATGGCAGCTGATGCTGACCACCTCACCGTAATTGAAGGTGACACACTGAGCTCGATCTCAGATGCAGACCTGCAAAAGAAAATGGATGCCAATCAAGCTCTAGTATTCGCTCGCACGAGCCCAGAGGACAAGCTTAGAATTGTAAAGCTACTCAAGCTCTCGGGCTATGTCGTCGCAGTCACTGGAGATGGCGTCAACGATGCACCGGCTCTCAAACAAGCTGACATTGGTGTGGCGATGGGTAAGATCGGGACTGAAGTCGCCAAGGAAGCAGCTGAGATCGTCCTCACCGACGACAGCTACATCACTTTGGTCACCGCGATCAAAGAAGGTCGCACTATTTTTGCTAATTTACGCAAAACACTCTTTTCTACCCTGAGTAGTAATGGTGGGGAATTATTCGTGGTGCTCTGTACTCCCCTCCTTGCTCTAATTGGCTTTCCAGCATCAATCCTAGCCATTCAGATTCTCTTAGTAGATTTGGTCGGTGAGATCCTCCCACTGATGGCCCTGACATTTGACCCAGCACCAGATGACATGATGAAGAAGCCACCCAGAGTTTTGAGTCATCATTTTCTGACGATCAAAAATCTCTTGGATATTGCTTACGCTGCAGTGTTCATGGGAGGAATGGCAGTGATCAACTTTGTTTGGTTCCTCGATCGACAGGGTTTTCAAGCTGGTACTATTCTCAGCGAAGATAATCCTTTCTACCGACGGGCCCTGACAATCACGTATGTCACGTTGATGATGGGACAGTTCGCCAATATCTTGTCCCGTCGTCACGAGACAGAATCCCTCTTCCATCGCTACTTTTGGAGCAATCCCAAACTCCTGGGCTCAATCGCATTCTCACTCGGACTGATGGCTATCGTAATCTACACACCAGCTATTCAATACTATGTGCGAACAGCCAACCTCCAGTTTGAAGATTGGCTCTACGCTCTACTTGGTGCGGTAGTCATGATTGTCGCTCATGAGATCCGCAAATATGTTCGACGAAGAAAAATACCTAGTTCTGTACCGGTACTAAAGTAGCCAGTGGTGGCAAGACCGTCTCAGGCTCCTGAGGGCAAAGCATCCGAAAAGCTCTGAGCTCATTGGTAGTAAAGACTGCAGTTGGTGGATAATCAGCGAGACTAGCACCAGGTACTGCCAGATAGGTCACCCCATCGACAAGGGTGCTTGGTCTAGCAATATCAAATCGAGCGAAACCTTGAGCATGAGCATGAGCTAGCAAGCCTGGTGCTGCAGGCACTTCTGCTTGATCAGCAGTAGCGGCACGTCCAGGAACCGTACAGAGCTGATTCGATGCACAAATACCCGGCAAAGCCATTGTATTATGAAAGACCATAGCTGCTTCAGGACGATTGTTTCGACCGCGATAGATATCATGCGCGATATTGTATCCCCAGCTAGCACTAAAGCCATTGTATCTAAATTGATCTGGCTGTCCTTCGATAAACACTGACCATTGAGTGGTATTCGGTTTTTGCAAAGCAACTGTCCATTGAGCCAAAGCCTCTTCACTATGACGGCGCAAGTCAGCATACACAGATGGCAAAGCAGCTTTGATCTCAGTTTCTGTCGCAGTAGGATGAGCGACGCGATAGAGACGAATTGCTTCCCAACTCGCATTGGCTAAGTCATGAGCAGCAGCTCCCGCAAGTCGGCTAGCATTATTGGCAGCGATATCACCACTTGGACGTGGTGGTGGTGTACTTGAGGTGGCATTATCAATTGGACTGGTCACAAAATAACTCTCCACCTTTCTTTTTGCTACATGAGCAGTATGCGTATGCGCCCCATACCAGGCTGCAGTACCCACTACTCCCAAACCAAGAGCCCAAGCAAGCTTGGAACGAGTAGAGCTGGAGATACCAGACACCTTACACTTGAGAGTCTCCCAAGCACTACGTGAAGGAGGGCTAGGGGCTGCCGCTGGAGGGGCTGATGGAGCTGCTGATGGACCGCTGAAGTTAAACATATTACTCATAAACAGATGTTAGGCAAAAAATGGATATTATGGAAAAGCTCTACCGGCTGCATTACCCACATTAGTTGCTGCACCAGCGACTGCAGGTGCGGCAGCAGCGACGGCATTGGCAGCACCAGCGACTGCGGTACTTTGTTGAGCGGCAGCAACACCTTGGACAGCTTGGACACCACCAGAACCACCAAAAACTGCACCTGCGGCAACAGCTCGAGTCAGACCATCACCAACAACCGCATTTACGGCAGCTGTCTGAGCATCAAGCGGTCCCTTAGTGCGGAGTCTTGCTGACTCTCCTTCGTTTGCTGCTGTAATTTTGTCTTGATCAGAAACTGCAACTCGTGTACGAGCAGCTACTAGGGCATCAGGTTCATTAATATCTAGATCGGTAACAAGCACACCAGCTCCCATACCAACAAGCTCTTTAATCAGATGGTGTGCATTTACATCAGCAGCAATCTGAACCAAATCCCCACGAATACTGGCCACAAAAGCAGCAGAAGTAGGAACTGCGGTTGTTGTTGGTGGTGACATCAATAATGCAGCTCTCGCTGACAAGACAGCGCGGACAGCCGCCTCAACACGTGTTCTTACTGCTGCAGTACGAGCAGCCTCAGTCTTACCGAGACTATTGTACTGTTCAGCATTGGAAAGACGAGTAATAACTAAACCATAGGTGACCGTGTTTTTGTCTAGGAGAGCAATATTAACGTCTCTTATTACCAATGATTGCTGCACAAATGGAGCACGAGGAATAAAAAAGTTTCGGCCTCCTTCACTATCCGGATCAATAAACTCATCGACCCAAGGAATAAGGAATCTCAATCCGGCATGAGCATCTCTTGTGCTACCAGTGAGCTTATTAAACACAATCGCAGACGAACCGGCAGGCACGATCCTCAGGCCTTTCAGCACCACGACTACACCCATTGCCACTAGGAAGTACCAGAAATATCGTGAGCTAAGAATATCACTCACCGAAGGCAAAGACAGGCTAGGTAGATGAAGACTAGGAGTGGTCACAGCATGCTCTCCGGGATCTACACCACATCCAGCAACATAGAGCGAAACCATTGTCGTAAGCATTGCTGGTGGCACCGCACTTCTAACCAAGGCCTCGATTCTAGCCATAGCTTCAGAGCTCAATACGGATGGAGCAGCGAGGACTCTACTTGCCACTGAAGGACTGACTACGCCCTCACGAACACCACTGCGAGTTGCTACGGTAATTGCACGACTGGAATCTCCGGCTGAAGTATCCAAGTGTGCATCGAGTTTTGGGGAGGGCTGCAAAGACATAAATAATCTTTAGTAAATGACAGTATTTTATACAATACATTGATAATCTTGTCAATGATCCAAGGACCATTCTTGCTATCAAGGTGGAGATCAGATTAGCAGAAAAAGTGAAGATTCGCTATTGTAAATCCGTCATAGGATTAGGTATCCTCTTCTGTCTGATAAATTTTTATGAAGCGATTTTTTTTCAGTATTGTAGTCAGTACGCTCCTTCTCAGTACAGGCCTCTTTGTAGCTGGCCCAGAGACTGCCGGAGCACAGACGAATCCCACAGCTAGTAGTCGCTGTAGCGGTGGCGGTGAGACACTATTCCTACGCTTCAATTATGTACCTGTAGCCAACGCTGGCTACATCCCCAACAAAGCAATTATCTACATCCCAAAAGAAGCACAGTGCCAAGGATCATATCCGATGTCCGTGATGCTCCATGGTAATAATGGTAGACCTGATGATATCAGCAAATACTATATCAAGAGTGGCGAACCTGGCAGTACTACTACAAGACCACCAGAAACCGGCAATGGTGGCTTCCAAAGAGCAATAGAGACAGCCCTCCGTAATCCTCGTGTCCCTGGAATGATCTTTGTAGTGCCAGCTAATAGTGTGGGAGGAGGAATAAGTTGGGGGGGCATTGATGGTCCAGGCCTCAAACAAGCCGTCCAGGCTGCTATCAATGCAGACAGCAGGACAACCAGTCTAGGAATTCAGCTTAGCAACGACAGCATTATTGCGGGCCACTCTGGCGCAGTTTGTGGCAATGATTTAGTAGGTTTGCGCAGTCTAAATCCGATCGCAGTCGGTGTATTTGATGGTTGTTCATCAGTCTACCCTGCAATTGTTGGTGCTTTCCCCAATAGCACCATCTTACTGTACGCAGCTGACATGGCCTATGATAGTGCCAGCTTTAATGGGGGTGCCGAGCAAGGAGGATATCACAATGACGTACCCGGCGACTGGCAAGCACTAGCAACCTGTGATCCTGCGATCTTCAAAGACCCACCGAGAGCAAACAACCTCCATAAGCCAGGGAACACCGCCGGTGATAATGTCGACAATGTAGTTACTCCAGCTGAAACTCACTTTTTCACACTCTGGGCCACACCACTTCGTCCCTGTACCAAGAGCACCAGCAAACCATGGTATAGCCTTTTTGCTACCGGGGTAGATCATGTCAACGCAGTAGGCAAGGGCATGCAAACCCTGCTCAATATTGTATATTCAGACCAACCCAATCCCCAAACTGTCGCCAATACCAACACCGTACCAAGTCAGAACGCCAATGGTGCTACCCCAGGTACTCCAGGTGCTGCTGGCACTTCAAGCAATGTGGTCGTTCCATCCGGCTCTATTCCACTAGAAGTAGCTATCAATGGCAGCAATACTATCAGTGGAGCTGGCTCTGGTTATGTGCTCAACTATACTCGCGTACTGTTTATTTACGCTTCAGGACTAGCTGGCACCCTGGCTTTGCTGATGCTGATCGTCTCCGGCATTCAAATCATGGCCGGAGGTGGGGGTGAGGGCGTCAAGCAGGCCAAAGAACGCATCATCAATATTTTGGGCGGTATTGTACTGCTTGGTACGAGTGGATTCATTCTCTACCTGATCAACCCTTGTTTCTTTAGTTTTGGTACCACTCAGACCTGTCAGCCTCGTGTCGTAGGCAATACTTCCTATCTCCAAATGAGTGGTGGCAATAACACCATCAACAACTTTGTAGTCGGTCAAGGAGCACCACCACCTCCTCCAGGGGAGAACTGCACTC
>JAGNZB010000088.1 GCA_017984655.1 Candidatus Altimarinota bacterium
GTATAGGCGGGCGTGCGCCAGCTACGGTAGTCAGCGAACGAAGTAAACCATGCAGCCAAAATCGCCAATACCAAAAAAAAGATTTGTTTGGCAGCTATGCTACTAAGAAAAGTAGTACTAGCTTCATGCCCAACTAGTACTACTAGACCAAACAAACTTAAGACAACTGCGCTATAAAACAACCACCAATCAAATTCACGCCACAGGGTTCTCCACATCTAAGAGGCAATTAAGCCTGGTGCACTACTACTTCTTTTAAGCGAGCAGCACGACCATTGAGCTGGCGAATATAATACAGTTTTGCACGACGAACACGAGCATGCTTGACGACTTCGATCTTGTCGATAGTACTAGAAGTCAGTGGGAAGATACGTTCGACACCAACGCCGGAAGCGATTTTGCGAACAGTAATAGTAGCTTGTAGAGGGCTCTTGTTGTGCTTTGCGATCACGACACCTTCATAAATCTGGATACGTTCCTTCTTTCCTTCCACAATTTTCTGGTGAACTTTGATAGTATCTCCAGGAACAATGACTGGGCGTGCAGGATCTTTGACGTTGCGTTGTAAGAATGTAAATATTTTTGACATAGGACAGTGAAATCAAATCGGGTGGATTGTAACGATCTACCTTGGATTAATCAAGGTTATCGAGAATATTTTGTACTTGAGACAAATCTTGTTCCTTGGCAGCTTCTTTTTGTTTCATCAGAGCTGGGTCGGTAGCGACCTTGGCATTGTCTTCATACTTCTTTTGAATATCAGCCATCTTTTGGTTGTGTTCCTGATGAAGCTTGGCAAAGCGCTCTTGTTCGTTTTCAAATACTTGGAGAAGCTGATCAACTTGTTCTTGAGAGATTTTGCTAATCGCGATATCCAAGAAATAGATCTTCTCAGCGTATGTCAGTGAGTATGACGACGCTACCAGTTCTGACATTCTTTGAGTATTGAACGTCAGATTATTGGGAGCAATACTATGATTGATCAGTGCTGCATGTTTTGCCTTGGTTTCTTCATCGGAGAAGATGGAGAGACATTCATCGTCACGAGGATCACTGCTTTTCCCTACTGGAAAGAGTGGAGCCATCGGATCGACTGGAGGTTGACCGCCTGCAGTATTGGCAGATGGTTGGCTATTGTTAGCACCATTAGTTGCGTCTGCTGCTGGATCGATAGGAGAAGCGGGTGTGTTCTGATCAGTCATATGATAATCAATTACATGAGATATTTAAGCACAGATTTTGATTAAGCACCAATACGAGCGAGAATTTCTTGGTTGACGAACTCTCGACGGACACCATACTTGAGACGGGAAAGCTCTTTGACAGCTTCTGCAAGCTTTTTATTTCCCGGTCCGCTCACTTCCCATGGTTTGATCACATTGAGTGTGAAGGGTCTTGTTGGTTTGTTGTTTACAGATAGCTTGAGGGCTGCTTTGAAGTCACCGATATTGAGTAGGTCTTGTTCGCTAAATACTGGACTCATTTCTTTGGCAATAATTTCAGCACTATCGACACCGATCTTGTATGCCAGGATTGAGCCGACATTACCAAAGACTGCATCACGGATCTTGGTATTGTTGTTGTTGCGTACCAATTGTGGAATAAACTGATGGGCCATAACCATGCCGAGACGGTATTTACGAGCTTCAGACAAGATTACTTCGATGCTGTCAGTGACGAAGTTTTGAAATTCATCAATGTAAAGGAAGAAATCACTCTTCTCACCATAGACGCGGCGCATGGCAGCTACTTGGAGCTTGGCGACCAAGATCATACCGAGAAGATTGGCATTGAAGTCCCCTACTTTTCCTTTGCAGAGATTGACCAAGAGGATCTTTTTGTTATTCATCACATCAGCGATATCAAATGCGGATTTGGTTTGGCCTAGAACATTGCGCATCAGGGTATTGGTGATGAATGCGCCAAATTTGGCAGCGAAATATGGGATCATTTCTTGTTTTTCCCGAGCTCCAGTCATTGCCATTTGTTTAGTCCAGAATGATTTTACAATCGGATTCTGGACTTTGGAGACTTTGAACATCTGCCACTCTTCATCGGTGAAGAGTCGGACAATATCTGTAATACAACCACCTTGGGGATCATCCATCAAAGTAAGACAACCGTTGCGGAAATAATCTTGCAGACGTGGTGAGAAGATTTCTTCACCATAGAGCTTGATCATGATGTTGAGAGCTTCAGTAGAAATGAAGTCTTTTTCTTCATCGGTAGTAGCTTCGAGGAGATTGAGCCCCATTGGTCGCTCTGTATCACCTGGATTGAAGTAGATCACATCCTGAAGACGATGCTTGGGGATGAATGGTAAAATTGCTTCAATCAATTCACCATGTGGATCGATGACGCAGACACCGTTGCCTAGTTGCAGATCTTGGCGGATCATGGTCTGCAAAATCGTAGACTTACCAGTACCGGTCTGACCGATGACGTAGAAGTGGCGGAAGCGATCTTCACTACGAAGACGGACTTCTTTTACTTCACCACGATAGACATTGTGACCGAGTAGAATGCCATCTTTTGGTAGATCTGTTGGTGCTGGAGCGATCTTGAATGCCTGCCAGAAGATCGCTGGGCTACTATTGAAGCGAATATTTGGCAAGTGGAAGATACTGGCGATCTCATCTGTACTCAGAATGCATCTGACTTGAGGAATCAGTTTTCTGAGAATGAAGAATTTTTCGATCGTTTTCTTGCTAATATATTTTTTGACTGTGAAGCGATTGAGGTCATTGGCGCCAAATTGGTTGAAGGCTGCCATGATATTCTTAAGCTGCAGTTTGGCTGATTGCTGGTCATCGCTACTGACGACGATGCGGACATTGGCAGCGTAGTTGTTGTGGTGGAGTTTGGTTTCGATCAGTTTGACCCGTTCTTCTTCTCTGGGCGTGAGGCGCTTTGGTTCTTTGTTGCCACCACCAGCATTGAGCATGAATTTCCAGATGGACTTGATCATGCTGATTGGAGACCAAGATTTCTTTGGAGATTTTCCTTGAAAAAGGTCTTTTGCCATTTTCTTACCTTTCTTGAGGTCTCTTTTGGAAGGGACAGAAAGACAGACTTGGATGCTGGCAAATTCATTTTCCGCTAGTTTGCTAAGGGCGTTGGTAATGGCATTGAGTGGATCTGATTCTAGTTGTTGGTAGGTTTTGATCGGTAGATAATTGGCTTCTTTCATTTCGAGCACGACGCTTTCGCGACATTTGCCAGTTTGGAAAATTGGGTATTCATCGACAAAGTCTAGGGTGGCATCAGCGTAGATCGATGTCATCTGCTTCTCTACGATAGTTTCTAAGCCTCGAGGGATGATGATGTAGAAGTAGATGAGCTGTTTTTCAACCACACATTCAAATGTGATCGTGTCAGGATATCGCCAGATCTTGTACCATTTGTGCTTGAGCATACCGCCCAAATTGGTAATCACCTGCTCCATGATGCTGACACTTTCTTTGAAGTCTTTCTCGCGGTCGCGATTTTTTTCTTGATCTTTCGCATCTTCCCCTCTTGGTACACTGACACGCAAAAACACCAGATTGAGGGCATCCTTGACCGCAAAGTGATGGCGTAGGAAGTAGACTAGGCTGAGACCGATCAGACACACGGAGAGACCAAGGAGCCAATATAACATTCTATGCAAAAATAATGTACACTCTCATTGTAAACTAGCTTTTCGTAGAAGTACATGAAGACAACTCATCGTGACGACACCTTTGTTTGTGCCCACTGTCAGTACACTGTTCCCAAGCGGGGTGGTGGTTATTGTCGCAATCATTGCCCCAAGTGCCTGCATTCTTTCCATGTTGATCTGAAGCTGCCAGGTGATCGGAAAGCAGAATGTGCAGCCCTCATGGAGCCGGTTGACATGATTTATAAGGGGCACAAAGGCTACCAGATCATTCATCAGTGCGTGAAATGTAAGTATAAGCATGCCGTGGTAGTGGCCAATGATGATGACCGCGATGCTGTAGTTGCTCTTACCAAAGCAAGCGCTGAGAACAAGATGATGCAACTCTAGGTAGAGCGTCTTTTATTGATTTTAGTTGGAACCAATTATCTGTCTCTAGTATGGACATCTCTTTACAAAATACTATCAATGACCTGTATCATCAGTTGATTGCTGGCTGGAATAATCGTGATGCTGTTGCATTTGCTACCTTGCTGACAGATGACGCTAGCATGGTTGGTTTTGATGGTAGTCAAATAAATAGCAAGAGTGAAATTCAATCCTCCCTGGCTGCGATTTTTGCCAAGCATGATACTTTACCTTTCGTTACAAAAGTTCAAGAGATTCGCCCATTAACTCCTCATGTTGTTTTATTGAGAGCAATAGTTAGTATGGAGGCAAAGGGTGGTGCTGATATTAATCCTGAAGTAAATGCAATCCAAAGTATGGTTGCTGTAAATGATGCTAGTGGATGGCGTGTCACATTATTTCAGAATACGCCAGCTCAATTTCATGGTCGCCCTGAGTTGAAG
>JAGNZB010000019.1 GCA_017984655.1 Candidatus Altimarinota bacterium
AGAATCAACTGAGCGTGATCAGACCATTGCTTTGACAGCAACAGACTTGAGTCGTGTTGAGCAGCCACGTGATGAAGCTAATGTGATTGTTACTAGTGCGAACATCGGTGATGCTCAAACTATGGAAATCATGCCAATTAGCGACGAGGTCGGAGTGAACCAAGATATTGGTACTGTGATCTTCGTACAAGATGATAGTGGTTATGGACTTCACTGTTCAACAGCACCATCATCACAAGAGAACGCTAATGGAGAACCTGATGCAAACAGCGGTTGTTCTACATTGCCTCGTAATGGATATGCTGAGTCTGATTTAGGCGATACCGTCTCAATCAACATGACGCTGCCATTCACAGGAACAGCTGGTGCATTATCTGTGAGCCCAATCAATAGTGAGAATGTGAATATCTACAGCCGTGGTACAGGTACAGTTACTGGTGAGACAACAAATCACTGGATCGTACACAACCTCGGTGGTGGAGCATACTTCATGGCAGTTCGTGCGAAAGATCGTGCAGACCGTGGAGAATGGGATCTTGATTTGAATGATGCATCAGGTGATTCACTTGATTCACAATTGGTACAATTGAACATTGTTCCAAACAGTATCGATGCTGAGTTCAATCTTGAGACTACCATGCCAGATTGGAACAATACTTTGGTTGCTTTCGTAAGTGATCAGAATGATGATCCAGTTATGACTCTCAGTCATTGTGAAATTGGTACTTCTGATAGTAACTTCACTGACTTTGCAGTTACTAGAGCAGGTTCTGAGGTTGCAGTTCTTCAGGATCAAGATGAGGTTACTGTTCCAGCTGGTGCTGGAGTTTGTATCGCCGGTAATTCAAATCTTTTGAATATTGGTATTGCTGGTACAGGACTTTATCTCTTCAATGCTGATACAGTTGCTAATGTTTCTGTAGGTACAGTCACTATCAATATGAGCTTGAATCAGGCTACAAATCCTGAGACTAGCGCAAGTTACCGTGTCGTTGATCCAACTGTCACATTTGACGCTTGGCCAACACATATGGGTACATCAAACATCGTTCCATTGACAGTAATTGTCCGTGACGACAATGGTGATCCAATCACTTTCGCTACAAGTGCTGCAGTACAGGTTGAAATTACCAATGGTAGCGGTCAGTTGGGAGCAGTGAATGCTGCTACTGTAACTGGTAGCTTACTACGTGTTGATCTCACCAACCAAGCTAACGGCGTATTCACAGCTGCTTTCAAAGCATCTTCTGTACGTGGTAATGTTGACTTAGTTGCGCGTATCAATGCAATTTCAAACCGTGCTGAAGATAGTCTTACTCTCTCAGTACACTAGTTGAATCTACTTGAGTCATCTCAAGTACTTCACAAGAAAGCCCTCTCCTTTGTCTTCGGACAGAGGGGGGGCTTTTTTTGTACCAAATATTCCCGATATGGCTATGCATGCAGGGGGAATAGGCTTATGATAAATCCACTTATAAATTGCTTATGAACACATCAAAGACTTTTCAGCGTTGGCTACGCACATGTGCAGTATGGGTAGTGAGTAGTGTGGTATTAGTTCCGGTGGTTTCAGCCTTTGATGATATCGCTTCTGTGGGATCAGAGTTACACGCCTCAATTACTGCTTTGACAGACAAGAATATCATCAGAGGCTATGCAGATAGCACCTTCCGTCCCAATCAATTGATTACAGAAAAAGAATGGGCTTTATTGGTGTTGCGGAAAGACCAAAGTAGTCCCAATGTGGCGGCTTATTCTAATCTGCCAATCACTCGTTTAGCTGCGCTTCGTCTCCTGGCTGAGCAGTGGCAGTTGCCTTGGTTGTCAGAGTCTGCAGTATCGCTTTTCACAGATGTTCCTACTGAGGATAGTGCTGTAGTCAACTTCTTCTTTCATTCAGGGATTATTCATGGCTATGAGAACCACCAATTCAAGCCTTATCAATCTCTAACTAGGGCAGAAGCAGCTAAAGTGCTTTATTTATCCCTGCAGTTCTGGGCTCCTGAGGTGTTGAGTAGCAGTTGTCACCCGTCATGCTCTCCCAGTCCTGTACCGACACCAACTAGTGTCCCGACCGCTGTTGTTGGGATTACCCAATCTGTTGTGCGCATTGTTGATGTATCACCAACATCTTTTGGGCCTGGTGACCAAGGATCGGTGTTGTTTACCTTGAGCAACAATGGGCGGCCCCTGACCGGTATGCAGTATGGAGATGAATACATGGTTTCAGTGCTGAGTGGTAGTATCGATATCGATACTGTTTCTGAAATTGGTAATGGTCTCTACCAGATTTTTTTCCATGTCAGGCCCCAAGCAGCCCCTGGACCAATCAATATCAGGATTACCGCCTTTGTGGGTGATGTCTTCAGTACTGATATCAATGAGTTTTTGAATGCCAAAAACCAAGTGGTAGTGAGCTCTCCTACGGTTTCTTTGGCCCAACTAGTACCACAAACATTGGGTGCTAGTGATACAGCTCAGATTATTGTCAGTCCTCGTGGTATCAATGGTTCCAGTGTTAGTGGTTTGGATATCGATGCGTATGTTTCTAAAGGTTCTGGGACTATTACTTCACCTGTAGTGGAGAGTCCTGCCGGAAGTGGTGTGTATATCGGTACTTTCAAAGCTAGTACGGTACGTGCTCAGAGCTTTGAAATTACTGTTCGGATCAATAATGTTGGTTCTCGTCCCCAGACGACTATTACAGGGTATGTTCGTTAGCTCTTAATAATGCTGTTGGTAAGCCAAAATGTTGGCAGTGTGTGCTGTGGAACAGCATTTACCCTTATGAATCTTGATTTGTAAAGCGTAATTTTGGCTTATCTCTGCTCTGAATGTTTTATTAAGCGTACAATTCTCTTTGCTTTTTAACAAATCATAATATGACAAAATTGCGTTTAGCTACGCGATTTGTTTCTTTGGCACTAATTGGATCAACTGTGATCGCCCCTGTGGCGCAAGCAGCTTATTCAGATGTGACAGGAGGCGAATTCGCTCAGTATGTCGACAATCTCAGCTCACAAGGCGTGATTTCAGGTAATGGTGGTTTGTTTTTCCCCAGCCGCAGCCTGAGTCGTGGAGAGTTGGCAAAGGTCTTAGTCAAGGCTGCCAATTTGACATTGGTGACTTCTGGTAGTGCTCGCTTCTCTGATGTGCCTACTGGCAGTACATTTTATGACTATGTGATGACTCTTGCCAACCGTGGCACCATCAATGGTTATAGTGATGGTACTTTCCGTCCCAATAGCAATGTCAGTCGTGGCGAATTTAGCAAGATGGTGGTGGGTGCTTTTAGCTTTGCTACAAACACTGCTTCAGGCCCACACTTCACTGCTGATGTGCCTGCATCACAGACATTCTATGCACCAATTGAGACATTGTATGCGCTCAATGTGATTAGTGGCTACAATGCTAGCTTCTTTGGTCCTAATGACCCAGTGACTCGTGAGCAGATGGCGAAGATCGTTAGTCGTGCCATGATGTCAAAAGCAGGTACTTTGCCTCCTCGTGCCGTGTCAGTAGACACCAGTGCAGCACGAAAGCAATTTGCTTTGACATTCAACTATGTCTTCCCTCGTTTGCAGGTGACTCCATCTAGTTCTATGGATCGCGTGTCACTCAGTGCATTGCGTTTTCCTCACTTAGAGGGTGATGCTATGTATCAACTTTGGGCTACCGATGGTACTCAGACTGCTAGTGTCGGACGCTTCAATGTCCAGAATAGTGCTCTAGTAGACAATCGTGATGCGCCAATTAGCAATAGCTTCTTGATGCCACTACCATATCAGAGCGTGCGCTCATTCTCTGTTAGTGTAGAAAGCTCAAGTGCAGCTACTACTCCATCAGCAAGTATTGTTGTCCGTGGTGACAGCTCTCGTGATGAAGATAGTTTTGATTTGGATTTCCCTGCAGGTTTCGGTAATCCTGCTGTGACAGCAAGTGTGCTTGGTTCTTCAGGTGTCCTCAATGACGTTTTGGTTTTGAATTTCGCTACGCTTCCTGATATCAGTGGTATTGGTATGGTCTACCAAGCTTGGTCAGTCAAAGATGGCTTGGCAAGTAGTCTCGGTACTTTCAATGGTACTGGTATGAGTACATTGTTCCGTAGTTCAAACCTGCCGTTTGATTTGACGCAGGTACAACAAATTAAAGTGTCAGTAGAGCCAATTACCAATGTGACCACTAGCGGCTTTGTGATCCCTTGGTCAGGTGATGTTCCAGGTGCGCCACTTAGTGCTACGGCATCTTCAAGTGTCAGTAGTAGTCCTGCTCATGATCAACAATTGTACCGTGGTTTGACCACATCTCTCACTACCGAGAGCCTCCGTGCTCGTACAGTGATGGAGGAGAGTGCTACTCAGCGAGTGATTATTCAAGCTTATGCTGGAGCTCCTTCAGTAGCTGAAGATGAAGATCAAGCAATCGTAGTCAAAGTTTCAGATCTGACTGGTAAACCAATCAGCGGTTTGGACTTGAAGTTGAGTCGTGTCGATGGTCCTAGTGCTAATTTTACTGACCCTCGTGAAGTTGGTAGTGATACCGGTATTTATATTGGTAACTACAGTACTGATGGTGATATCAGCTCTACCGACGAGGCTGTGATTCGTATTCAAAGTGATAGTTCAAGTAGTTCTGATGATGATGTCACTGTGCCAGATGTAGAAGTGAGATTTAGCGTCGCTGCTTCTAGTCGTGAGAGTGATCCTCGCACTGTGGAAGTAGATGTGCCAAGAACTACATTATTTATTGATGAGAATAGCACCCTATTGAACGATGCTGACATGATTGTCCTCACTATTGCTACTGACAGCAATAATCGTGGCATCCTTCCTACATCACTCTATAGCCGCTTGACGCTCAACTCTTCAAATAGTAGCTCAAGTGCTAGTGCTACCACTCGTGGTAACTTGAAGTACTTCCTCATGGATGATCGTTTCTTCGGTGTCAACAACGAGGATTCTGATATTGTTGTCAATCGTGATTTCACTATTCAACTGATTCCAAATAGTTCTGATTCTTTTGATCCAGTGATCTCAGATATTTATACAGTTCATGCAGATTACACTGCACGTGAAAGCGACTAGGTTACTTCAGTAATCTTGTTCGGACGGCCTCTCTATTCATCTGAGTAGAGAGGCCTTTTTTGTAAAAGAGCTTTGTAGTTTGTTTTAATCTCTATTAGTTTTCTGTATAGGGATTAGTTGTGTTCCCTAAAAAGAGTTCAGCAACTAATTGCTCTTTCTGATTATAACGGTCTGCGAGTATTGAGGTTGTTGGGAGTGTATAGTTGCAATAATGCTTCGGATATCTCAAGGCAACAAAAAGGGGACTGGTTCATTACGTAGCCTGAACTGGGAATCATTGCACGGATAGTTTTGTCACAAGAGAAGGGCTCTGAATGTTACTGTTTTAGCTGACTTGCAGGAGATTGTAGTGATGGTGATTGATGCTAGTTGACTGAAGCTGAAGCCTAATCATAGCTGCTGTGCGATTGATTATTTGTTTATCAAAAAAAGACCTAACTGCAACAAGCGATTAGGTCTTTTTGGGGATTTGGGGGAGTTTTACTTATTCTTTAAGTAACCATCCGACAGCATGCTGCTAGCTTTCATCGCATACCACTGAGCATAGGTGAGGCCGGTATCTTCGAATGGGCTAGACCAGGTGGTAGTGGAGAAAGGATATGCTCCAGTGTTGAAGTTCTGGTTCGCAAGCACAATGCCTTCGACTGTAATGTCTTTGTTGAACTTCTCTCGGGCAATTGCTTTTGCTTCCTCATAATTCTGTGCTGTATATCTCCAGCTGTTGCTACCAGCTACTTGGTAGTGATTGTCACTACTAGCAGCTTTCTTGACTGTAGTCCGTTGACCAAAAAGACTAGTATCTAAGCTGATCGTGGGGATGCTGACCTGTGGGTAACTAGTCTCGACAAACTTAGGCATTGGTACAGATCGGCTCAATGTTGAGAGTCGGTACACCAAGTCACTAAACTCGCCACGACTGATCAGAGCTTGTTGGTTGTAGATGCTCTCTGTGTGTGGGAAATAAGAGAGATTATGATCCATTACAAACTTAACATATGGTGTGAACCAATCTTCACCCTCGACTGGGGCGTCAGTAAGTAGCCCTTGAGCTCGTAAAAGCATTTTATAGGCGGCTACGCGTGTCACAGGGGCATTGGGTCGGAAAAGACCATCTTCGTAGCCGTGGATGATCTCACGCTCTTCACCTTCATTGACATAGGGAGCATACCAGCTGTCTTTGGTCACATCAGGGAATCCGATGGTGGGTTGGGTATTTTGTGCTGGTGTTGTTGTTGGGATGATTTTGCCATGACGATCGATTTGGGGAGCAAAATACTGGGTGTTACTCACTGGTGGAATCTGGATGTCAGCACTTTTGAAGATGATCTTCAATGCTTCGATTCGAGAAAGGTGGCCGTCAGGACGAAACAACCCATCTTCATATCCATGAATAATACCTGCACTTGAAAGCCCCGCGATACCGCGAAGATAGGGGTGTTGGTAATCCAAATCTGGGTACACCATTGCTTGAGCTGCTGGTACTTGCATGACGAGTGTCACAGCTAGCAAACTACAGGCTGTGAGGAGGTGTTTTCTTATCATAAGAAATAGTAAAAAGCACTTATTACCATACTCAATGCCTGTCGCATATGCAACTACAGAGAACCGCTGCTCGGTTGCAAATGCTCAATGATCAGTTGTGGTTTGCTTATACCATTCCAAGTGTTGATTCCTAAGCGTACGCCTAGATCCAGAGTCCCTTGCACTGCGGTGCGGTCGGTATTGAACGCTACAGCCTCAAATGTCCTCCCGCTACGACATTCCTTGAGGTCCAATTTCCAATGCTTTTGATCACTGCCAAGAGGCTTTACAGCGACAACCTCAATTGCTCCCATAAAAAATAACGGTTTGGGGTTGGCGATACCAAAAGGCTCAAATTGGTCTAGAGTCTGGTGAGTGGCAATGCTGATATCATCCACATACAAATCGGTGTCGAGGATCAATTCTCTTGCTGGTAGCGGCAAGAAAGCCTGGAAGCGCTCTCGTAGTGCTGCTATGAAAGGTGCTTCTTGCTCGATCGCTACTGAGAATCCTGCTGCCTGAGCGTGTCCGCCGTATTTGAGGAAGAATGGTTTGAGGTCATTGAGGGCTTCCATCAAATCAATCTGCGGGATGCTACGAGCGGAGCCCACTACCTTGTCAGGTCGGCGTTCGAGCATGATGATTGGTCTTTGGTATCTTTCTGCTAATTTCCCAGCGACCAGACCGATTACGCCAGGATGAAAGTTCTCACTATTAGCGATCAGTACGGCATCATCGATGTTGCCTTTCTGAATAATTTGATCTGCGACGAGGAAAGTTTGCTCAGCGACCACTTTTCTTTCGGTATTTAGTCGCTCGATCTGCAGGGCCAAGTCCTCAGCTTCTAGTTCTGTGGTGGCCATGAGGAGCTGGACGCTCAGTCCGGCATCGGCCATTCTGCCTGAGGCATTCAATCTAGGACCAAGTTTGAATCCAACAGTTTCTGCCAGACATCGAGGATCCTTATGTCCACTGACTGCAAGGAGCTGTTTGAGCCCTGGCCGTCTTTGTTTGTCCATGATTTGGAGGCCATAGTGCACGATCTGGCGGTTCTCACCAGTCAGCGGTCCCATATCAGCGATAGTGCCTAAAGTAGCTAGGTCTAGGAGCCATTTACAATAATTCTCTGCTTCTGCAGCAGGGAGGAAAGTTCTGGCTAATGCTGTTGCAAACTTATAGGCGACGCCACTGCCAGTAAGGTCAGCATCAGGATAAGTCTCTTCTTCAATCTTCGGGTGTAAGATCGCAAATGCATTAGGAATCTGAGCGGGGATGGTGTGATGGTCGGTAATGATGACATCGATACCAAGGGATTGTGCCATCAAAATTTCAGACAAACAGCTAATGCCATTGTCTACGGTGATAATCACACTTACTTTATTTTTCTTGGCTTCGACTACTGTTGCAGCACTGAGTCCATAGCCGTCATGTACACGGTGGGGCAATTTATAAAGCACCGGGAATCGAATGTAGCGGAAGAAGTCGAGCAGTGCTGCTGTGCCTGATATCCCATCCAGATCATAGTCGCCCGCGATCATGATCTTTTCTTGATTCTCTACTGCTGTTTTGATCCTACTGACCGCCAAGGACATGTGACGGAATAGAAAAGGATCATGAATGCCCTTTTGATAGTCAAATGAAAAAAACTTGTCGGGATCTCGGTGGCGTGAACGCAAAAGTACTTCAGCCAGAGGCTCCGCAGGGGAGCGTGACTGAAGTACTCGCCAATATGTAGGTAATGTATTGGCCATTGCTACAAAACAATCAATTACTTCTTACTAAATTTCGCCTTAGGTGCAGCCAAACGATACCATAAAACAAGGAGCAGTCCGGCAATGAAGATTGAAGAGTAAGTACCAATAGCGATACCCAGAATCAATGCAAACACAAATGTTTTAATTGCTGCTCCGGCAAAGAAGTAGAGAGCACTCAAGGTTACCAGTGTAGTCAATGATGTGTTGATAGAACGTGCCAAGGTCTCATTCAAACTCTGGTTCACAATCTCAGGAATACTACTTTTGCCTGTCGCTTTGATCACATTCTCACGCACACGGTCAAAGACCACGATAGTGTCATGGACTGAGAAACCAAGCACGGTCAGCAGTGCCGTGATAAACAAAGTGTCGATCTCTAGCTGGAAGACTGAGAAGACGCCGACAGTGATCAAGAGATCGTGGAGCAATGTAACTACAGCCACAATACCAAAACGCCATGCGCTCAATGTCTTTGGCACCTTTCGGAAAGCATAAGCAATGAAAATAATCATGAAGACTGTTGCCAGAGCCAAGGCTTTGAATGCATTCTCACGGAGAGTGGCTCCGATTGTTGGTCCAATAGTTTCGAAACGCAATTCTTTGACGTCCTCATTGTTGTTGAGTGCTTTGAGGGCGGTCAAGATTTGTTGTCGAGTGTCATTGGTAATGTGCTTCATTCTGAGTATGAAGCCATTTCCATCAGTTGGTTGCACTGTTGTGCTACTGAGATCTGGGTTGGCTTCAGCTTCTTGCAATGGGAGAGCATTGGTTGTTGGTGCTACTGTAGCTTGTTGCGCCATTGCCATTGGAATGAAGCTCAGTGGCTGTGAAGCGGCTGGTGCTCGAATTGAGCGGACAGCTGCTTCTACTTCTTGGCTAGTGACTGCCTTGTTGAACTGAACTTCCATCATGGTGCCACCAGTAAAATCGATGCCCTGACGCAGACCATTCGTAAAGAGTGATCCAAGTGTAATGATAATTAGAGTAGCAGAGATACCAAAGAACCATCCTTGATTTTTGACAATATTGAGATTGGGTCGTTTGTCGCTAAATCCACATTTCCACAAAGAAGGTTTCTTGAACCAACGATGGGCAAGGTCAACAAACGTGCGAGTAATACTGACTGCTGTCAGCATACTGACGATGACACCGATCGCCAAAGTGACTGCAAATCCACGGATGACATTGGTACCGAAGACAAATAGAATCAAACAAGTGATCAAGCTAGAGAAATTCGAATCACGGATAGAGCTCCAAGCACGACTGAAGCCGGCCTTGATCGCACTATCCAAACTCTTACCAGCAACCAATTCTTCTTTGAGACGCTCGAAGATCAAGATATTCGCATCCACGGCCATACCAATTGACAGAATAAATCCGGCAATACCAGCGAGTGACAGGGTGACGTGGAACAATTGGAAGAGAGCACTACTGATCAAGCCATACATTGCCAGGCCCAATAACGCTGCTATACCAGGAAGACGGTAATAGATCAGCATGAACAAGATCAAGACAATTAGTCCAATTAAGCCTGCATAGAGGGTATTGTTCAATGCATCTTGGCCAAGAGTAGCTCCGACAGTGTTTTGGCCAATCAAAATAATTGGTGCTGGGAGAGCTCCTGTGTTGAGGTTGTTTGCTAATTCACTAGCAGACTGAGCATTGAATTGTCCGGTGATCACTGCAGTACCAGTATCAATCACATTCTGGACTGTTGGTGCTGAGATTTGTTGATCATCAAGGAAAATCGCGATTGGTTTGTTGAGGTTCTTTTTGGTCAGATCAGCAAAAAGTTTCTTGCCTTCGTCATTGAATTGAATACTAACCACATAACCAATTCCATTAGGATTAACCTGAGCGCTAGCATGAGCGAATTGCTTTCCTGTTAGTGCTGTTGTTACCCAGCCATCAACTGGCTTCGCTGGACGTTTCTTTAGTACCAATTCTTGGCGTTTGATTTTGAGTGTAGCTGGTTTGTCAGTTACCTGAATTAGATGGTAACCAAAACTAGTTTCTACAGGACCAATGATGCTACCAGCGGTGGCATTGAAAGCTGTTTCTTCAAATGGAGCAACCATCTCGCCTTTTCTGAAAGTACCCAAGCTACCACCTTTCTCTTTGTTACTTTCGTCATCAGAATACTCAGCTGCTTTGGCCGCGAAGTTTTCTGCATTGGCTTCAGCTTTTACTTTTTCAGCTAGTTGTTTTGCCTCATCTTTGCTGCGAGTAGTTTGTGCAGGGGCACTAGTCGCATCTTTGTAGGCGATCAAAATATGATTAGCCGTCACAGCTGGTTCAGTAGCCGTCTCCAGTACTTTTTCGATGTAGATAGTGTCTTCGGTCTCTACCATCGCAAACCGATCTGCTGGCAATGCACTTAGTTGTGTCCATAGAGCCGGATCGATTTGTGGTTCCGTCTGGAAGTCAATGATGCCACCCTCAGTGACATTCACACCTTCAGATTTTTCTTTGATGATTTGGCCAAAGTCAGCACCTGCTACTTGAGCATCAGCCAAAATTGCTTTTGCTTTTGCTGTCACTCCAGCATTATATTGGTCATTTTCTTTGACTTGTTCTGGTGTCCACTCTGTTTGTTGTTCTTTGAACTCCAACTGTACGGTCTTGCCGACGCGATTGATCGCCTCATTGATGTCTTTGACACCAGGAAGTTCGACGATGATATAGTGGTCGTCACCAAGTTGTGATGATTGCACTACAGCTTCAGAAATACCAAGTGAGTTGATCCGTCTATCCATGACACCTTTGATGCCTTCGACAACTGACATGCGGTCCCCGGCAGGTACTCCGCTAGTATCTACGCGGTATCGCAGTTGTGTTCCGCCTTGGAGATCGAGTCCGAGGTTGAACTTCACCGCATTAATTTTTGAGGCAAAGCTACCATCACCCAAATAATTACTAGTGATGCTTGGTGGAGCACTCAAGGTGCCAACGCCCAAAGCAACGATCACAATGATGACAATACGAACCCATAAGTGTCTAAACATAACGTGTGTATGGTAAGGATGAACGGGCGGAATATAGCACATACCATAGGCAGAATCTATCGTTTTGACAGTCAAGGTTGCGATGTTCGAGGGATTGTTGATCAATAAGCTATTTGTTGCCACTGTGGGCTTGTAATTAGCCTCCATCTGTCAATAGATTGTTTTCATTTTTGATCACTTATGCTGGAGAGGCATTAACCACTTTTCTATGCGAAGTCTCAATAAAGCAATGTTGATGGGCAACCTAGCTGCAGATCCGGATGAAAAATCTACTACCAAGGGGGCTTCTATGGTCTCTTTTCCTCTCGCAACCAATCGAGAGTATGAAGTAGATGGGGAGAAGAAAAAGACTACTGACTTTCATCGGATTATTATCTGGGGTAAATTAGCTCAGGTTGCTAAGCAGTATTTAGCGAAAGGGTCAGCTGTTTATATAGAAGGACGGATCGTCAATCGAGCGTATGATGCTCAGAGTGGTGATCGGCGATTTATTACCGAAATTGTCGCTGATGATCTCAATATTATTACTTGGAAACACAGTGCCTCTGATCCCAAGGCTGGGGAATTGGCATCACCACCTGTTAATTAGTTTATGAAGCCATTACCAATACTTGCCAAGACTAGTCATGAAATGAAGAACTCGCTGACTTTGCTGCAAGCTACTATTGCGCATATTCAGGCGCAGCTGGCGAATGAAGCGCAGCCTTTGTTAGTCAAAGAAATGACCGCTATGTACCAACATACGCAGCGATTAATAGACTTGCTAACTGGATTGGTGACTGATGTGAGCTTAGAACACGAAGACTTTGCTGTGGTTGCCCTCAATCAATTAGTGCAGGAGACGTTGTCAGAATACCAAGTAGTGTTTCCTCGGGTACTCTTTGACTTCACTCCCCTGACTACTGAGCTTCTTGTCTGGGGTGGTGGTGAAAGCCTGCAAGTGATGCTGCGTAATATCATCGATAATGCATTGCAGTATGGCCAGAAGCACGACACGTCACCCCTAGTCATGGTTCAGTTGTCATCTACAGCAAAGTACCAGGTCATCGAAATTATTGATAATGGTCCTGGTATTCCTAGCCAAGATCTCAGTAAGGTGTGTATCCCGTATTATCGTGGGCATAATGCACTTGCTTTACCTGGCAGTGGTCTTGGGCTGGCAATTGTTGCTGAGATTGTTCGAAAGCATCACGGAAAGCTACAGGTGACGAATAAGGTGCCTGGTCCTGGGGTTCGCATTAGGATTTCATTACCTCAATTGCGAGAAAACAATACTTCACATCGAAACATGGATCGTGTATAGTCCTAGACTGCTCTAGGCAAAGCAGCCTGTGGTATACTAAATAGATAGCTTTACATTTTGATTTGATCTCATACGCGTATGGTTTCTCATAATAATCCATTTCCAAACTCGACGACAGGTGTTCTAAGTGCAGCTACAAAATTGTGGAAGGGGCGGGTGGTGATCTCGGTTCTTATCGCCGTCATTAGTCTTAGTCTTACCTTTTTGGTTCAACCCCTGGTGCTTTCCACCCCACCAGTTCTTGCTAGTACCACCATGTATCCTTTCGGTAGCGATACTTTGGTCAGCGGACAATCTTACCAATCATCATGGTTGTCTGTATCTGACTTCTATGGCATGCAAGCTAGTTGGGTTAGTGCGGGCATCTCTACGTTTCGTTATCGCACAGATGTTGCCCCTCAATGGATAGCAATAGAAGAGGATGCTGATGCAGAATCTGGTATTGCTTTGCCAGTGTTCTTCAGTGGAGCAACTCAAGTCCAGGTCGAGGTTGTCGTAAATGAAGGTAGTGTTTCTACTGTTCGTTTGGACTTTGTTGATCCAGGAGAGAATGCGCAAGTGTCCCAAGTTCATGCTGACGGTCGAGTTTTGTCTCGTAGTGATTGGGGAGCGGACGAATCACTTCGTCTTCGTGAGACTCGCGATCGGATCATTGCTGAGGCCAAGAAAAAAGCAGCAGAGGCTGCTCCTAAGCCAACTGCTACCCCCAAACCAACTCCAATCCCAACACCTGCTAAACCAACTGAAGATGGGGTCAAGCAACCAACAGAAGCAAGCGAATATGGTGCTAATTGTAGCCTCCTCCAGGCCAAGTACCCAGAGGAGTTCAAGGTGTCGCAAGTAATCAGTAGTGATGCTGCTGGCAAGGCCTATACTTGGCCTGTTGCATATACCCAAAGATTGCGGAAGATTGTAGTCCATCATACTGATACAGATATCAAAGATTATGATCAGAACGGTGTCGTCGATGGCAGTGACTACAAAGTTGCTGTGCGAGCGATCTACTATTTCCACACTATCAGTCGTGATTGGGGAGATATTGGTTACAATTACCTGATCGATCCAGCCGGTACCATCTATGAAGGTAGAGCTGGAGGTGATCTTGCCATTGGTGCTCATTCACTCTGTAAGAACAATGGTTCTTTGGGGATTGCGTTGATTGGTAATTTCCAAGGGGCTGCGCCTACAGCTGAAGCTCTCAGTGCTTTGCAAAGTCTCGTTAGTATCAAAGGGCAAGCCTACAGTATCGATATCCAGGGTATGAGTACTTTCTATGGTAGCTATATGCCCAATGTAGTCGGTCATCGTAATGTCCGTGCGACAAACTGTCCTGGAGATCAGCTCTATACTTTGTTGCCTAGTCTTCGTGCTGCCACTTTGGCCACGATCCAGCAATACACATTCCCAACTAGCTCCCCTACAAGTCAAGGTCGTGCTGTAGCCTACACTTCCCCTCCAGTAAGTCCGATTGGTGAGACCCAGAACGTCTATCGTGCTGAGCCTCAGAAGTTTACTGAAGTATTACAAGTTGCAGGCGGCAGCACTGTGAAGCCTACGGTTACTTTCAAGAATACTGGTACCACTATTTGGAATGAGCAGACCGTAATCCGTCCTCTCAATCTCGCTTCAGGTGTGACGTTGATGCGTCAAGCTCTCCAACAACAGACCTATGTGTCACCTCAAGATATCGCTACTTTCATTCCTGAATTAGCAATCGATCCGGCCCTCTCCGGTAAAGTGTTGGTCATAGAGTTCTATGTAGTACCCAACAACACAGTAGAGCTGCCTGATCAGCGAGTGAAGATCAATGTCCAGGTTGCCATCAGTGATAAGCGTGATGACATCTCACTCAATGGTGTGCCGCTCGACAAGCTCAAGACCGTGATTAGTCAAAATGCTATTGCCACCCAACTCCAGAAGTCTACGGAGAGTATGAGTAAGTTTATTAGTGAAGAGATCGGCGGTGATCAGGCGTCTGCTACTCAAGATGCTCAATTGATGAGAATCAAGCTCACTGCACCAGATAGTGCTAGTTCTGCACTGGTTTCAAGTGATGCTGCGCTAATTGTCGACAATCAACGTGTCCGCAAAGTACAAGTTGGTACAAAGGTGACTGTGATTCGACAAGATAGTGGGCTTACTGCCAAGGTGGGCTCTGACATTTATCAGGGCGTGGTGATTCGTCTCGTGCCTGAAGATAGCGATGGCAAGGTCACTTTGACCAATCTCTCCAATGTGCCACCCTGGAATACATTGCTCAATGATAATGTGTTCCGCGGTACGATGGAATGGCGGGTGATCGCTAGTAAGTTGGTCACTATCAATGAATTGCCACTTGAGCTATACCTGCGCGGTTTGGCAGAAGTATCTAATACTGCTCATCCTGAAAAACAAAAGACGATGGCAATTATTGCCCGTTCTTATGCGCTTTATTATTTGACTCGTGATCAGAAGTTTCCTGGGCAGCCATACACACTCGATGATGATCCCCGATCGTCACAGAAATATCTAGGCTATGGTTACGAAATCCGTTCACCTAACTTTGTCGACGCCGTCATCGCCACCAAAGGGCAAGTGGTTGCTTACAAAAATCAAGTCGTGAAGACACCATACTTCAATAAGAGTGATGGTCGTACCCGTAGTGCTGAGGAAGTGTGGGGTTGGAAAGACACCCCCTATCTAGTTTCAGTAGCTGATCCACTCTGTCAGAGCGATGAGCAGAAGCTTCTAGGGCATGGTGTTGGTCTCTCCGGTTGTGGTGCGGACGGAGCTGCTGCCCGAGGCTATACTACAGCTCAGATTCTACAATATTACTATCCTGGCACCACTATTTTGTCTCTGTAAGTAATGCTGGTTGATCATCAGCAACAGTCTCACTAGCTTCGTTGTTTTCGTTGGGATCAGGGATGAACAGTGCGAATGAGGCTACTTTGTCACCAGTGTCGAGACGCATAAGGATGACGCCTTGTGTAGATCGACCAATGACAGGAACATCCTGGATCCGGAGACGGATAATTTGTCCTTGAGTAGAAGTCACCATCACATCTGCTTCTTTGTCAGCTGTGCCGACGAAGTAGGCACCGACTAGTGGTCCTGTCTTGGTAGTGACTTTGGCAATTCTGATACCACTACCTCCACGCTTCTGGGCGGTGAATTCTTTTTTCTTTGACATTTTACCGTAGCCATGGCTACTGAGTACCAAGATTGTGCCTTCTTCTTCTGGTACTTTGATCAGTTGGATTACTTGGTCTTTGCCTTTGAGGCGAATACCACGTACACCTTGGCTAGCACGGCCCATTTCGCGGACATCAGATTCATGGAATAGTACGCTTTGACCATCATTGGTAATCAACATCATGTGGTCAGTACCAGATGTAGGACGCACCCATGCTAGCTCTTCATTTTCTTTCAGTTTGATAGCGATCAATCCTGATGCACGAACATTAGCAAAGTCTTCGATCGCAGTTTTCTTCACCGTACCACCCGTGGTAGCCATGAAGTAGAATTTGTGCGGATTAACTGCGTCAGCCGCTACTTTCTCTACGGGTAGCAGTGCAGTGATTCTTTCTTCTGGGCGGAGCTGGAGGAGATTGACAATCGCTTGTCCTTTGGCTGTACGAGATGCCTGAGGGATCTCCCAAGTCTTGAGACGGAACACTCTACCAGTGCTGGTGAAGAAGAGCAGTTCCGCATGAGTAGTCGTCGAGAGAATGTGCTCTACCTGATCTTCCTCTTTGGTTGTGATACCAGAGACTCCTTTGCCACCACGGTGTTGTGAGCGGTAGGTAGAAGGTGGTAATCGTTTGATGTAGTTGCCTTGGGTGAGCATGACAACCATTGCCTCATCTGGGATCAGATCTTCTTCTGAGAAGCCTTTGAG
>JAGNZB010000020.1 GCA_017984655.1 Candidatus Altimarinota bacterium
CTATCTATGAGTGACAGTGTGATCTAGAGACGAAGGACAAGACGAAGACTCGCCCGCCAATAGCGTGCTCGTTGGTGGGCGATCGCCGACTCGAACGGCGGACCTCGACATTATCAGTGTCGCGCTCTAACCAGCTGAGCTAATCGCCCCTACCTCCTACTCTTTTCTGGACATGCTGGAATGAATAGTCCAAAAAGCATCGGCAGTATATAAGCAGTTCTGCTTGCTGTCAAAGGCTATCAATTTCTGAGCAAAAAACACATGCAAACACAAAAAAGCTCTTCTGATATTCAGTAGATAAACTAAAGAATATAGAAAAGCTTTTTTAACATCCAATGTGCAGAAGAGAAAGAACACAAGATCGATCTATGAGATTCTCAAATTGAGAAAACTCAGTAGCTCCCTTGAAAGGAGGTGATCCATCCGCAGATTCCCCTACGGATACCTTGTTACGACTTAGTCCCAGTCAGAGGTATTGCCTTGTCCCCGCATACGCGGGTCTTCTGGCACTCCCTCCTCCCATGACTTGACGGGCGGTGTGTACAAGATCCAGGAACATATTCACCGTGACGTGGCTGATTCACGGTTACTAGCGATTCCAGCTTCATGAGGGCGAGTTGCAGCCCTCAATCCGAACCGAGGAATGTTTTCGAGATTTGCTCCATCTTACGATATTGCTTCTTTTTGTGCACTCCATTGTAGCACGTGTGTCGCCCAAGGTGTAAGAGCCATGCTGATTTGACGTCATCCCCGCCTTCCTCCTCGTTACCGAGGCAGTCGACTGTGAAAAATACAACACAGTCCGAGGGTTGCGCTCGTTTAGGGACTTAACCCGACATCTCACGACACGAGCTGACGACAACCATGCAGCGCCTGTTACTACTTTCCCTTTCGGGCACTTTCCTGTTTCTAGGACGTTAGTAGAATGTCAAACCTTGGTAAGGTTCTTCGCTTAGTTACGAATTAAACCACATGCTCCACCGCTTGTGTGGATCCCCGTCAATTTCTTTGAGTTTTAATCTTGCGATCGTACTTCCCAGGCGGGATACTTAATGTGTTAACTTAGACACTCAGAGGGATCGATTCCTCCGAACGTCGAGTATCCATTGTTTAGGGCGTGGACTACCAGGGTATCTAATCCTGTTTGCTCCCCACGCTTTCGTCACTTGAGGGTCAAGAATGGGCCAGTAAATTGCCTTCGCTATTGGTATTCCTTCCGGTATCTACGGATATAACCCCTACTCCGGAAATTCTATTTACCTCTCCCATCTTCTAGATGAACAGTATGAAACGCATTTCTTCGATTGGGTCGAAGGATTTAACATTTCACTTGAACATCCCCCTACGGACGCTTTACGCCCAATGATTCCGGATAACGCTTGCCACTCACGTATTACCGCGGCTGCTGGCACGTGATTAGCCGTGACTTATTCTATAAGTAAACTCATAGTTGCTCCTTATAAAAAGTAGTTTACGACCCGAAGGCCTTCATCCTACACGCGGTATTGCTCCATCAGGCTTTCGCCCATTGTGGAAAATTCCTCACTGCTGCCTCCCGTAGGAGTCTGGGCCGTGTCTCAGTCCCAGCGAGGCTGATCGTCCTCTCAGACCAGCTACCCGTCGTTGCCTTGGTGAGCTTTTATCTCGCCAACTAGCTGATAGGTCGTAGGCCCCTCTCATACCGTAAAAACTTTACCGTGTACCATTACAGTACACGGACTATCCGGTATTAGCCCAGCTTTCGCTGAGTTATCCCTGAGTATGAGGTAGGTTACCAACGTGTTACTCTCTCGTTCGCCACTCGGCTTGCTTACTGGGCTTTATCTACATTTGTCTTATAGACAAAGTCCAGCAAACATCCTCGTTCGACTTGCATGTGTTATGCATACCGCCAGCGTTAATCCTGAGCCAGAATCAAACTCTTTAAAAAAAGTGATTTGGTTGAAAATTTTTAACGAAAAACGTTCAAACGTTCTTGCAAAAGCAAGATAGTATGTGTTTTTCTCTTCTGCACGCTGGATGTTAAAGAACACTCTGTTCTACCAGAGCGCAGACAATGTAACGGAACTCTTTTGGTTTGTAAAGGCATTATGAGACATTTTCTTCACAATCACACTTCAAGCGCTCCACAAGCCATTTAAACAGCAAAAATAGGCACAAAAACACCCCCAACAGCCAAGAATCTTCAAGAATCTTTTTCGATTTTTACAATCCGTGATTTGAATATAAGGACATGATCAAGTCAACTCCCCCTTTTCCAGTGACTATTAAAAGCGACAATGATATATATAAGTAGAACTCACGAGATATTCTAAATTCACCCCAATATGAGCACCCTACCAGTAGTAATAGTAGATATCGTCCCCAAAACAATTAGTACCAACGAAGCATTCGAACGGTTACAGGAATTAGAGAACCTAGTCCAAACTTATGGTGGCATGGTAGTAGTCAAGAAAGTGCAACGACGAGGTATGCCTGAATATGGTACCTTCGTCGGATCAGGAAAAATCCAAGAGATTATTGAGGATGGCAAAGCACTGGGAGCGAAGCTTGTGATCGTCAATAACATCTTAAAACCAGGCCAGGTCTATAGACTAGGCGAAGCCTTACGCAAAGCGGGCATGGAAGCATGGGATCGTGTTGACCTGATTCTGAAGATCTTTAGTAAACATGCCAAAAGTGCGGAAGCAAAGCTCCAAATTGAACTAGCAGCAATCAGACATACTGGACCAAGAATATTCGGACTAGGTCTAGATCTCTCCCGCCAAGGAGGCGGTGTCGGCACCTCAGGTATCGGTGAGACCAATACTGAACGCATGAAACGCCATCTCAAAGAACAAGAACACAAAGTAGTCAGCAAACTAAAACATCTAGAGCAAGTAAGAACCCAACACCGAGAACACCGGGAGCGCCTTTCATTTAAAAGTGTCGCCATCGTCGGCTACACTAATGCAGGTAAATCAAGCCTGATGCGAGCCCTGACCAAGAAAGATGCCTACGTGGCGAATAAATTATTTGCAACATTAGATACACATATTGGCGAGCTCTATTTACCTGACAATGCTCATGGCAAAACCGTCATGCTCTCTGACACGATTGGATTCATCCGTGATCTGCCACCCAGCCTCATCAAATCCTTCAAATCAACACTTGAAGAAGCAATCCATGCTGATGTAATTCTCCATGTGGTTGATTATAGTGATGAGAAACTAGTGGACAAAGTAGCTATCGTCGACAGTATTCTAGACGAATTGGGACTCAAGAATACTCAGCAAGTATTGGTATTCAACAAATTAGATCTCCCCTCCCCCTTCAGCATGACCGCAATCAAAGATCAATTTCGCGAAAGACCGCTTGCCTTTGTGTCTGCTGCCAGTAAGGAAGGATTCGACAACCTAAAATTACAAATCAGCAATCTGTTAGCAAATAAATAGATCACTCACCAATTGATCATCGACAAATAGCAATATATTGTAGTAGCAGATAAAATTGACCACAACATATTGCTATGTCAGCCCACTTAAACTCTCTATTCCACAAAGCAACAGAAATCCGTCGATGGGGACTTGATTATGCCATCCAACAACCATCCACCATCAACGGCAAAAGAATGATTCGATGGTTGCGCACGACGGGAGAGCTACCAATCCAATTGCGCAGAGTCGGTTGGGCCAGTATCGGCATTCCCAAACACCAACAAGACAGTCTTGCTAGTCACCACCACCAGGTCACGCTCCAAGTATTATTGGTAGGGAGCGAAATCAAAAGACGCGGCATTCCTTTTGACTTGGAGCGAGCAATGTCAATGTCTGGGCTCCATGATGTCTCAGAATTCGGCGGGGGGGATTATAGCAGCAGTCGAGCCAATGCTTATCCCGAACAAAAAACTGACTGTCGAATCATTGAAGCTCGGAACCGAGTAAAGCTCTGTAGCATTATTGGTGAAGACCACATAGTGGCCAAAGAATACCTCAAGCTCTCCATGGAGGAGATGAACCAAACCAGTGATGAAGCGGTAGTCGTCAAAATTTGTGACCGTCTTGAAGCACTACTACACCTGAGAAGAGTTCGAGCTGCAGCTTTTAGTGAAGACACTCAAGCATATTATGAAGCCAACATTCGCCCCCTCACTCAGAGTATTGGCAACACCGAGCTGAAGAGCTTTATGGAGCACTATATTGAAAGCTTTATTTCTTTAGATGAAAAAGGCCAACTGGGTGGAAAGACTAGCGAACGAAGCGAAAGTCGGCTCAAAGAATACGAGAGACTAGTAATTACGAGCGACCGACTGCAAATGATGAAACACGTGGATAGGACAGCCTGGGCAGTGGGTGGGCTCAATAACAGTGACTTTGATACTTTGGCAGAACATGGTCACGCTACATCAATAGCAACTTGGTCCATGGCAACAGCATTAGCTGAAAGTGGTATTAAAATAAACATGCGCAATGCATTGGTACTGGCACTCCTCCAAGAAGTAGGCAAAATTAACGGGGGTGACGTCGCCATCGCATCCAACAATCCTAGTATTGAAGAACGGGCAGCAGCACATCGGTTACGCAAAGGCAGCTTTGTTGGTTGTACACACCTCCTTGATCCTGATCTAGCCAAACAGTTACAGACTGACCATGAAGATGCACTCAGCCGCGAAAGCGACGAAGCAAAACTGATGATGACCATGAGTAGAGTAATGGACTATCTCCACTATGATCTCGTCCAGAAACCAAACTACACCAACCGCTACCGCCAATTCACTGGTGAAAAGATTCTCAGTTTAGCAGAAGCAATCAGTAATCCCCTAATGAGATTTGCGGTAGTTCGTGCTGTGAAAGAAATGATTCTAGAAATTGAAAGCGGAAAGCTCCGCCGCACTATTCATGCGCTTATGGGAGTACATGGATCTTATGTCATTAAATAAACATTACTATGGCTCATTTACGGATCATTGCATTTCGACATGGACAAACTGATGCCAACAAACAAGGCATTATCCAAGGTACCAAGTTCAACTTCGGGCTCAATGATGAAGGTCGAAAACAAGCAGAGGAACTAGCCAGACAACTCATCACTGAGTGCAAAGGAACCGCCAAGATCAGGATAATCACCTCACCACTCAAGCGAGCACTTGAGACAGCTACTAGTATTTATAGCATTTTGTTGGCAGCCAGCTATGACATCGATGAACCACTACTAGAATCAGGGCTCAGTGAACGCTCATTCGGTCACTGGGAAGGAACAGAGAAAAAGCTATTCAAACAACAAGTTGAAGAGACTACGAACACCTATAACCAGATTACTGAAAGGGACCGACGCTACCATTTCCAAATCTCGCCACAGATTGAAACCGATGCAGAAGTAGTCCAGCGCATTCATCAGACACTACTTATCTACAGCACCCAAGAATACTCACAGGACACAATTCTTCTAGTCAGCAGCCATGGTAATATTCTTCGCACCCTCAAAGAGTATATTGATGGCACATTTGACCTCGCACCACTTGAAAATGGCACTTGGATTGAGATCACAAGCGATCAATTACAACAACTAGAGCTTCCTCCCCAAAAACTAACATGACCTCTACATACATTATTGCTTACAGACACGGTGAGACTAACCTCAATGCCTTGGCAACGCTCCAAGGGTGGAACAATACCTACGGACTAAACAAAACCGGTGAACAGCAAGTTGAAGTACTCGCAACAAAACTACAAGAACAAATTACTGTACTGATGAAACAGCAGGGCTATAAAACACTACATATTTTACCACTAACATCAGATTTAATCAGAGCGACAGAAACCAATAATAAAGTTCGTTTACGGCTTAAAAACACGATCGTAGGCACAGTATGGCACCCCACCATCACCACAAAACAACTACGAGAGCGTGATTTTGGTATCTTTGAAGGCCAACCAAGCAGTGCATTAGCATCAGATCCTCGAAGCCTGGCCTACAGAGCTTTAACTGAGATCAATGAGAAATTAACCTACATTGTCGACCCGACCGTAGAAACAGATGGCCAGATTATTACTCGCTGCACAGCCCTAATTGATCCTCTACTAGATCAATGTGAGAACCAAACAGAACCCTATCTCTTGCTCCTTTCAACCCATGGAGGGACATTAAACGCCCTAGTCCGCTCAATCAATCACACCACACAAAGCTCCCCCATAGAAAACTGTGGAAGCTTCACTTTCACTGTTGCCCAATGGCGAAACATGGCAAGAAAGCTACAGCAGAAAGCGGCTAGTGAATAGTCAACGTAACCGCTCACAAACAAAACCAATTATTTCTGCTTATCAACGGTGTTTTCGATATAGCTCTTGAACCCATCAATCGCTCTAAGGACCTCCATTGGCAAAGCGAACACAATGGTGTTGCTCTCATCAGAAGAGATGTCATTGATAGAGTTCAAAGTACGGAGATGGAGAGCTCCTGGTGAGCCAGCCATCAGCTGAGCTGCTCGAGAAAGATTCTCAGCGGCCAAGACTTCTCCTTCACTATTAATAATCGTCGCCCGTTTCTCACGTTCTGCTTCAGCCTGCTTTGCCATCGTACGCTTCATCGACTCTGGCAAATTAATATCCTTGAGCTCGACACTCTGGACATCCACTCCCCACTCTGACGACTTTTGGTCAACAATTTGCTTGATACGACTCGAAAGCATTTCTCTCTGGGTAAGTAACTCATCCAATGTTACTTCACCGACAAGATTGCGCATGGTTGTCTGTGCTAATTGTGACACAGCCACATAGAAATTCTCCACCTCAATCATCGCGCGCTCAGCATTATCAATCCTATAATAAATCACCGCATTGATCCTTGCTGAGACGTTATCTTTGGTAATCGCCTCTTGATCCGGCATATCGACCGCTTTGACACGCATATCGATTTTGCGCATTGATTGAATAATCGGCAACACAATATGCCAACCGGGAGTAAGCGTGCGACTATAGCGTCCAAACATAAACTTCACACCACGCTCATACTGATCCACCTGTCGAATAGAACGCAAAATGATTACTAGCAGCACCAAAAGAATCACACCAAAAAAACTACTAAATATGTAGTAGAGAATAGATGCAGGGTCGACTGCTACAGATGAGTAAGGCATATGATCAAAGTAAATCATTCAAGTGATAGCATACTCGGCATCATCATGACAACAAAAACCAAAACAGACACCATCACCAGCAAGCAAAAATCACCAGAAAAGATGCAAAAAATCAAAAATCACCTTAAACTAACCCAGTCTACTTGCTTCATTGATCAGCTCATGAAAAGAATTCTCACACTTTTGAGTATTGTACTACTCCTTATGGGATGCAGTAATGCAGCCACAAACACCATCAACATTATTATTGATGACAAACAAATCACGATCGAACAAGGCACTTTTAAAAATGACGAAGTGACAATCATCCTGCGAAACCAAAGCCAGAAGACTCAAACCCTCAAGATCCAGGGATTGCAAATCAACTATGTTAGTCAACCATTAGCAGCACAAACTAGTCATGAACTACACTTCTCCCTACAGCAGCAGAGGGGTAACCTGATCGTCTCGAGCACAGATGCTGACAACCAAGTCCTCACTACTACCATTAGCATTCATTAATCCCATGCAAATATTCTTTGGTATCTTGGCTATTGTCCTAGCCATTTTCTACATCAAATACAACTACCAAATCACCAACATGGTAGGCAAATTCCCTTGGGCAGAAAACTATATTGGATTAGGTGGTACGTATCTTGTCCACAAGCTCTTTGCTATCGTCATCATCATCCTCTCGATCATGTGGATGACTGGCACATTCCAGACCTTTCTAAGTGACAATGTCGGACCTTATTTCGGCGGTAGAATCTAAGCTTCTCTTGCGTGAGGCACCGGGACCAAAACGCCAACCAAGCATAAGCAGAACAGCCATCAGGATGAGACCAAACCAAGCATAATGACCACGCTCCACTCCAGCACCCAACAATACATAGGCGATCAGACCGGGAATCACCCCCAAAATAGTAGCCCAGAAATAATTTTTCAAAGAAACAGCTGATATCCCTAGAGCGAAGTTGAGTAAATCAAAATGCAGCACCGGAATCATCCGAAGAAAGATCACCGTGCCAAATCCTTTTTCCGCCAAAAGCACATTGTATTTCTTGAGTAATTTCCCTTGCTTGGCCACAAAAAAGTCATAAGCAATGAAGCGACTAAAAGCGAATTCCACCATAGCGCAGCCCACATCAGAAATGTACATAATCACACTGCCCCAGAGTGGCCCATATGCAGCGCCCGATATAGTCAAAAACAACCAAGAAGGCAAAAATAAAAATCCCCGGAAGATACCGACAGTAATAAAAACCACAATACCGAACAAACCATTATGCCGTACAACAGATTTGAACAAGCCATAGAGCTGTTCAGGAGAGTAGCCAGAAAACAGCACCCATATCACAGCACTAGCAAACACTAGCAACCAAAAAGATAATAATGTCCACTGCAACCAAGAACTTTTCTTCTTCATAACAAAGTACGTACCCCACCAACATACAGGAATCAAAAGTGAATAGAAAACACTCATCATCGGATAGCGAATCCATCAACTCAACGACCAAAGTAACTTATGCTACATTGAAACCATAATCCAAAGTCATGTCCCCAAAAGAACTGCAAAGAATCGCCTACCAACTACGAATCACTGTCATTGAAATGCTGATCGCATCGCAATCCGGTCACCCAGGTGGCGCATTAGGAATGGCAGAGATCTTTAGTGTGCTCTATTTCAGCTCACTCGTCAGAACCAAATCAATAGATCAAGATGACCGAGATAGAATCATCCTTTCTAATGGTCATATTTGTGCCATTCTTTATGCTGCGATGGCAAAAGCAGGGTACTTCCCAGAGTCCCAGCTCCAAAGCTTTCGTCAGCTCGGTTCACCACTCCAGGGACATCCCAGCATCGTCTTTCTTCCTGCAGTAGAAACCTCATCAGGACCACTAGGACAAGGAATATCCCAAGCGGTAGGCATGGCACTGGTACTCAAATCATCGCAACCAAAAGCACGAGTCTACTGCCTCATTAGCGATGGCGAATGTGAAGAAGGTCAAACATGGGAAGCAATGATGGCGGCAGCAAAACAGCAGCTCCACAACCTAACAATCATTGTCGATCGCAATCATATCCAAATCGACGGGACCACGGAACACATTCAACCCGAACTCGATACCATTGCCCAGAAATTCCAAGCTTTTGGCATGCATGTAATCAGGATCAACGGTCACGACGTCACCCAAATCACCACCGCAATCGAGACCAGCAAAACACAAAAACAACCGACAGTGATTCTCGCTGAGACAACACCAGGCAAAGGAGTCAGCTTCATGGAACATGACTATCACTGGCATGGCAAAGCCCCCTCAGTCACCGAAGGTCAAGCAGCTATCATTGAACTAAAGAACACACTCAACCACCTATGACCACTTCACCATCCAGCATCCGTGACGGATTCGGCAAAGGAATTGCTAGGGCAGGAATCGACCCCAATGTTTTTGTCTTGTGCGCTGACCTGACAGAATCAATGCGGTTGGAAACATTTCAAGCACAACACCCCAAACAGTTTGTGGAATGCGGTGTCGCTGAACAAAATATGGTGGGAATGGCAGCAGGAATGGCTCTAGCAGGCAAAACCGTTTTTGCTTGCAGCTTCGCCTGCTTCTCACCAGGACGAACCTATGACCAGATTCGTGTCAGTGTGTGTTATCAGCAAGCCAATGTCAAAATCATCGGCGGTCATGCCGGCATCAGTGTCGGTGAAGACGGTGCCACTCACCAAATCCTAGAAGACATCGCTATCATGCGAGTCCTACCAAACATGCAAGTATTTGTACCAGCTGATAGTGAAGAAGCCACAGCGATTACGACCTCATTAGCTAAGAGCAAAGGTCCCGCTTACCTGAGACTATCACGAGCCACAAGCCCCGTAGTCACGAATTATCACAACAAAACCTTCATCCCAGGGCAAGCAACCGTACTCAAACATGGAAAAGACATCACCCTACTTGCTTGTGGCTTGATGACAGCTATCGCATTAGAAACAGCTACGGAGTTACAAAAAGCTGGCATTGATGCAGAAGTAATCAATGCGCCAAGCATCAAACCATTTGATACCAAGACACTACGCCAATCTGTCCAAAAGACTGGATTGCTAGTCAGTATGGAAGAACATCAGATTGCTGGAGGCCTAGGGAGCACAGCAGCTGAATATCTAGCAACTACTCTTCCCACAAAGCAGCTCTACATCGGCATCGAGGATAGTTTTGGCCAATCTGGGAAATCCTCAGAATTATTCCAGTTTTACCAACTTGATAGCAAACATTGCTACCAAAAAATTCTCGCCTGGTATCAAAAAGAACGCCCATCTCGATGAGAAAGGGCGTTCTTAGAACACACTACAACCAACTTACTAACCGAGACGTCTTCTAAACCAGAGACCAGCAACCATCAGCAGAGAAACTGCAGGGATAGTAGCCTCAGCCCCAGTCTTTGGCAGCTGAATCGGCATACTCACTGGTACAAAAGGCATCATAGGCAACGGCTCAAATGGTGGTGGTGACAGTGGCATAGGAGCACTCGCTTGGACAACAGTACGTTCACGACAATCACGAGCACGAGGTGCATCATCAAAGGCATCAGTAAAGTTCACCACGATCGTGTTGTCAGCAGTACCCAACAAAGTAGTACCACTATAGAGACCAGCTGTATTGGTGACAAAACCACCAATATTGAGCAAACAAACAGCATCGACGTCAGCACCTGGAGCCAATCCTAGAGCACTGGTAGAACTGTCAGTGACACGAATATAACGAGCCCAAGTGAGATCGGCATCTTCCAAGTCAAAACAATTACTATTTTGGTTTGAACGGCCTACTCTTTCAAAGTCACTATTTCGAGTGGTTTGTGATACTGACACTGTGTAGCGCTCATTGGCACTATCAGTATCACTACTAGGGTCGATCTCAAGTACACAGAAGTCATCACCATCACCATCGACGACAAGCTTCTCAGAAGTAGAGCTTCTACCGACAGTAAAGGTCACCCTACCGTCTTCCCCCAAAGAAACAAATTCCTGATCAGGAGCATCAAGGGCGGCATCGGCATCGTCATGAGTAGTAGAAGAACCGAGACTAGCGTTTCTCACTCTTTCGATATAGAAATCATCATCTTCCCGATCCGCACCCGCACTGAGACGGTAATTGCGCAAAGGGAAATCATCTTCATCCAAAATTCGCGCCTGATAGGTAATTGTTTGAGAAGCACTAGCTCCTACAGCAATACCATTCAACTCCAATTCACCCGCAGCGAGCTGTGTACTATTTAAGGTACCAGTAGAGTGCACCACATTACTGAGGCTCTCTTCAGCACTAGGAATCGAATCACGAACAGTCAGTCCTGTAGCTGCCTGTCCGACATTGTCCACATCAACACGATAACGAACAACATCACCAGGCTCATACACATGATCATCATCCACAGCTAGATCACGTTTCTCGATGGTCAAAAGACCAGTACCACTGACAGCGCCAACATTGATAGTCGCAGTTGACTCATTACTAGTAACTTGAGAATTCTGAGCGACAATAGTATTGCCACAAGTAGTCACGGTAGTGATAGCTGGATTGATCACGGCAGTGAAACGCACTACCACCGGAGTATTTGGCACCAGAGTAGCGACATTCCAAGTGATCGCACTAGTACTAGTATTAACGGTACCATCATCAAGAGCGGTCACTTGTGAGATTGAGGCCACACAAGTAGGAATAACATTATTACCAACCAATGTATCATTGAGATCATCCACAATAGACACATCAGTGAGTGAAGCAGTACCAGTATTGGTTACAGTCATCGTATAAGTGACGGTAGCACCAGGTGCTGGCGTTGTCGGTGACACAGTTTTTTCAACTGACAACTGTCCCTGTCCAGTACGGATACAAGCACTGTCAGCAGTGGAGAGCCCAGCCAAACTGCTTCTAGCGGTCACGAGGTTACAGATATTAGTAGCCAAAGTCTGACTAGTCACTGTAAATCCAGTAATGCGAATATGCAGAATCTGACGTTCTTCTAGCTCTGTAGGGAAATCCACACCCGAAATCACTCCGGTAGAAGGAT
This sequence comes from Candidatus Altimarinota bacterium, assembly GCA_017984655.1. GTDB lineage: Bacteria > Patescibacteriota > Gracilibacteria > RBG-16-42-10 > RBG-16-42-10 > JAGNZB01. Next base: position 12,165 of record JAGNZB010000020.1, read on the forward strand.
TGATAGTACAAGTACCGACATAAGTATGAGTATGATTATCAAACTCCTCAGGATCGCCACCAGCTTGTGTATTGAAACTACAAACCGCAGTACCACTCAGTCCTGCAGGAAGATCTTCATCGATGATCAGACCAGCAAGGTTGGCGTCGGCTGAGGTATTCTGCACATCAATATAGTAAGTCAAAGCGGCATTCGCTGCAGCAGTTGGTGCCCCAGTACTAGTATCGAAAGACGTCTCCGGTCCATTGCCAATCACAACTGATTTGGCAACCGAGAGACCAGGATCAAGCACCTGCATACAAGCAGTATCACTAGCAATAATAGTATTACTGGTAGTAGTCGCAGTATTACAGATCGCACTAGTACTTGGATAAGCAAGCAGTTCTGGTACAGTAAACCCAGTCACTAGCACATGAAGATGCTGATTAGCGGCGATAGAAAATGTCTGAATGCCACTGACAGTAGTATCACTATCAAATGAAGGCGCAGTATATCCACAAGGGACCAAGGTACCACTATCATTACTTGGATCAGTATCAATAGCAGTAGCATTGAGCCAACAAACCACAGTGGGTGTCCCAGTGAGTGATGTTGGGAATGTATCGCTCAAGGTACCCGTAGCAGTACGGTTATCACTATTGACGTTGGCTACATGAATCGCATACGCAATTGCGTCACCACGGAAAGCGTCAATCGTACTAGGAGAGTCCGCATTGGCAAAAGCACTACCACTGGCAGAGATTTGTTTCTCCAAGTTGGTAAAAGCTTGGGTAGTTGAAGGTGTAGGACAGTTTGCCAAAGCAGTCTCAACCTCATGATCATCATCCGTAGTACCACTCTGCGTCCAATTCAACATTTCACTAGAGAGACCAGCGCCAACCGTATTGGTCACGGTACAATCCATATCATCAAGAATGATCTCATCGACTGCCACAATGACAGTGATGTGGAGCACTTCACCAGGTTCAAGAGTTGGGAAGGTTGTAGTACCCAAGATATTTGACCCACTTGGCGCAGTACAGTCAACTACGGTCCCAGCATCCACCTGGAAAGAACAACTTGTGAGCGTCGTCTGTGATGGCAAAATATCACTCAATGTCCCCGCTGGTAATGGCAAATCCACACTACCGGTATTGGTCAGATCAATAAGATAAGTCAGTGTGCTACCAGGTTCGGCAGCAGGTGAAGCTGATACTAATGTCTTTTGAAGACTATAAGTAGGTGAGACAATCAAAGCATTGGCTGAGAACTCTGAGGTAGACCCAAGACAACTAATATAGTGGTCACTATCTGATAACGAATACATATCCAACCAAGGATCACTCAGATAGCTAATAGTAGTAGGAGCAGGGATGTCTACATCATAACAAGTAGGAGATGCTACATCATCACTGTAGTGCTCAGGATTGTTGACACCGGGTAAATTACCTGGCAACCACAAACCACCGATCTCACTGGAATACATGGCTTGATTGCTAAAATCAGCAACCGATGCCGTATTCATAAACGCATCTTGTTCATCACAAGGAGTGGGATCACCATCATCCCAACAAAGCGCTTCACGATTGAACGCTGTCGCAGTCGCTGTGACAATACCTCCTGTAAATGGCTTCACGCTATCAGCTGTTGGGTACTCAGTGGAGCTGACAAACTGGCTAGGATCGATATGCCACTCCCCCTCATAATCACTGTCATCGTCATATGGCACGTAAGCAGTACCCAAAAAACGAGCACCCTGGCCATGACCTAGCTCATGATTCATCGTAGTTCCACTACCATTGGATTCATTCCAAAAATCAATATCACATTGAGCCCGCATCTGGTCAGCATCACTTGGAGTTTGATTACCAAGACCGCCGCTGCCTGGACAAAGGACTTGAAAAACTTCCACAATTGATCCTTCTGGAGCGGTTCCGTAAATATCTGTGATCGTAGAACCAGTATTGATCACTGGTGTATTGAACAATCTATTGGCACCAGCATCAGGATCAAAACCAGCATCGGCAGTGCTTTGACTGGTCGCAATATCATCATTCTCAGTAATCGTATAATCAGTATTGACTCGCTGTGGACTTTGCTGTGGCTGCCAAGCTGGGTGCGCATCTTCGCCACATTGCAGCTCATCAGACAAGGTAATCGCTGGGTTATTCCAGTATGAATCACCCTGACTATCCAACAAATTAAGATCGGCAGTTGCATAATCTTCCAAATCGATACCAATGCCGTATGACCCACTACCAGTATCAATAGCAGTGCTAGCATCATTACGGAAGATACTATTCTGAAGAATGGTATTAGCATAACTTTGGAAAGGAACGGCGCCACCTGAGTTTGAAAGGGTATTGATCAAGTTCGTCTTCTCACCACCAACAGTAAGGGAATCACAAGCAATACTCTGAATATAAATACCATTTCGATGATTGGTAGCTATTTGATTCTGATAAATCTTATTGTGGAAAGAAGGCCCCACTTTACTACCATCATAGTAGGTACGACCCGTATCTTCTGACGCTAGCAGACCATTTGGATCAGCATCAGGACACTCATTAATCAAACCTTCAGAGACATCAACAAAACGAATACTAATACCATCACAAGCATTGGAAGCAGCAAGATAATTGGCCCCATCAACATCACTATTCAGTGCCAATGATCCACTACCAGAGCCATCAGTGCTCAACGGTAAGGGGAATTCAGTATGTTGAGGAAATGGTGTGGCCAAAGTAGCACCAATATAGTTGCTAAAAATGAGCACAGCTGATGATCCCAACAAAGTGATACCATCACCCCGACGAAGCTCATCACCATTCTGCGAATCAATCACAAAACCATTATTGAGAATAATATTTTTGGTAATTAAAATCGGCAAGCCATCTTCATCCCCCAATGAAAGACGATTATACGATGACCGCACAGTCACACCTGACCCACGATTACCTTGCAAGGGATCAACATCATTTCCTTGGAGTGTACCAATCAAATTATTGACAATCTGACTACCGGACACACGGGTAAAAGTGGTCGATCCATCTCGAGCCTCGAGACGTACTCCATCCAACTGACTATTCACTATGATATTACCGTAAATGTAAATTTGAGAAATGTCATTAGATTCTGCCATCACACAGATACCATGGGTACCAATTGATTCTTCCTCATCGATGACCGTACGGCTAGATGTACCAATCCAGTTATTGGTGATATTCACATTCGAAACTCCGCTACCACTAAATACTCCCTCGGTAGGATTGGTAACTTCAATACCATTTCCCACGGTACCAACAATTTTCAATCCACTAATAATACTATTATTAGACGTCACACGGATCAGTGCAGCTTCACTTTTTCCAGTAGTACAAACTGCACTAGGCCCCACAAAAGCCAAAACATTAAGAGCCGTAACAGTAATCAATGGATCGTTAGCCACAATCGAACCCGCGATTTCAATTCCTGCTTGTTCTTCATCATCCACTTGCAACGTACCGAGCAATGTAATCGTCTGCGCAGTCAAGGTATCAAACACAATTCGGTTCGCACCAGGTGATAGAGCACCGCTACCCGCCAAAGCAACAGCATCACGCAAAGTACAACCAGGTTGTGGAGTTGGAGTAATCAGTGAAGGCATCAAGACCTCACAATTGCTTGGATCAGGAGTCAGGAGATCTCCGAAATCAGTCACAGCAATATCATTATCCTCATAGCCACCTGGAGGATCGGCAAAAATATTTCTAAGATCTTGCGGTATTGGCATCATCGCTAAGACTACTGCTACAGCAATACCGGCAGAAATGACTTTGCGAAGATTCCAACGATGGCGCACCGTAGTGGGAACTAAAGCATTCACAAAGGAAACAAGGCGGGGGAACATGGTTTTTTGTGTTAGTTTTTTGATTTTCCGATTATTTTACCACTTTTAGAAACCAACAGCAACAACCAGTTCCAATTAGCAATTAGGAATTAGTAATTAGGTTATATTTAACAAAGAGTTGGGGGAAGTTATTATTTGAGTGCTTAAGCTCAATAACTCCCTCATCAAATGTATCAAAAAATCTTGCGCAGAATAATAGCCCACCCCAATTACGCCGTAGAACTCG
>JAGNZB010000021.1 GCA_017984655.1 Candidatus Altimarinota bacterium
GGTCAATGACATTAGTGCTCAAACCATTGCTAAGGAAATCGCGATTGCTGTTCAAGCTAGTAATGCAGTACGTTCTGGTGAAGTGAAGATCCAAGTGATTCGGGAATACCAAACACATGCCTATACGCATCACCGAGGTAGTCACAAACCAAAACGATAGCCACGACCATGGACAGTATGAATACACTTCACCCCAAGCTGCTTGACCAGCTGCAGGCGTAGTTTTCTGACCGTCACATCGACCACATTACTTTTGGGTTCATCAGTCAGATGCCAAACTGCAGCAATCAGCTCTGCTCGTGATAGTGGCCGCTCATGATGATGCATCATGTACTCTAGCAAGTGCGCTTCTTTCTGCTTGAAATACAGTTTTTGTTCTTTGTAAGAGAGGCATCGTTTGGTCACATCGTATACCATGCCATGATACGCTACCTGCGTAATAAAAGGTCTATTGGACCGTTGACAGAGACGCTTCAGCCTAGCGACAACCTCATCCAGATGTCCAGGCTTTGCCACAAAATCATCAGCGCCCGCCTGAAAGATTGCCAACTTGGTCTCGATATCAGTCAGTCCAGACCAAACTACGATCGGAATATAATGATCAAACTTTCTAATCTGGCGCACCACATCCAAACCATTGAGAGCAATATCAAGTAGCAGATCGACAATCACGACATCATAAAAAGCAGTCCTTACCAAACGCAATCCATCTTCACCAGTATAAGTACCATCGACGGCAATATGAAGAAGTTGGCAGTGCCTCTTTACTATCTGTACTAATTCTTTATTGTCTTCAATGAGCAATACTTTCATCAAGTAGATTGTGAAGGTAGGCTGAAAATAATCGGATTCGCCAAAAACCACAAAGAATGAAGATTAAAAAAAGATGAAAATTAAACCTCCCTTTAATCTATGCTAGCGCAAATTAGCAAAGCCGTATTCTCATTTCAGCAGATCACCGACAAACTTATGAGTCGGTTCTTTGACAAGATTTGGGTCAGACTAGGCATCACACCCAATATTCTGACCCTATCTCGATTCATTGGAACTAGCATTCTGTGGGTACTGTTTCTGACTGAGACCAATACATCAGATTTTTGGAACTACACGATCCTCACCATATTCATCATCTCAGCTCTGACAGACTTGTGGGATGGTGCATTGGCTAGAAACACCAACCAGATCACCGATATCGGTACGATACTTGATCCATTGGCTGACAAACTGCTGATCGGAAGTATCCTCTATTTTCTAGCAATCACGCTCTCACACTGGACGCTGTACATGATTATTTTTCTGGAGAGTTTGATGGTAGTACTCAATATCATTTTCTATATGCTCTGGGGCGGCAAGATCCAGGGAGCCAATGCTTTTGGTAAGCTCAAAATGGGACTGGAAGTGATCACCGTCATTTTGTTGCTAGTCGGTATTTACCAAAAGAACCCTCACATTGTTGATGCAGGGTTCTTCTTCGGAGCCATCTCTGTCTTGTTTGCGATCATCAGCATGCTCAAGGCGATGAAAGATGGCGCTAGTGCTTTCTAAGCACCTACATATCCATTCCACCCATACCGCCCATGCCTCCCATACCACCACCAGGCATACCAGCGGCTGGCTTCTCTTCCGGTAGATCAGTAATCGCTGCACCAGTAGTGAGGAAGATCGAAGCGATTGAAGCAGCATTTTGTAATGCTGAGCGAGTCACCTTAGTAGGATCGATAATACCTGATTGGTACATATCGACGATTTCATCTTTGTCAGCGTCATAACCTAGATTATTATTCTTCTGGCCAGATTGACGAGAGGTCAATTGTGTCAGTACAGTCGCAAACTCTTTACCAGCATTCTCAATAATCTGCTTGAGTGGAGCTGACATGGTGCGATGCACAATATCGATACCGATCTGTTCACTTTCATCATTGGCTTTGTACCCATCCAACACAGCAGCACAGTAGTAGAGTGCCATACCACCACCAGGGACAATACCCTCTTCGATAGCTGCACGGGTAGCTGATACTGCATCTTCGACTCGGTGTTTCTTCTCAGTTAATTCTACTTCTGTAGCCGCACCGACTTTGATTACAGCCACACCACCAGCCAACTTTGCTACACGCTCAATTAATTTTTCTTTATCATAATCAGACTTGGTGTTCTCGATCTCAGCTTTGATCTGATCAACACGAGTATCGATCTCCACACGGTTGCCTTTGCCACTAATAATAATAGTTTTGTCTTTGGTAGAGATCACCTTTGCTGCTTGACCGAGGTCATCCATCTGGGTGGTACTGAGCTTCAAGCCGACTTCTTCAGTGATCACCTTACCACCAGTGAGGACAGCAATATCTTGGAGCATCGCTTTGCGACGATCGCCAAAACCAGGAGCCTTGATCGCGAGTGACTGGAACGTGCCCCGAAGTTTGTTGAGAATCAAAGTAGTCAGAGCTTCACCATCGACATCTTCTGAAATGATCACAAAGTTCTTCTTACCTGCCTGAGCTGCTTGTTCTAATACAGGCAAGATATCCTGGATATTACTAATCTTGCGATCAGTGATCAGGATCAAAGGATTCTCCATTACCGCTTCCATACGAGCAGTATCGGTCACCATGTAGTGTGAGATATAGCCATTATCAAACTGCATTCCTTCTACATATTCATGTGACAATCCAAAAGTCTGACCAGCTTCAACTGTGATAACTCCATCCTTACCCACCTTCTCCATCACGTCAGCAATCAAGGTACCAACCTCAGGATCAGCAGCTGAAATTGCCGCCACTTGAGCAGTCTCTTCCTTGGTGGTCACTTTCTTCGCAATACTATGAAGTTGTTCGACCACCATTTTGACAGCGGTATCCATACCCTTTTTGACAGAAACAGGATTGGCACCTTCACGAACAAGTGGCAAACCATTTCGGATAAGCTCGGCAGCAAGTACGGTAGCTGTCGTAGTACCGTCACCCGCGACATCGTTCGTTTTGGTTGCTACTTCTTTGACGAGTTGAGCACCCATATTCTCAAATGGATCAGGAAGCTCCACTTCTTTGGCGATGGTTACTCCATCATTGGTTATCGTTGGAGCACCATACTTCTTATCCAGCACCACATTACGCCCCTTTGGTCCCATAGTGATTCGTACCGCATGAGCAAGCTTCAATGCGCCTGCTAGCAGCTTGGTACGGACATCAGTATCGAATTGAATTTGTTTTGCCATAGAAATAGTAATTTAAGTGTAAATAGAAATAACTGACTAATTGATCACTGCAAAAACATCTTCTTCTCGCAGAATCAAATACTCTTCATTCGCCACCTTCACTTCAGTGGGTGAATACTGTGAAAACAAAATAGTGTCACCGACTTTGAGAGACATAGCGACCAAGCTACCATCGACCATTTTTCCTGGTCCGACAGCAACTACTTTGCCCATTTTTGGTTTGTCTTTTGATGCTGTATCAGGCAAGACGATACCTGAAGCAGTGACAGCCTCACGCCCCTGAGCCTGGACAACAACATGATCACGCAAAGGTTTGATAGATTGAACAGAAGAAACTTCTTGTGACATAATATGATGTTTAAAATTAAAGAAACTAGCACTCATAAATATAGAGTGCTAGAAATCTCCCGTCAATAGACTGATGAAGCCAATTCATTTTCTGTTATCAATACTATCATCACAACTGCCTAACCAGAACTCAATGAACCAATATTTAAGATCATCATCAATGCCAAGAGTCAATCAAGGCAGCATGATGCCGGTTCTAAATTAATACTGACAATAGGATCAATCACCACAGAATACTAAGAAAAGTTTCTCCCTCTGAGCTAAATCAGCAAGATCCAGTAAGTCATGTAAAAACTCTAGAAATGGCTGGCGTTCTAGCTGCACAATAAGATCTTTTTTCACGGGCTCAGCTCGCTTGCCAATTGTTACTGGGAAAATTTCAGGTTGCAATGTCACTGCAAGCTCAATTTTTTGTATTGTCGCTTTTAGTTGAAGGATCTTGTTGGGTTCAAAAACAGCATAGCCATAGAGATCAACAAGCTGACTAGTAGCCTGCGCCAGCTGCAAAAAGAAATCATACATAAACCAATAGTAACCATCATCATCAGCTATAAACAAACTATGATCTAGAAAAAGCAAAGGCATTTCGGCTTGTGATGACAACTCTGCTACTTGAGAGACATAAATAGTAATCGCCATAGATAGTGTGTTTGGGGAATGATAACATTGGTAATGTACCGTATTCACTATACGGTAAAGTAGCAACTAAAAACTCTTTCATATCAATTACTTTATGATTAAAGTTAAAGATTCATGGGGAATCACAATAGCTTCAGTAATCATTGTAATTTTATGCGGTCTTTTTCTATTCGCACTCAAGGAGGCTATAATCACCAATTAATGTTATTCCAACAGCCATCATAAAATGGCAAAGAAGAATAAAAATCTCTTCACTATCAACAACTTAGTAATACAGTCCAAACAAACACATCTCAATAATTTCACTATCAAACTTGAGTCAATTAACGTAATGCAGTACTTCCTAAGTAAAAACCGCTTCAAATAAGCATCTATTATGATCAAAATCAAAGACTCTTGGGGAATTACTATTGCTGTAGTAATTGTGATTATGGCTCATATCATTGGCGCCTTTTTATTGACCTCATATAAGAAGTCACTACAACCTCCCCGTAATATTCTCAACAACGACACGAACAAAAATCACTCCTACAATGCGCGCTTGCTGTACAAGACATCTCTCCTCGAGCCCATCAACAACAGCGAGGTATTTACAGGCATGACCCAACTTCCACCACAGACTAAATCAGTAATTCCTTCTAGAAATGGTACTTATCTGCATAGCATCATGCTGTACGAAGACGAGAGATTTGTCGGCTGTTTTCTCACTGACACCCGTGAGCTGAGTACACCAGGAGTACACATTGAAAATATCTTCCACATTAGCGGACTGGATACACCATGCAACTGATATAAATCTAGCGAAAAAACGTCCCATCACCTATATTGTCGGCACTAACAACTGCCCATGCCCAAGTCTCACCGTGCAGAAGGAACTGGAATGCACTACGCTTCTTGGCAGATGATCCGGGATCTATGGCAAATGATCGAAGGACACCGCTTGCGATTTTTTTTCGCTACCTTAGTTCGTTTGCTTTCAGACCTTGCAGGACTACTCCCGATCTATACATTTGCTGAAATCACCAATTTCTTTGTTCGATACCAAGCTGGTGACTCACTGACATATGTCTGGTGGATGATGGTGGTATTTACGATTGCAATCATAGTGCGAGCAACAGGCAAATTCACAGCCAAGTCATGGGGCTACAAAATTGCTGAATCAGTGGGGATCGAGACTACCATCAAAGCCGTCAATCACCTCTTTCTGCTCGACATGGCCTGGCATGAACGCGAGAATGCTGGCAACAAAATCAAACGCATTCAGAATGCTAGTGAAGCTATCAACAGAATACTCCGCCTCTGGTTTGATTGCGTTGTTGAAATCATCGTCAATGTGGTAGCGATCAATGTGATCTTGGGTAGCTTCGACATCATTGTCACTCTCCTGATCGTGTTGTTCCTTGTTGTCTACTTTGTGCTCGCGCGCATCCTGACTCGCAAAGCTGCTCAAGCTTCCTATGAGGTCAATGCGGAAGAAGAGAATGTGGCAGGCTTGGTCTACGAATCGATCAACAATATCAAGACCGTCAAAGTGATGTCGATGCGTGCCCCACTGCTCAGCATGATCACTGCAGCCGGCGCAAAGCTGTTTGCAAAGATCCGCGTCAAGATTCTTTCCTATCAGGCACGAAACAGTAGTCTCAGTGCACTAGCAGGACTGACAAAAGCGGGGATCATGATCGTTATCATTCATGGGGTAGTCCAGGGAGCTTATGAGCTAGGATTCTTAGTCCTGTTCAATAGCTACTTCACCAGCATCAATGGATCGATCGAAGACTTAGCGAATGTCACCCAAGACTTTGTCTCTGGAAAATTTAGTGCTGCTCGACTCAAGAAAATCATGGATGAACCAATCACGATCGATAGTGAGAGCAACAAGTACAACTTCCCCAAAAACTGGCAGACCATCAGTTTCCAAAAAGTATCATTTGCCTACGGCGAAAACAAAGTACTCAAAAATATTTCTTTTGAAGTGAAGCGGGGTGAGAAGGTGGGCATCGTCGGCCTCTCAGGAGCAGGAAAATCAACTATCTTCAAATTGCTCTTGAAAGAACGTGACCAGTTTTCTGGTGATATCTTGATCGACAATATCTCACTCAAAGAGATCAGTAAGCAGTCCTACTTCCAGCATGTCTCAGTGGTGTTACAAGACACTGAAGTTTTCAACTTCCCCCTCAAAGACAACATCACGATTACCAATACGCACAAGAGCACCAATGCGAAGTTATTTAAGCAAGCACTGGAAATTGCTCACATCACCGACTTGGTGAAGAAGCTGCCTGATGGCCTCAACACCATCATTGGTGAGAAAGGGGTGAAGCTTTCTGGCGGTGAGCGACAAAGACTCGGCATCGCTAGAGCAATATTCAAACAACCCGAGATTTTGTTACTCGACGAAGCCACATCCCATCTAGATCTAGAGTCAGAAGAGAAAATCCGCGACTCCCTCCATGCCTTCTTCGAGAATGTTACAGCCATCGTCATCGCTCATCGCCTCACGACCATCCGTGAGATGGACAAGATCCTCGTCATTGAAGATGGCAAGCTAATTGAATCTGGTTCATTCGCTGCGTTACAAAAGTTACGAGGACGATTCTTTGAGCTCTGGAAAAAACAAGGACTCTAGTACATTCTCTCATCATCTCTTCATTGCTTTGTGATAGAGACTCCAGTAGAATTAGGAGAACTATTACTTTATGGCATTACGAGAAACACCTGAAGATGATATATTTGCCAAAGCGCGCCGATGGGCTGCTTCTTTTACGGAGCATGACAAACTATCACCGGAAGATATCAACTATATCCGCAGTCACTTCCCAACACTGATTGACCCTGAGTCATCGGATGCGCTGAACATGAGCAGAGCAGAAATGGTAGAGCAATCAAGGCTCACAGAGCTCCTACAAGCCAATACTGCATTTGTTACACAAGCACGAGAAGGACATCAATCGAGAAAAACTAGACAGGCGCTCATGGAGGCAGGATTTGTGCAAGATCGAATGGCAAGAGAACAAGCCAAACAAGCAGCCGTACAAAAAGCACAAAATGAAGCAGCTGCCCTCAAAAAAGAAATGAATGCAGCGATTGATGAGCAGATTGCTAACGGCGCATTCACAGTTGCTATTATGGAGAGACTAGTAAGTGATGTTTGTCTACCAGACGTCGGTGCTACCAGACCCGCAGCAGGCCACAATCAAAATGAGTTCATATTGGGCATTGCCGAGAAAATTGCTTATTACGAGCAGCATCCAAACAATCCTCAGGCACAGCGTCGCTTGGCTGAGCTGAAAGAAAGCAAAGCATATCTAGCCCTACCACAGAATCGCTACCTACTTGACTGGGTATACTATTACTACAAAGCACGAGTGCAGGGTACTAAATAGTCCTCGATTGTTGGAAAAGACCACCAGCACTAGATCATACCGTACGGGCAAGATAGTTCTGAATCAAGGCTACATCCTGTAGGTCTTTTTCACGTGCAGTATCCAACTTGGCATTCATGAGATGTTCCAACTTTTGAAATGGAATGCCTTCAATCATTTCCGCGTCATTGATCAGATCTGCAACATCAAAAAATAGATCTATCTTTTCATAGTAGAAGTCAGGATAAAACTCCACCTCACCAGCCTTCAGCCTCTGACGATGCCACTTAGCTTCATAGACAGGATCCAAAGGGAAGTGTGCCTTGAGCTCTTCAAAAAGTGCTGGCGTCACCAAAATATCCAGATCTTTTGTCTCACGAATTCCTCGTACTGCCAATGTCGCCCCACCCATGACGATGTATTGTCCCAGGGGTAGTTGGAGCTGATTGATCTTACTCACCACATCATCCTTGGTCATAAGGCAAACTTAAGTACCTATAGAAAACCACAACACTATGGTGAGTAGTCAAACTGACATTAAGGTATTTTGGCCTGGCAAGTATTGATCAGATAACGACGCTCAAAGACACCGGGCGATAGCTCATAAACACCTTGTAAGACACCACCGTTTTTCTCAATGATTTTCCAAGATGGAATATTTTCATTATCACAACTAAGGACTACTTCATCGAGACCTAACTCCCTCGCCTTTTCCAAGGCTTGAGCAAGTACTACGCCACCAATCCCAGACCTACGAACACTAGGACGAATCAGATAACCGATGTGGCCACCGCCTCCGGGAGCGCTCAGTACAGCATTCAAATGATGACGAACATTTACCCGACCCAGAAACTGCTTCCCTTCTACCACCCAGTACTGGGTTTGAGGGACCCTCCCTGGCTGGGGCGTGGTTCTATCTCTTGCTAGATGCGCAAGATAAGCAGCAAAGGTTTCAGTAGAGACAGCGATCTCATCTTGGTAAACACGGGACTCAATGGGATTCTCTCTAATCTCCCCCAGAGCAGCCAAGAAGCTATCTCGATATGCCTCCGATGGCAAAACTAATTCTAGCATTGTAAAAAGGGTTCTTAATATTATACATCATTTCACCCTCCGTGAGTATTGTGTACGAGATACCATATGCTACGGTACGCACAGCAAAACTCTGATCTCACATGACAAAGAACCTCAACAGTAATATCTGGAAATTCACATTTCTGTTGATCTCCAACAAAAGAATATTTGCCGCTATTCTTGGCGCCTATTATCTGACGGTACCTGAAGTCACAGCTCAGACTCTTGGTACTATTTTATTGGCTGGTAGTGTGTCGGGTTTCCTGTTTGAGATACCCAGTGGCTATCTATCTGACAAGATCGGCCACAAACAGGCTCTGGTGGTCTCTCGGATCTTGATGCTTCTCTCCACAGTGTTCTTTCTAGTCGGTACCAATGTTGTATTTCTATTACTGGGTGCGGCACTGATGCATGCCAGCAATGCCTTCCATAGTGGGACTGGTAGTGCTTTTATGCATGACACCTTGCGATCACTTGGTCGAGACCAAGACTACACGAAGATCATGGGCAAAGTGAGCGCGATTGGCTTTGCCGTGCCGATCATCTTTACTGTACTTACCCCATTTCTTGTCGGTATTAGTTTCAAGGCACCTTTTTTATTCTCATTAGTGATCGATGGTATTGGTCTAGCTTTCAGTTTGATCTTGATCTCACCACCAGGGCATCAAGCCAAGGTTGAAGAGATTCGCGCCACCAATTTTTGGCAAGTTTTGAAAGAAGGGCATCGACTGAACTTCTTCCAAATCGCTCTCATTTCGGCAGTGATCAGTGGTACTTTATTTGGTGTTGGCGGATTTAGAGGACCGTATCAAGTCTTCCTTGAGATCCCAGTGATTTGGTTTGGGGTGCTCTTTGGAGCTGGTCGTGCTATGGCATCACTGATGCTGGCCTATAGTGGCAGAATCAAAAAGTATTTCACTTTGGTTTCTTTTTATCAATCACAAGTGATCCTCTTTGGTCTATTCTTCCTTCTTCTAGGTTACTTAACCACATGGTGGGCTGTTGCAGTAGTCTTTATCATCATGAATGCTTTCAAATGGGGACTGAACCGTATCGATGAAGGCTATCAGCTAGACTTGATTCGATCTAGTAAGTTCAAAGCAACATTGCTCTCTGTAGCCACTCAGATTGACCAGGCAATTGGTGCTGTCGTTGGTTTTGGTCTAGGCTTTCTGATCGAGCAAATGTCGTACCGCACTGGATTCTTGGTGGTGGCAATTGTCTTCTTGATCATTCAGATCCCTTTGTGTATCTCTATATCTTTCAAATACAAGAACAGAAGATCAGCAGTAACGGAAACGACTTCAGCAGAACTGGCATAATCAAAGAAACAGCCAGCTCAGGGAGCCGTGCTGTTTCTTGAGTTTGATCTAAAAATGAAGCTTTACTGACGCTTTCTCTTCCTCACCATCCAGCTACCGATGAAGGCAACTACAGCTGCTAGAGGCAACGCTGGACCGGTCTTTGGCAACTCGACTTGGACTGGAAACTCAGGTCCAAATACTGGAGCTGGTGGTGGAGTTTGAGGACCAAATGGGACCGGTGGGTCAGTGGGTAATTCCAGGGTGCGTGCTTGGCGAGTCTGCACTGTAGCCTTGGCACGACAGTTGGTCGGAGCATCATCAAAGCCATCGGTAAGATCAGCATAGGTAGTCACGGTATTGGACACGATCACGTCACCACTGGTCACCGTAGAAGTATCACTGACTGGGACACCGAGACTATAGAAACAGACGGCATCGATGGCAGCGCCATTGGCAGCAGCGATCATGGCAGGAGTCACTGTAGTAGCAGCAAACTGAGAAGCAGTACCTTGAATCTTGATATAACGAATCCATGAGAAATCAGTATCACTAAGGTCGAAGCTATTCTTGCCGGTGATCCGGTCATAGTCACGACCATCTTGTGAGACATATACTTTCACCGTTCCAGCAGCCAAAGCCAGGCCAAAGTCATCACCATCATGATCGACAATGACACTCTTGCGACCAGTATCAAGCACAATCACACCATTGGTACTGAGGTCGTCTCTGACTAAGTAGGTGAGCTTACCATCGGGCACACTGAGGATATTGTCCTCATCAGCCGCCACATTGGTAGATTTGATCTTTTCTGCATAAAACTGCTCATCGTCAGCATCAGCACTAAGTCGAAGACCTGTACCACTCAACGGCAAGTGATCGAGATCTAGCAACTGCAATGTATACTTCACAAATCGACTACTATTGGCAGGGACGATAATGTCACTGACATCGATGATACCAGAGGTAGTATTGTTCGTACCTCCCGCAGTAACGGTCACGACACCAACCGGACTAAATTGATTACTGATTTGATTCTCCACCCGGTGAAGCTGATCATCGTCACTAGTATTGATAATCGTAACGGTAAATTCGACATCATGCTCTTCGATACCACAACAGATCGGTGTGGTCTGGGTAATTGTTTTTTCTACCGTGAATACCCCACCCTCGACCACTGAGGTCGGTGTTGGAGTTGGCGTCGGTGTAGGAGTTGGTGTCGCAGTAGGAGTAGGCTCAGGACTGTCTGGAGTGATAGTGATCAAAATACTATCAGCATCTGTACTACCGTCACAATCGACCTTGAGCAAAGTCACTGTCGTGTCACTACTAATCGTCTGGATCAGGGTACTACCACTCTGGGTCTGTAACTGATTGTTGACGTACCAATACCGGTGTACTGGCAAGTCACCAGTGGTAGAAGCATTCACAAATTCCACCGTCCCAGGAAGCATAGAAACTGTGGTTGTAGAAGTGGCATCGCCATTCATAGTAAACTCAGCATCGACGAGCTCACTACCCGAGCACTCTTCTGGGTCACCAGGATTGAAAGAACCAGTTACTACAGTAAAAGGTGCTTCAGCTGGGATCACCGGATCGCTAATTGTCGGTGTGGAACTGACATAGGAAGCAATCAAATTATAGTCACCAATTGGACCAGTCACCGCAGCAGCAAAACTGATCACCATACTACTGTCATTCTGTAGTGGATCATCACTCAAATCAAGATCGATGACGCCATCATCGACAGTACAAGTAGGATCATCAGGAGTAGGCAAACCTTCTTGACGATAATTACAGACTGGAACAAGACTGCTCAAACCATCCATATTTTCTTCAAGGGTAAGAGCAGTAATGGCCTGACCACTTTTGTTGGACAGCTGAATGATCACTGTTGCCAAATCCCCCACATGCAAGTCTGCTGATGGGAAAACTGATTGATTAATTTCCAAATCATCATCTTCTTCACCGCCATCAGTATCAGTCGCAGCATTCAATATGACAGTCTCCACACTCACTGAATGATCACAATCACTCATCACCAAAGTAATGACATGGGTACCAGCAATCAGGTTGAGAATGACCGATGGATCATTACTCACAGGATCGCCATTCAGTGACCAATCAAAGGTCAACGGAGCATCGCCAGAAACTACATCACCTGCAGCGAACTCATAAATACCAGGCACATCTTCGACGAGCTGCCCACGACTATCGCCATTGATGTTGATCGAAGCATTTGGCTCATCACCAGTAGTCTCACAAGCAGCTGGCGGTTCGGCCACTACCTCAAAGTCTGCAGTATCAGGAGTGATCACCAATGGTGGTGTAGCACTGACAGTGACAAAAGCCGCATTGGTCTGAGGACCTTCTGCAGTCTCAGAATCGACGATGAAATCAAATACGACATGGAGTGTACTACCAGCAACCAAAGAAGGAGCACCATCCAAGATAATATTATCGCCAGTAAATGAACAATTACTCACTTCAGGAATAGGATCCTGATCAACAGTCCAGTAACAGCTAGCACTGACATAGCTACTCGATGCACCAGCAAGATCATCAGTGATCAGAATATTGGTAAGTGGCTGATCGCCAGTATTACTCAAGGTCAAAATAGTAGTACCGGTACCACCAGCGACTATCTGGCTCGGTGCGATCAGTTTTGTAAATACAGCACTCGAGACCGGTACCGTAGCTTCCGGATTGGTCTCAGCAGGCACAAATAAGTTTTGGCTAAACTCTGATGTACCACAGAGCATTTCACCTGGATCAAGCAATGTATTGATCGCTGTAGGTAGGTTGGCCTGAACAGTACAGATATCATCTGTGTCAGTAAGATCAATGAAAGTATTGGTAGCAGTAATCAATCCACCATCAAATCCCGCATTGGGAGGGATGACAGCACTCCAAGCACCAGTAGGCCCACTCATACGACCTCGAGCAAGTAGCTGACGTCCAGAACCGTGACCATACACATCGCCGTTGCTATTGTTTGCAGCATCACACGTACTAATCGCCGCTGGCAACTCATTGCTAGCACAGTTGACCTCAAAGATCTCCACGATACCAGCCATAGTCTGTGATCCTGTTCCTTCGACAGTCCAGCCGCCTAGGTTGTTGTAGGTAGCAGAAGTAATCACTGGATAATCCAACATCTGGTTACCACCGGCTGCAAAGACCCCATCATTTACACTAATCGCCGTATTGTTCGTGGTATTTGAGGCACCGCTGAGGTCAGAATTAACTTGTAGATCAATACCAATACCATCATTAGTTGGCGCGGTTTCACCAGCATCGAGACGACCATTCTCAAAAATACTATTGGAGATGATCGTCTGCCCACTAGTACTAAAAGGACTGACAAGGGCCCCATCATTACACTCCTCACCAACGAACACACCACTGTCAGCATTCTGAGAAATGGTATTATGGTAGACAAGATTGGCATGGACCATCATATGACCATCCACAGGACAGATGAACGCAATACCATGTCCCCTATCGCTAGTCGGGTCTTCACTATCACTAGGTTCAGTACCATTCTCTTGGACAATATTATTCAAAATCTGATTACGTGCACCCGCGATAAGCAAAATACCATTCTCTAGATTGTTCGAGACTGTATTATTGGTAATACGATAATAATCAGACGACTCATTATTACTGTAATGAGTCAACATAATACCGGCACTGGCAAAGGCCGCCACGTCGTCACAGATGGTTTGATCTAGAAATCGAGTACCATTGTGGGTGATCGTATTGTTACTAACAATATTAGTAATAGTAGACCCAGTACCACCTTGAAGCTCAATACCAGCATAATGACAAACATGCTGATCATTATAATCAGGTGATGCAAGCCCCGTCTCGAGTGACGTATTGTTGGTCAGTGTATTCCCAGAGATAGTAGTCGATCCCACCATCTGAGTCATAATACCCTTCTGGTAACAAGTAATAGTGTTGTTGAGCAAGGTATTTCCAAGAGGTGAGGCATCTCCTGTACGAGCTAAGATAGCGACACCACGTTGCCCCGTATCATCACAAACTCCCAAGGTATTTGGTCCATCAATGGTTACGTTTTGGATAAGATTGTCATCACCATAAATAACGATACCGTTTGTAAAGCCAGTAAGTGTGATGTTTTTTATAACGTTATTATTAGCAGTGGCCCCTTCAAGATCAATAAAAGCTCCAATTTTAAATGCAGAGTCAATTAATCCTGAGCTAGATACTATGTTCATTTGATTGCCACCATCAATCACTATTGGATTATTTGTTGCAAAAATGCTCGGAAGAGCCGAGTTTAGAAAAATCACATTAGGATCTTGTGCTGGCACAGGGTCAGTAATGTCAAAATCAATTAAAACACTGCCCAAATGAAGATTGGCAGCATTAATTGCCCCACGCAAAGTACACGGGATTCCACAATCATCACCAGCACTATTATCTGCTGCTCCGTCATTACTATCCACAGTATAGGTGACACTATAAGCGGCATCAGAGCTTCTGATCTCATGCAGCAGTGGAACGGTATTTATCGTTATGAGAAGCGTACTAATGATGAAAGACAAGGTCTTTACGAACTTCGGTTTCATTTGGTTTTTGTTTTTATATCGTATCATTTTACCACACTGTCATAACAATATCCACAACATTAATAACAACATCCCAATACACACAACGCAACAAAAAACTCTATGCAACTGTACACATAGAGTCTTTTGGCAAAAACACAAAGTGAGTATTACTCAGCAACAGCTACTCTATAGCTTGCTGTGCTAACATTTAAAGCTTGATCAGTAACATACACAACAAAGGTAACATAACTACGGACTGGAACCTGTGATATTACCCGTTGATAATCCGCTCGATTCAGCATATTCAGTGCATTGACCCCAGGTGAAAGGTAATTAATCACACGTCCTTCAGAAATATCACAAGTACCAATTCTTTGTCCTGTCAGCATATTGGGCATGAAACAGCGTTGACTACGACCGCTTGCATCTGGAGCAACTTCATCACAACCAGTCCCCTCTGGAGTAAAACTACAGGGAGCCATGCTTCCGTGGTTAAAGATAGAAGCACCACTATCGTTTCTAGCATCTATACCTATTAAGCCTGCTGAACTGGATGTAATTCTAAATCCATAACTACCTGCAATACTCGAAACACTACCAAATGTCGCAGCTGTGATACTTGGAGGAGTAATGTCTCTATTAAAGACTGCTGAAACTGGGGCACCTTCAACTGTAGTCTGCGCTCTTACTGCATTGTATTCTCGAGGGAAAGCAACCAAGGTTGGATCAGTGAAATCCAAGCTTGTTCTCACCTGATGAGCAACATTATCAACTTGCAGTACTGGACGCAACACAGTTGCTGACACACCGTAATTGATAGTAAAAGGCAACATCGTTCCACGAAGTGAATCACAATTACCAGTAGTATCGATTACCACTTGCACAGCTCCCTGACTATCGTAAGAGTTATTAATGTTGTCACCACTGACAGTCATTGAGACCGGTCGACATGGAGAACCTGCATCGGCAGGTCCTGTATCAGGTGTACCTACATCTGGAGTACCAGCATCCACACCGACATCAGTACCACTATCACGCATTCCGGTATCAGGAACACCAGCATCGCCGGCATCTGATGCATCCGCTACTACCGTACCAGTATCAGTTCGAACATCTACCATCATCATCACGTCTGGCAAGCCAGCTTCTACTACATCCACAACCATCGGACCAGTATCGGTTCCACTGTCTACAGGCATTGCTGCATCAACCACATCGGTTATTGGTCCACTATCCACAGCTGCTTCTTGAGCTACAGGTGCATCAGCTCTATCATTTGGCACCTGAGCATCACCGGTTAACGCCTGCAAACTATATTCCGTCCAGTCAGAGCCACCACACCCCGCAGCACCAAGACCTAAAGCCAAGAGCGACGCACGAGTGATATTGGCACGAGCGCTTCTAGCTGGAGAAGTACGTAATGAAAGACGTGAAGCTGACATAAGTAATGAATTAAGTCTTTTTAAAGTAAAGATATCAATATACAACCTTATTTATTT
>JAGNZB010000022.1 GCA_017984655.1 Candidatus Altimarinota bacterium
ATATACGCTTGCCCCAAGCTAGTCTTGCCATCAAGCAAAGTCACTACCGTACCTTCACTAGGAAGAGCCTCAATGAAGTCTTCTGTAGTGAGATAGGGGCTATGGTAGCGTACTTTCTCACTACCTTTTCGACTGAGCACGATATTCATTGCTAGAGTGCTTTCTGAGTTTCTGCATCATCGTCATCGAGACTTGGTGTGTCGTCGATCTGTTTTTTGAGGAAGTATTCTTCGTAAAAACTTTTGGCCCGACGGAGATTCTCCATTACTTTGTTCTTGTCCCCAGCACCCATGGCTTCCAGGTTAAACTTGATACAGATTGGCTTGGTAAAGTTGTCTTTACGCAAATGGGTAAGGAAGCTTTCTAGAGGAATTTCACCTTCATCCAGTGGTTGATTGGAGAGACCATTGTGAAAGTTGGAAATATAGACAAACTCTAGACGCTTACGGATGATCTTGTAGACACGTAGCAGTGGTAGTTTTTGTGAAGCCAGGTGACAAGTATCGAGACAGATATAATCAAAGCGGCGTAAGTCTTCAATATTGCGTAGTGAGTACTGTGGCAAGAAAAAGCCAGTAGTTGCTGGTGGATTTTCAATTGCAATCTTTACTTTGGTGCGTTTTTGGATTTTAGGAATTTCATTTTTGAACCACTGTGAATAGCGAATGTCAGTGAAAAGTGGTGCTCGAGCATTGAGGAGGCCAATGTTGCCGGCTTCGGCAATTTCTAGTGCTGCTTGGAAGCGCTTGGGACTGGCATCAGATGGCAAAGAGAGGCTGACAATCGGTAGTTTGAAGAACTCTTGCAGACGCAAGAGGTAGTCGGGGTCGCGAGTATCGAAGATGTCGTTGAGAATGACGTCTATACCCTCAAATCCAGCGTCTTTTGTGAATTCAAAGATACGATTGAGACCATACTTGTAGAGACATCCTGTCGTGAGACACAACATAGGTAAGGGGATCTAATAATACGTAGATATAATATCATAATCTGTGGTACACTAGAAAGAAAACATCAAAATAAATACATAATTGCTACTTATGACTAGCCATGTTGGTATATTACAGCGTATTGCCTTGGTTCTAGTGGTTGTCCTTATTGTTGTTTGTGCTACTTCATATCACGTTGCTTTTGGCAGTCGGAGTATTGGGGCTGCAAAGTATAGTGCAAACATTGTCCGCGTCTCAAAGTAGCTAGTCAGTAGTAGGGTTTCTTGACTTAGTATGCAAACTTGAAGGGGATTATTGTAATGCAGTGAGGATCTTTGCTATATTGCGGCCGATTAACCTCACTTTTTTTATGCAATATGCAGTTTGGTATGCCTTGATTGCCAGTATTGGAGCACTCTTGGTATCAGCGTTCTATGTGTATTTGATTATGAAGGTCAAAGTTAGTGATCAGAAGATGAATGATATCGCGTTGGCGATTCGCGAAGGTGCTGAGGCCTATATGGGCCGCCAAACTAAGACTATTTCTGTTTTTACAGTTGTGATCTTCGTTGTTTTGGGTTTGAGCTTGAGTTGGAATCTAGCAATTAGTTTCTTGGGTGGTGCTATCTTGTCATTGGCTGCTGCATATATTGGTATGACTATTTGTACTCGTACCAATGTCCGCACTGCATTTATGGCTAAGGATGGTCTCAGTCCTGCACTGACTATCGCTTATCGCGGTGGTATGGTAACTGGACTTGGAGTTGTTGGTCTTGCACTTCTTGGTGTGTCTGGCTACTACTTGGCTCTGCAAGCTGTAGGAGTGCCTACTAGTGATGTGCCCAATCTGATGATTGGTTTTGGTTTTGGTGCTTCATTGATTAGTCTTTTTGCTCGTGTCGGTGGCGGTATCTTTACTAAGGCTGCTGATGTTGGAGCTGATTTGGTTGGTAAAATTGAAAAAGATATTCCAGAGGACGATCCTCGTAATCCTGCGGTAATTGCTGACAATGTTGGTGACAATGTTGGTGATGTCGCTGGTATGGGGGCGGATTTGTTTGAAACCTATGCTGTTACTTTGATTGCTGCACTGGTTTTGGCAGCTTCAAGCTTCCAGGGTAGCTTCGCTCAGTTGGCTGTGGAGTATCCACTAGCTCTCGGTGCTGTGGCAGTTGTGGCATCAATCATTGGTGGTCTTTTTGTCCGTCTGGGCCGTAGTCAGAAAATCATGGGCGCTCTTTATAAAGGTTTGATTGCGACTAGTATTTTGGCTGCAATTGGTTTCTATCTAGTTACCAACAGTATGTTGGCTGGAGATATGTATATTTTTGGAACGACTATCGTTGGTATTGTTTTGACTCTACTGATGAATGTGATTACGGAATACTATACATCTACTGCATATAAGCCTGTTCGTGAGATTGCCAAGGCAGCAGAGACTGGTGCTGGTACCAATGTGATTATTGGTTTGGCATATGGACTTCGTAGCACATTCTTGCCAGTGATTGCGATCGTTGCGGCTATCTGGGCTGCTTATACTTTGGGTGACTTATCTAGTTTGCATAGCGGTATCTTTGGTGTTGCTATCGCTGCTGTGGCGATGCTTTCGACTACAGGTGTCGTGATCGCTATGGATGCCTATGGGCCAATTACTGATAATGCTGGTGGTATTGCTGAAATGGCGCAATTACCTGAATCAGTCCGCAAAGTTACTGATGAGCTCGATGCTGTCGGCAACACAACCAAGGCTGTTACAAAGGGATATGCGATCGGTTCTGCAGCATTGGCTGCATTGGTATTGTTCCAGGCTTATAGTGAGCAGTTTGAGACACTTGGTCACGACCTCTCTGAGAGCATCAGTGATCCGTATGTTTTGATGGGCTTATTTATCGGTGCTTTGTTGCCAGCTTTCTTCTCATCTTATTGTATGCAGGCCGTTGGTCGGGCTGCACATAAGGTGGTCGATGAGGTTCGTCGTCAATTCCGTGATATCAAGGGAATCATGGAAGGAAAGGCTAAGCCTGATTACAAAGCTTGTGTTGATATTGTTACCAAGGCTGCGTTGTATGAGATGGTAATGCCAGGTGTGCTTGCTGTATTGGCACCAATCGTTGTCGGTTTTCTCTTGGGAGCCAATGCTCTGGCTGGTTTGCTAGCTGGTGTGATTGTTTCTGGCTTGGTCGCGGCGATTTCAATGTGTACAGGCGGCGGTGCTTGGGATAATGCTAAGAAATACATTGAGCAAGGTAATCTCGGTGGCAAGGGTTCAGTAGCGCATAAAGCTGCTGTCGTTGGTGACACTGTCGGTGATCCATACAAGGATACTGCGGGACCTGCTATCAATGCTCTGATCAAGGTAATTAACACTATTGCTTTGATTATTGCTCCACTTTTGGCAATGATGATGTAATTCGGACTTGGTTTTATGGGCTCTAGAGAAAGAGGAAGGGTGATCCTTCCTCTTTTTTGTGATATACTATCAAGAAACCAATAGCACTAAGCAATTGAGATGAGATATTCCTGGCAACAGAAAATTTGGAAGCTGGTTGTGGTGCTATGGACTATCGTCATTTTGATGTGTGTCTGGGATAGTAGCAGTAGCGGTCCGAATCCTAATATTGTGATGGTGCTTGTGGCTGCGATTGGAACTTTCTTCTTGGCTTATATGTGGTCGACTGAGCAGCAGATTCGACGATTGCTTGCTAGACGGAGATTGGAACAGCCTGTTGTTGATACGAGTTTGGCAGTGGCGGAAAAGATTCAGAGACAGTTACTGCCCAAGAATATTCCTAATATCAATGGACTTGATTTTCATGCTTATTCTCAGCCATGTGAACAGATCGGTGGTGACTTTTATCAGATCTTGACTCAGGCTGATCGGACTATTATTGCTATTGGGGACGTTGCCGGTCATGGTTTGCCATCAGGAATTGTCAGTATTATGGTCGATACGTTGCTCTATACGTTTAGTATGCAGGCCTATACACCTGTAGCGATGCTGAGAGAGCTCAATCGGGTGATCTATCGCAGAATCGACCCTAGTCTCTTTGCTACCCTGCTTTTACTCACTTGGTATCCTCATGAGCAGAAGCTGACACTGACTTCAGCTGGATTCGGTCCGATTCTTCATGCTCAGCAGGAGTCTCAGCAAGTGATATCCGTGAAATCTGGGGGTGTTGCTATTGGAATGATCTCAGATATCACACCTTATATTAAGGAACAAGTGTTACCATTTACTGAGGGAGATAGTCTTGTGGTGTCTACTGATGGGATTACCGAGATGCTCAGTCGGAGCAAGCGGCAGTTGGGAATAGCTGGGTTACAAAGCATCACTATGCAGCATGCATTTGACTCTCCCACAGCACAGCATCTTTTTAATGCGGTTTCAAAAGAGATTACCCATCACAGGCCAGTGAGTGAAAAACAAGCGGATGACTGGACTTTGATGGTGATTAAACGATCTGTATGTTGAAGTCTTATACTTGGCAGTTTTTATTCCATACAGACCGTTATGATGCTGCACAAATGCGTGCGGAGCTGCAGTTGTTTCTTGCTGCTTTCGCGATCGGTCAGCTCTGGCGCGATCGTCTGATCTTGGTAGCTGGTGAGCTGATTGCCAATGCTTGCAATCATCGTTTTGATGGAACTAGTGTGAGTTTTGAGGTCAAAGTTGTTTGTTTCCGTGAGCAAGTGAAAATCCAGATGGTGCTTGATGATAATAGTAATTTGCTGATTATGCAGCGATATCGTAATCTAAGTCAGGCAGTGTCTCGCCGCCATCTGCAGAAGCCGTATAAGCATATTCATGGCAG
Organism: Candidatus Altimarinota bacterium; assembly: GCA_017984655.1. Classification (GTDB taxonomy): domain Bacteria; phylum Patescibacteriota; class Gracilibacteria; order RBG-16-42-10; family RBG-16-42-10; genus JAGNZB01. Next base: position 4,742 of record JAGNZB010000022.1, read on the forward strand.
GGGCTTGGAAATTATCATGCATTGGACTGATGCTTTGCAATTCAACAAGAAACGTAGTGGTGGACTCAAGATTATGGTTGCCAAAACTTTACCTTTACTGCTCACATGACCAAGTTTGTATTTTCATTTAGTGATGTTGCTTTTGGGAAGAAGAAAGCGAAGTTGATCAAGATGCATGGCGAGCTTGATGAAAGTAATGTGGATCACCATGCTGAGACTATTTATGAGGCGATTCGTGTTGCTCCAGAGGAGACTGACTTTGTATTTGATGCGCATCAATTGTCTTATATAAACAGTAAGGGGCTTGGTTATCTGACTGACTGGTTTAATAAGCTCAGTGAGAAGGACGGTAGAATCATTATTATCGATGTGAAGCCTAATATTTATGACGTCCTCGACGTCGTTGGAATCACTCAAATCATCCCAGTCTACGATACATTAGCGAAGGCGATTGGTGATTTGGAGAGTTAAGGAGGAAGGAGATCGACCATAAAGGTGAAAGTAAAGGGAAACGTAAAAATAAAAGGGGGCTCGGTGGAGGGGGCTTTTTACCTTTACTTTCACCTTCACTTTTCCCTTTATGGTCTTTTAATAGTCCCTTCCGGTTAATGGAGTGCTGTCCAATTGACAACAAAAAAAGAGTCCTCTCGATTTTGAGTAGGACTCTTTTGGTGATCTAAAGACGATTGGACTATTATTGGCCGAAAGCAATTTTGATGCTTGGACCCATAGTTGTAGTCAGTGTTACGGTGTTGATGTAGATACTCTTCACTCCAGTTGGTCGAGCGGCTTTGATCGCATCGATTACAGCTTTGATGTTTTCGAGTAGTTTATCATTACCAAATGAAACTTTACCACCGACCACATGTACGTTTCCTTGAGGGTCGTTGCGGAATTCCACACGACCTTTCTTGATCTCTTGGATTGTAGCAACGATGTCAGTTGTGACGGTACCTGACTTTGGATTTGGCATCAGACCTTTGGTACCGAGGATCTTTCCGAGTTTTGCCATTTTGCGCATAGACTCTGGAGTGGCGATCGCGACATCAAAGTCGATCCAGTTCTCCTTGGCTACTTTCTCAATCAAATCATCACTACCGGCAAAGTCAGCACCTGCTTTCTTTGCCATGTCGACCTCGTCATCACTGACGAAGGCGGCAATTGTCTTGCTCTTACCACTACCGTGTGGCAGAGAGACTGTGGTGCGGATCTGTTGATCAGGATATTTAGGGTCGATGTTGAGGTTGAAATGAACTTCGACTGTACTGTCAAACTTGGTAGTACTAGTTTCGGTAATCAATTTGCAAGCCTCTTCAAGGTCATAGATCTTACTGCGGTCGATTTTCTCTTGAGCAGCAAGATATTTTTTGGAACGTTTCATAAGAAATGAAGTTAATCTTCCACCGTAATTCCCATACTACGTGCAGTCCCGGCAATCATGCGAATCGCTTGATCGACGGAGGTGGTATTGAGGTCAACCATTTTGGCCTCGGCGATTTTACGTAGTTTTGCTGTTGTGATTTTACCTACCTTTGACTTATTTGGCTCCGCTGAACCTTTTTCAAGGCTGATCTCTTTCAAAATCAATACTGAAGCTGGAGGTGTCTTGAGAATAAATTCAAAAGAGCGGTCAGCATAGATCGTGATCACTGCTGGAATGAGCAAATCGCCCATCTCACGAGTCTTCTCGTTGAATTGCTGACAGAACTGTTGAATGTTGATACCGTGGGGACCAAGAGCTGTACCGATTGGTGGTGCAGGATTGGCCTTGCCGGCTTTTGCTTGGACTTTGACTTGCGCCAAGATTTTTTTAGCCATAAAGGTTTAGTAAATAATTAGACTTTCTTGATTTGCGTGAACTCGAGTTCCACAGGGGTTTCTCGGTTGAAGATCGAAACCAACACCTTGATCTTACCCTTGTTTTCATCGATTTCACTAATAGTACCTTGGTAACCTGCGAATGGACCTTCAGTGATCGATACCACTTCACTGAGAGAGAAGTTTGCCTTGAACTTTGGCTCCTTCATGCCCATTCGTTTGCGGATCCGCTTAATTTCTTCATCGGTGACAGGGACTGGAATAGTACCTGAGCCAATGAAACCTGTTACGTTTGGTGTGTTGCGTACCACAAACCATGAGTCATCTGTCACTGTCATGTTGACCATAACATAACCAGGAAACATGCGTTTTTCTACCAATTTTTGTTCACCCTTTTTGACTTCGATTTGAGTCTCTTTGGGAACAATTACATCAAAGATAAAATCCTGCATGTTCATGGTCTCAGTGCGCTGCTTGAGCGCTTCGGCTACAGCATCTTCATAGCCGGAATACGTATGAAGGACGTACCATTTTCGTCCCTGACTTTCTTGTTTTGCCATAGGATAAAGATTTAAACGCCAGCAAGTAAACCTGCCAGGTACTGATAGCCATTCTGAAACAGTGAATCCAATACACCGATATACAAAGCAGCAAGCAAGCTAATTGCCAATACAATCAATGTACTGTCGATCGCTTGTTTTCGTGTAGGCCAAGCTACTTTGCGTAATTCTTCAACAGAACTACGGATATAATTGGAGAGTTTTCTCATAGATATCTTTAAAAAGCCCGATGTGGGCTAGAAGCGATATTAATATACTGGGTTTTGGGTGGAGATGCAAACCTAAGATAGAATTACAAATTATAAATTACAAATTACAAATTTGGCTCAGGAGACGAGAGTGACTTTTGGGTTAGTGTATTTGCTAAGATGTCGGCAAGATCCTTCACGGTGTTCAGGATGACGGAATCGGGGGAGACCAGATGCGAACGTGGCTCTATGAAAGCCTAATTACCAATTCCTCATTTAAGCTCCTTCCCCGATTTGTAATTTATAATTTGTAATTTGTAATTCTCCCTGGTTGACTTTTTTACTCTGATTCTTGATTCTGTGGGAGCTTTTTTGTTCTTATGATTGATATTGTTGCTAAGGTTCGTAGTAATACATATGTTACTGAGGATGTGTGCATTATCTTGCTCGATATTGTGTCGCCTGCATATTATTCTTTCAAGGCTGGCCAGTATCTCTTCGTGCAGGCTAGTGAGCGGGTGCTGCGTGCTTATTCTATTGCATCTACACCTCAGCAGAAGGGGATGATTGAGTTTTGTATTGAGCGGGTGCCGGGTGGGGTTGCTTCGAACTATTTGTGGAATCTACAACCTGAGCAGAAGATTACGATGAAGGGAACTTTTGGGCATTTCTTTTATAAGTCTGATCCCAAGGTTGATGCTATTGTGATGATTGGCACTGGTACTGGTGTCGCTCCACTCAAGTCAATGATCGAATATGCATTGGAAAATGGCGAAAAACGGCCTATTCATTTGCTGTTTGGTGAGAGTACTGTGAAGAGTTTCTTTTATTTGGATGTGTTGGCAGATTTGCAAAAGAAGTTTCCGCACTTTACTTATGACCTCTGTGTCTCACGTGAAGAACAAGCTGGTTTCTTCTCTGGTCGTGTCACTGCGAGATTGCCTGAGATTATGAACAGATTTCCCAATGCCAGCTACTATCTTTGTGGAGGGCAGGCGATGTTGACTGATGTTCGTGCTCAATTGGCTGAAGCACAGGTGCCAGCACCCCAAGTGTACTTTGAGAAGTTTTTTTAATCCGCCATGTCAGCAACCGTTTCTTTGAGGTAAGTTTTGATTTCCTCACTGATAGTGGGATCGTGAAGGCCGAAAGTGATTTGGGCTTTGACAAATCCAGCTTTGTTGCCGATGTCGATCCATGGTCGATCACTAACATACGCATAGACTTTGCTCACCTTTGCTGCTTCACCGATGGCGACGCTGAGATTGGAGTGATCTTTCTGATTGGATTGGGGACGAGAGGCTAAGATAGTGATGACTGTCTTGTCGATAATCATCGGACTAAGGATTGCTAGGTTTGTGGCGGCACTACTGTTTTTGGGTTTTTCTACTAGTCCGTTGATAAGAAAAAGGTTAGTGTCGATAGTTTCGGCAATCTGCATGATGCCATAACGGTGTGCCTCATTGGCTGGGACGTTTTTTGACATCACAATCGTCCCAGGACGTTGCTTATAGGCAGCTAGCATCTCTACTTGGTGGTTCTTGGGGAAAATTAAGTCATCTGTGTAGGACACAAATACCGCCTCGTCATCTTTGATAAGGTGATAAGCTGCCATTACAGCGTCGCCAGGACCGCCAGGTTGTGCTTGGCGTACATAGGTGAATTGAATGTCTCGGTACTTGGTGATGCTTGCTAGTAAGTCAGGCTTGTTTTCTGCTTCCAACATTTTTTCTAACGCCAATTGACGGTCAAAGTAACTTTCGATTTGGTCGAAGTATTGTTTGCCGACAATAATAATTTCTTTGATGCCAGCGTCGATATAATCAGCGACTACATAATCGATAGCAGGACGATCAACAATGGCGAGCATTGGTTTGCTGATACTTTTTGTGGCTGGCAAGAGACGGCTACCAAATCCGGCAGCCAAGATAAGCGCTTTAGTAGGGACCATACATGATTGATTTAAGCGGCATTACTAATTTCAGTAATGCTGATTGATTTCTCTTTCGTTTGCTCGTGAGGAATGACAATTTTCAAAATACCATCTTTGAAGAAGGCTTGGATTTTTTCTGGGTTGAGGGTGAATGGCATGACTAGGCTACGAGAGAAGCTTCCCCAATAACATTCTTTGAGTAAGTAATCAGCTTCAGGAATCTCATCTGCATGGGTGCGCTCGCCTTTGATAGTGAGCGTGTTGTCGCTGATATTGATGTGGATATCGGCGAGTTTGACGCCGGCTACAGGGGTGCGGACGACAATACTATCAGCAGTCTGGTAGACATCAACTACTAGCTGTCCTTCCTGTTTTTCAGTCGTGATGGTGGTATTTGCTTTGGTAGCATGGTTTCTTTTGAAAAGTGAAGCCATAGGGGAGGCAATTTAGAGGGTGAATCACACAACAAACGAATTACTGGTAGTATATGAAAAATTAGCAAAAACTGCTACTAGGGATGATGAGATTGGTTCTCGGTTTTTTTGAAACCCAGTTTTTCAAACACTACAGTACCTAATTCTTTGGGGAGAGCTCCGGTGCGTAGTAGCAAGAATACATACAGCAATCCTCCGCTACCAAAACTGAGTGGGACGCTGATGTAGGGGGTGAGATGGAGGATATAGGGGCGGAGCAAGATTAAGAATAGTCCACTAATAGCACCAGAAATAATGGTCGCTATTGTGGTGCGGTATTGTAATTTTACTGCTTTTTGACTTCTAGCAAAGAACATCAAACCAATACAGCTGATGACTTGAGCGATCACAATGGCCCACGCTGTAGCATACGCGCCACTAAAGGCCCCTTGACTCGGGATCATCCACCAGGCAAATGCGACAGCTGCAACCGCCTCAGCTAACGTGACCCACCAGATTTTCTTCGTTTGATTGAGACTGACGAGAATATATTCAAACATGCTACCCAAAAAATTGAAGCTGCTGGCAATGACTAGAATGCGCATCAATCCTGCTGCTGGAGCAAAGTCTGTGCCAGTAGAGATCAGTTGGATCATTTCTTCAGCCATGATGTAACTGCCAACTCCAATGCCGACACCGGTCATGACTAAGACATCCCAGGATTTTTGGAGCAAATGTTTGAACTTCGGTGTGCTCACGTGCTCAGCCAAGCTTGGTAAGACCGAGTTCATGAAGCTGAACGGAATCAGTAAGAGTAGTTCGTAACTGCGCATCGCTACTCCAAAAACACCGACGATGCCGTCACTGGTAGTCTGACCGAAGAGGCCGCTAGTGATTTGGCCAAGCATGAGACTGTTGATACGTAGGTACACAGTGCTCAGGATGATGGAGGTACCGTAGATCGCGCTTTTTCTGAGCACCCGCAGTACTTCACTGCGTTCGAAGTAAATACGAATGGGGAGTAGTTTGTTGGCTTCTAGAATGGTGATCAAACAAACATAGAAGTTGTTGAGTGTGCCAGCGATGATCAGGTGCTGGAAGCCCCAGTTGAAGTAACTGGCAGCGGCGATATAGATGACGCTAATTATTTTCCCCAAGACTACTGCTCGAGCATAGGTGGGCATCTTGAGATGGACCTGTAGTGTCGCTGATAGGGTGGAAGAAATCAGATTGGCTGCCATACCCACAGTGGCAATGACTACCGCAATCGCCATTGTGGTATTGAAGTTTGGCATCACAAAAGCCAAGATGGTAGTGATGGTGCCGATAATCAAAATCAGTAGGAGTCTGACGCCCAGCATATTGCCAAGTACGCGTTGCATTTGGTCTTTTCGCTTGGACATCTCATCGACGGCCAGGGTGAAGAGGCCAAGATCACAGGCGAGACCAAAGAAGCCGACTAATTCATAGACTAGGGTGTACTGACCATAGCCGCTGGCGCGTAAATAGTTGGTGATGATCTTGATAATGACGATACTGAGTACCGCATTGATCAGGCGCGAAGCGATCTGGGCGATCGTATTGGAGGCAATCTTGCGAGCGTTTTCCATAGAACAAAAAAGAAGGGGGAGATTTAGTTTGACGAACTTTTGGCCATGGTGAGTAACAAGTTGGCGACTGTTATACTACTGTCACGGCAATCATAGTGTTGCCAAGCCCTGGTAGTATAATCGGTTTTGCTGATTTGGGCAGTAGCATTGATAGCTTTCATGAGGTTCTGTGCTGTCAGTTGGTCTTCTTCGATCATGGTAATACCAGGCAGAATACTGACTTCTTTGGCATTGATGATTTGATCGCCACGACTTTGGCTTCGTGGTAGCGGAATTAAAATTGCTGTTTTTTTGAGACTAGTAATCTCACAGACTGTCGTTGCTCCGGCACGACTGATGATGATGTCAGCACACTGATAAAAGTCAGCTAACTCATCAGTGCCAATGCTTTCGAAGGGATGATAACCCTCTGAGTGTTCGGCGTGAGTGTTCTTGCCGGTTCCTGTACTGTGAATCACAGTGTAAAAAGGAAGGAGCTGCGGGAGAAGCTCGATAATCAGTTGATTGATGGCTGCCGCACCTAAACTACCGCCCATACATAATAAGACCGGCTTAGTTTTTTTGTTGAGGCCCAATCGGATCATGCCATTCTCTGCATTGCCCATAAAGATGTTTGGCCTTAGTGGGGTGCCTGTATGGATGACCTTCTCAGGTTGGTCAAAGTATTGCCGCCCACTGGCGAAGCCAATGCATTGTTTGGTGACAAAGCGGAAACAAAGTTTGGTGGTCAGCCCTGGTATAATGTCAGATTCGTGAGCAATGATGGGAATATTCAGTATCTTCCCCGCAATAACAATAGGGAAACTGACGAATCCACCTTTGGAGAAGATCAGATCAGGCTTGAGTTGTCTGAGTTTTCGATAAGCTACGGCGATGCCATACATCGTTTTGAAGATGTCGGTGAAGTTGTGCCAATCAAAATAGCGACGCCATTTACCGGCTGGGACGTGATGAAATGGTATGCCTGACTCTTGACTCTGACGGTACTCGGGACCGGCCTTGGAAGCGAGCCAATGTACGGCCAATGATTGATTTCTTGCCTCGACGAGGGGCTTCAGCTGGGAGAGCACGGCCAGTAAAGGTTGGATGTGCCCCCCACTGCCCCCTCCGGTAATGACTAGTTTCACGTGAATAGCGAGAAATATTAAGTAAAACACCCATTGCAATTGCTTTGCTTAGTAGCGATGAACCGCCATAGCTGATAAAAGGAAGCGTCAGTCCCGTATTTGGCAAGATCGCCATGATCACGCCGATATTAATAAATGCCTCAAGACAAATCCAGCATACGATACCTGTCGCTAGATATTTGGCAAATCGATCCGGCGCATGTTCGGCTATTTTCATTCCTCGCCAGGCAATGATAGCAAAGGCACCAATTACCAGCGCTGTTCGTAGAAAGCCTAATTCTTCGGCTGTGATGGCGAAAATAGCATCACCTTGTGCTTCTGGTAGGTAAGCAAACTTCTGACGGGAGTTGCCAAAGCCATAGCCAAAGAAGCCGCCAGATCCAATCGCAATCAATGCTTGTTGGATCTGATAGCCAATGCCGCTAGGGTCTGCTGAAGGATCAAGAAAGGCTGTGAATCGTTGTACGATGTACTTCTTTTGGCTCATGATTGAGACAAATATAATGCTCAGCAAGCTGCCTGATGTGAATAAGTGCAGTAAATTGCCGTTGGCAACAAAGAACATGCAAATGGCAATGATGCTATAAAGTAAGATGCTACCAAAGTCAGGTTCAGCGATAAGGAAGCCCAAAAAGATTCCTACTACTACTGCAAAAGGAACAAAGCCTTTTTTGAGGTCACGAATATCACTGCCAATTCCATCAAAAAAGCCGGCTAAGTAGATAATGAAGCCAATCTTGGCGATTTCAGATGGTTGAATGGATGGGAGGAGAGGAACATTGATCCAACCTCGAGCGATGGTACCATAATCAGAGCGTAGGGGGGTGAATACTGTCGCCAGTAGGGCTAGTGCGCCAGCTAAAACATAAAAACGATGCGTATACCAGAAGCGGTAGGGGATTTTTTGGACAATAAACCAGCCCACGAGTGCGATCGCTAGTGACTGAAGCTGGTTCCAAAAGTAAAAGTCCGTTGCCTGGCCGTTGGTGTTGAAGAAAGAGTTGATTGCTGATGCGCTACTGATCATGATCACACCAAAAATCATCAAGCCAAACGTGGTGACGGCCAAGATACGATCGAATTGGCCAGGACTTTGGCTTGGACTAGTGCTTGATTTTGTGAAGGATGATCTTGGGCGCATGAATCAAACTATAAAAGAGGGGACTAAGAATATAATGATAGGTGCCAGTCCAAGTCTGGATATTGCCACCAAATTTTTTTTTGAATTCGGTTACTCCTGCTAATGGATGCTCTGAATCGGCTCCAGGGGGAGCGATACCGAGGAAGTCATATGTGGTGGCACCAGCTGCCTTCATCTCTTGAATTACATGCCACTGGAGACCATAGGTGGCCATTAATTCACGATGTTCACTTGAGGACGCTCCGTAGTAATAAATACTCTCGGTTTGATGCAATGTGGCGATCATGCCGGCAATGACGTGTCCTTGATGATAGGCTAGGTACAACTTACTCTGTGGTGACAGTTTCGCCAAGAATTGCTGGTAATACTCTACTGTGTGAATACCAAAATGATCTCTAGTAGCAGTGGTGTGAAGTAGTTGGTAGAAAGCTGATAACGCTTCTTGGAGCTCTGCATCATCGGCTGCGAAACTACGGTAAGTGATATTATTTTTGGCAGCGATCTTGATATTGTAGCGTCCCTTTGGCTTCATTTGTTTGAGCAGTTCTTCTGGTGACAGGGTCAGGTCTAATACTAAAGTCGTCTGTGGTTGGGTAGCAAAATGACTTGGTTTGCATTTGAGACGCTGCAGTTCAGATTCTCTTGGGTCACCTTGATACCACAATGGTTCGATTTTGATATAGATGCAGCGCTTTTCCTGAGCTAGTGCAAGCAATTGTGGCCAGTAGTCTGCTAGGGATTGTGTGCTTAGGCCGTGGTTGATGTACAGATAGCGTTTCCGTAGTAGTGTGGGTACGATCGACCAGTAGAGGTCTCCATGGTTGGTATGGATTTTACCAGCTTCTCGCCCTGGTAATGATTGTTGGAATCGTACCCAAGCATCACTTTGAAAGATGGTTGCTTGTGGACTATTCATGGTTCTCTTGCTGCTTTTCTTTGTGGCGTTGGAGCTGAGTTTTGAGTTTGTCATGAATCAAGTCGATGCCTTCTTCTACAGTAGTAGAGCGTTCGGTGGCAATGAATACTTTTTTGCCAACAGTAATTCGAGCTTCCATGCTGATACCGGTATTGTTTTTCTCATGGTTGTGGTCTACATCAACAACAGTATGCACACCATCAGCGTCTGCACCGACATAATATTTACTGAGACTGTGGAGTTTTTTTTCAATGTACTCTTTGGTGTCATTACTCAGCTGGATCTTGCTGTGAAAATTGGTAGCCATAAGCGTGGAAGTTAAGAGTAGGGCGATGGGGACTCAAACTTGGATTGGTCGGATTTCTTCGACGAGCTCGATGCCAAATTGGCTTTTGACAACCTCCTTGATATGAGCTGCTAGCAGCATAACATCTTTGCTTGTAGCCTTACCAGTATTGGTGAGAAAGTTGGCGTGTTTTGGTGATACTTGAGCGCCACCAATAGTGTAGCCCTTGAGTCCTGCTTGTTCGATGAGTTGTCCTGCTGAGTAGCCTTCGGGGTTTTTGAAAAAAGAACCGCCGCTGAAGCCTCCTGGTTGGTGATCTCGTCGCCAGTTTTTGGTATCAGTCATCACTTGTTTGATCGTATCTTTTTGCCCTGGCTTGAGCTGAATGATGCCGCTCAGTACTAATTGGTGGTTTCTTTTGAGGTTGCTTTCACGATACTGAAAGTCGAGTGCGCTCGCTGGTACGGTGGTGATTTTGCCTTGGGGATTGATAAGGGTCGCCGATAGAAGGACATCTTTGATTTCGGTGCCTAGTGTTCCTGCATTGCCGACAATGGCACCACCAAAAGTGCCCGGTAGCGCAAAGAGCTTCTCAATACCGGAAAGTTCATTGTCGGCACAGAATTGAGCGAGCGCTGTAGTGTAGGTACCAGCACCAACATGCACTTGGTCATTGGGGAGTTTCTCAATAAAGTTGATTGAGTTCTTGATGATCAATGCCTCTAGTCCTTGATCAGGGAATAAGACATTGCTGCCACCACCCAGAAAAAAGATGGGCATTTTTTGGGCTTGACCAAATTGCCATGCTTCTAGGGCATCTTCAGTTGTCTTGATTTCCACAAAGTGACTAGCTTTCCCCCCAATGTGGAAAGAGCTATACATGGCAAGAGAGACATCTTTCTGAATTTGAATCATACGAAAACAAAGGAAAGTATAGTGACGTTTTTAGCATTGAGAAAACGGGAGCAAAAGTCAATAAAGGCAATTATAAATTATAAATTACAAATTACAAATTATAAATTGGGAAGGGCCTCGGGAATAAATTAGGAATGAGGAATTGGTAATTAGGAATTGTGACCGCCCCCTTTCCGTCATCCTGAGCGCATGCGAAGGATCCTGCCGAGTATCTCGGTTCCTGCTTTCTATCACACCAAGC
>JAGNZB010000023.1 GCA_017984655.1 Candidatus Altimarinota bacterium
CTCTCTCGGTGCTCTTTTTGCCCGTCGTTATGCAGGTCATCTCATTGGACAACAACAAGGACCAACTCTGGTTGGGATGATTCAAGAAGCTCCGATTGCAGCGGGACGCTTTGAGGATGTACGTTCTGATGGTTTCTTGAAAGCACTACTGCCTTTAACGTTTGACCTAGGCAAAGGGATGGTGGGAGATCGTGCTGGTTTGGATGTGAAAATGGGTCAGCAGCAAACGTTATTCTATGGCGATCATAGTAGTACTGAAAACTTACTTTTGGCTGCTTATGGTCAGCAGCGGGCAGAGATCAAATCGATACTTGGTGCTGTTTTGGGGGGTGGTGATCTGGCGGAGTATCAAGCTGTGGCAGATTATTTATACCAGTCTGGTCGTCAGTGCTTGTCCTCTATTGGTAATCATGTTATCTATCCAGTGGATGATGGGATTTTCACTCGTCGCACTGATGATTTGATGTTGCATGTGGCCCAGGGAATCCAAGTTCATGGTCTAGGCGGAGCCCCTCACTGCCACCTTCCAGCTATACCAACTGATCATGTAGTTCGGATAGTTCGGGAAACCTACCATAGCATCATGAAAACTGAAGAAAAATCTCGCGCTAGACGATTCTGAATTTGACTGTTGTTAGCATAAAAAGGTATTGTACAATTCAGAGCAGTAGTTTCGTAATTGCTATTTAGTAGATTAGGAAACGTGCATCTGTTTTTTTATTTCTCGTTTCCTTATGTCCACATCTCCAGCAGTTACGTTTAGTAGTTTCTCTCTTCATCCCGATCTTATGGGGGTGCTTGAGCGCAAAAGAATGACCGAGCCAACACCGATCCAAGCGCAAGCTATTCCAGTCGCATTGACTGGTAAGGACGTGATTGGTATCGCTCAGACAGGTACTGGTAAGACCCTCGCTTTTGGTTTGCCAGTAATTCAGCGTTGTCTTGATCACAAAGGCAAAGTCGTAATTTTGTTGCCTACTCGTGAGTTGGCTTTCCAAGTAGAAGAGTCACTCAAACCTTTTGCAAACAAACTGAATATTCAGACTGTTTGTTTGATTGGTGGTGCACCAATTGGTGGTCAGAAACAAGCTCTCAAGCGGATGCCAAGAATTATTATCGCCACTCCTGGTCGCTTGATTGATCACTTGGAGCAAAAGACCGTTACTTTGCGTGACGTGCATGCTTTGATTCTCGATGAGGCTGATCGAATGTTTGATATGGGGTTTGCTCCTCAGATCCAACAGATCGTCAAACAAATCAATGATGATCGTCAGACATTGTTGTTCTCTGCCACTATGCCAGGACCAATTGCTAAATTGGCTGCCCATCACATGGTCAATCCTACTCGGATCGAAATCGCTACAGCAGGTACAGTAGCTGAAAAAGTCGAGCAAGGGATGTATATCGTCGGTCGTCGTCAAAAAAATGCTCTCCTCGATAGCCTCTTGGCGGAAGGATGGGGCACCGTATTGGTCTTCATTCGTACCAAACATTCTGCAAAGACATTGACTCAGACACTGAAGCGTCTCGGTCATAGTGCTGCTGAGATCCATTCCAATCGTTCATTGTCACAGCGTCGTCAGGCATTGGAAGGTTTTAAAACTGGTAAGCACCGTGTCCTTGTTGCTACTGATATTGCCGCTCGTGGTATCGATGTGGCTGGTATTGAGTTGGTAGTCAATTTTGATCTTCCAGAAAATCCTGAAGATTACGTACATCGTATTGGTCGTACCGCTCGTGCTGGTATGACTGGAAAGGCGTATTCATTTGCACTTCCAGAACAAAGAGATGATGTTCGTCGTATCGAGCGTTTGATTCGTATGCAAATTCCACAACGTCCTTTGCCAACATTGGCTGATCTTCCTACTTTTGAGAATCATCCATCAGATAGCAGTAGTGATGAACGTCCATGGGGCAAGTCAGCTCGTGGTGGTAGTCGCGGCGGTAGTCGTGGCTTCTCATCTCGTCGTGAGAGCGGTAGCTCAAGTGGTAGTGGTGAGCGCTCATACTCAAGTAGCAGCTATAGTCGTTCTGATGATGCTCCTACTTCTGAAGGTGGCGAGAAAGCTCCTCGATCTCCCTTCCGTCGTTCTGTAGGTGCTGGCGCTGGTCGTCCAGCTTCTGGTGATCGCCCTTTCCGTTCTAGCAGTAGTCGTGAAGGTGCTACTCCTTATCGTTCTGGTGGTAGTAGTCGTAGTGGTTCATTTGATCGTGCTAGTGGTGGTGAGCGTTCTGCTTACCCACGTCGCCCTTATCATGAAGGTAGTGGTAGTGAAGGTACTGGTCGTGCTCAGACATGGACTCGTAGTGGTGGTAGTAGCCATGCAGCTCCTCGTGAAGGTGGAGAACGTAGCGAACGTGCTCCAAGAGCACCTCGTGCACCTTACTCACAGGATCGTGGTGATGCCGCTGGGTATCCACCAAGACGCCCTTATCGTGCCGGTGGTGCTAGCAGCCGTCCTGCTGGTCAAAGCTGGTCTCGTAGTGGTAGTAGCAGTCATGCTCCTCGCTCAGGTGGTGACGGTCCTCGTCGCTCCAGCACTGGCAGTAGTTGGTCTCGTGATGGTGGCGACAAGCCAGCTCGCAAACCATATCGCTCTTCAGCAACACCAAGAAGAGGGGCTGGGAGACCAAGAGATTCGTTTGGTAAAGAAGGAAAATTTGAATCAAAATGGTAAAATAAGTGAATTACAAATTATAAATTACAAATTACAAATGGGGCTCGACTGCAATGGTAGTCGGGTCCCTTTTTTTGAGCCCTCCCAAATTTGTAATCTATAATTTGTAATTTGTAATTCCCCCTGAGTCTTATTTTCCGCTTTATGGTGGCTTTATGCTCTCATTTTCGCTATACTAGTATAAAGCTATAGTGATTGAATCCTGATCGAGGATCGGCTACTATACCCTCTAAAACATCAATGTAATGTCTGTAGTGTCCTCGAGACATATCGCGCTTTTGATCAGAATTCCGCAAGGGGATGCTCAGCTCAAAAAAGAAAAGAAATTTGAAGAGCTTTTGATAGCCCTCAATAAATCGCTTCGAAAGAGCCATATTTCGTTTGAAATCATCGCTTTTCGTCAGCATATTTACTTCTATGTCTATATCCCAGCGCAGATTGTAGAGTTGGTCGAGGGCCAGATCTATGCCGTCTATCCTGATTGTGAAATTGTTCGTAGCAATGATTATGTCACTGATACTTTGCTACAGTCTTTGTCATTGGCTGGAACAGAGCTCAAGCTGCAGCGATCTGATATCTATTCATTCAAGACCTATCCGTTGTTTGAAGGTGACTCACTGTCATCGCTTTTTTCAGTACTGACCAAGGGGGAGAAACAAGATCAGGCTTGGATTCAAATGGTGATTGCGCCAGTGATGGATACTTGGTGGTTTAACTTCGCCCGTTCTTGGAAGATTCGCTTTCGGAGACTATTCAATATTTTTCGGGTCAAAAACATTTTCAAAAATCATGATGTGCGCAAGGTCGAAAATGAATCGATTCAGCGCAAAATTAGCAAAGATTATTTTACGATCAGTGTGCGCTTGGCGTATATCAGCTCTTCTCAAGCCAAAGCAGAGCAACGTCTCCATGCCTTGGTAGAAGCGTTCTCACCATTTAATACTGATGATCTCAATAGCTTCCGCACTAGTCATACTAGTAGTGGTCGGGCTTTTTTGCAGCGCTACAAACAGCGTTCTTCTGCTTCTAGCTTCCAGATCAATACAGAGGAGTTGGCATCACTCTATCACTTCCCCAATCCCGATCTGATTCCGCATATCGTGCATGTCTTGGCCCGCAAGGCACAGCCACCATTGGATCTTCCTGTTCAGGGGACTGATACAGAGGCCAATATCTGTCTCTTTGGTAGCACCAACTTTCATAATCAAAATAATGTCTTTGGTATCAAGCGCTCTGACCGTCAGCGTCACTTGTATGTCATCGGCAAAAGTGGTGTTGGTAAGAGTAAATTGATGGAGCTCCTGATCAATCAAGATATTATGAATGGTCAAGGTGTGGGAGTGATGGATCCTCATGGAGACTTGATCGATGATGTGATTCGTCGTATTCCTGAACACCGTCTCAAGGATGTTGTCTACTTTGATCCATCAGATACTGACTACCCCATTGCTTTCAACCCACTCGAGCAGGTAGAACCTCAGTACAAAATGCGCGTGACGATTGGTTTTATTGAGATCTTCAAAAAACTGTTTGGTAGCAACTGGACACCTCGTCTAGAGCATGTGCTGCGCTATACGACTTTGGCATTACTGGATTCACCAAATACGACGGTACTCAGTATCGTGAAGATGCTCACTGACAAAAATTATCGTCAGAAAATTGTGGCCAGAATTGAAGATAGTGTCGTCAAAAACTTCTGGGTCAATGAGTTTGCTGGCTGGAGTGAAAAGTTTGATAATGAAGCGATCATGCCGGTCCTCAATAAGGTAGGGCAATTCATCTCGACAGCTCTCATTCGTAATATGGTAGGGCAGCCAGATAATAAGCTCAACCTGCGTAAAATTATGGATGGTCAGAAGATCCTTCTCGTGAAGCTCTCTCGCGGTCTCTTGGGTGATGAGAATAGTAATTTGCTTGGTGCGATGTTGATTACCAAAATCCAACAAGCAGCGATGAGTCGTGCGGATATCTTGCAGGCTGATCGCAAGGATTTCTATTTGTATGTCGATGAGTTTCAGAACTTTGCTACGGATACCTTTGAACAAATCCTCTCTGAGGCCCGCAAATATCGGTTGTCTGTGACGCTAGCGCATCAGTTCATGGCGCAGCTCACACCAGCACTGCGTGCCACCGTGCTTGGTAACGTGGGTTCAATCGTCAATTTCCGTGTCGGTGCTGATGATGCTGTGATGTTGGAGAAAGAATATACACCGATCTTCAAGGTCAGGGATATTATCAATCTTGGCGTCCAGGAGTTCTATGTAAAAATGTCGATTGATGGTGAGACTCGTGACGCCTTCTCTGGTAAGACACTGACGATCCAATACCCTGACAATGATTTCCGTAAACAAATCATCGAGTCTTCACGCAAGATCTATGGCACACCAAAGAAGCAGGTGGAAGCTGACCTTGCCAAGTGGAATCAAGTAGGTAGTGAAGCGATGGCCAAAGATACCAATCAGGATGAAGAGTTTGCTAAGCCCTTGGTGTAGGAGCACTGCTTATTTTGTTTTTGTGGTTAGCTTCTGTTGTTTGTAGCAATCCGCGCAGATTCTTTCAAGCATGCCCAGTGTATCAAAGACATTGGATAAACCGCTACCCTCAGGAATATCTCTCACAAGATCATACTCGCCCAAGGTGGCCATCTCTTCCATAATTGCTCTTTCTACAGTATTCAATGCCTCTATAGCTACTTGTCTTGCTGTTAGCTCACTTGCCAATGCCTGTTCTATAGCCCCAAGCGTAAATGGGAATGCTTTTGCCGTGCCATTGTTATCCAGGTTTTGGTGGGCAAGATCCATAATTTTCCCAGCAATGTACTCGGCGACGAGGGGACGGGTTTCTGGTGTGAGGCTGCTAGAATGAGCCTTGAGATCATTGATCTGTTGGCGTAAGTGCATGATGGTATTGTCTGGTATTGGTGTTGAGACTGGAACGGGACGTTGCCATCCGCCAAATAAAGGTACTACCCGTCGTATCGATGGACTTGGAGGTACTACTCTATTCGCTTGAGTCTCCAGTAATGGTAGTAGTGCTTCTTTTGTGGCTAGAGCGGCGGCGATCAATGTCCGGATCTTTGCTACGGGTACCGGGATCAGCTGTTCTGGGTGAAAAAGCAATCCTTGATCTGGTGAAGCTATCCGTGATCTGCCCATAGTTGGAAAGTGAGTGATGATCATGCTACTAAATCCAGTTTACGTCTAGAGTCCAGGCAAAGCAAACTACTTTTGTCTTGATATCGACACTATCAGGTGACAGTTTAGGGAATGTATTCACGGTAATGCTTTGTGCTATGATCCGCTCAGAGTTTTACCCTTTCTATGCCTCAAGCGCTTACTTGTCAGCAGTGCTCTACTAGTTTTGTTCTGAGGGATGAAGATGTTGCATTCTATGCCACGGTTGCCGGTAAGCTTGGTGCTTTGCCTTTGCCGACACGCTGCCCCCAGTGTCGCTTGGTGCGAAGGCTTGCTTCTCGCAATGAGTCAGCTTTGTATTTACGAAAAAGTAGTTTGACCGGGAAAGATATCATTAGTATTTATTCGCCCGTAGCTCCCTATCCTGTAGCAGAACTCGAGGCGCTCAACCAGCCTGGTTTTGATATCAGTAACTTTGCCATTGCTTGTGATCCGAGTCAGTCATTCTTTGCTCAATTTGACCGGCTGGCCAAACAAGTTCCTCATCAGGCACTCTTTAATATCGGTGGCGATGAGACGGTGCAGTACAACAATATGACATCAGAGACCAAGAATAGTTATCTCTGTATTTGGGGGGATTTCTGTGAGGATAGTTTGTACAACTATGGGTATGTAAATCTGAAGCGTTGTGTCGATAATTTTTGGCTCTTTGATGGAGAGCTCAGCTATCGTTGTGTCAATTCTCAGTTTTGTTATCGCTCGCAGTATGTGCTAAATAGTCAGAATATCAGCGACTCTGCCTTTATCATGGACTGTAAGCAGCTCGATCACTGCTTATTTTGTGTCAATCTCCGTCATAAACAGTATTGTATTTTCAATAAGCAGTATACCAAGGAAGAATACTTTGCTTACAAGCAGAAGCTGCAGATGGGCAGTCATGCTGCTTGGCAGCAGATGGAACAAGACTTTGAGCAATTTGCCAAACAATTCCCCAAGCCTGCACTCCGCAATACCCAGGTAGAGAATTGTCCGTATGGTGATGTGAATAGCAATGCCAAAGATTGCTTCGGTTCTTTTCATATGGTCGAGTCTGAGCAGTGCTGCTATGCGATCGACAATATGAAGGGCTACAATGCATATGATTGCTATGGCTGCGTCAATATCCAACACTGTAATGATTGTCACTGTGTGCTCAATTGTCAGTCCTGTCTTTATTGTTTTGATATTTATGATTCCAGTAATCTGACCTATTGTCAGTCTTGTCGGTCATGTCAGGATTGTTTTGGGTGTATTGGGCTTCGTCACAAGCAGTACAATATATTCAACAAGCAGTATACTAAGGAAGAATATGAGCTCCTAGTGCCGCAGCTGATTGCTACGATGAAAGAGCGCAAGGAGTGGGGAGAGTTTTTTCCGGCAGCTGACTCGCCATTTGGCTACAATGAGAGCACGGCCTTTGAGTATTTTCCCCTGACCAAAGAGCAGGCTTTAGCACAAGGCTATCGTTGGTCTGATTATGTTGCACCAAAGCCTGAAGTAAAGCAGTTTATCTTAGCAGCTGACCTGCCTGATACTATTGCTGAGACTTCTGATGACATCATCAACAATGCAGTAATTTGTCCGGTCTCCCAGAAACCATTCCGGATCACAAAACAAGAAGTAGCCTTCTATCGCGAACATAATTTACCATTACCAAGACTCCACCCTGACGAGCGTCGCCGAGCATTAATTCGGCTCAAGAATCCTCGTAGTGTCCGAATGACCACATGCTCCAAATGTCAGAAAGAAACTGAGACCAGCTATCAACCTGAAGCCGATCTTATTATCTACTGTGAGGAGTGCTATCGCACTGAAGTCGTCTAGGAATTCCTAGTACTGTCCAGCAGATTTAGCTCGTGCCGTATTGTATCTAATACCTGAGCGTTCTTCATCATCGCCATATGACACCAAGCATTGATACGAATATTCTTTGCATAATTCAATAGTGAGCTTTTTGCTGGTCTAATTGTTAGATCATATGGAGTCCACAAACTAATACATGGGACATTAGGCCAAGGACTCGCTGCTAAGTCCACCAGAAATTTGCTATGAGGACGCATTTCAATAGTGCCAATATTGGGTAATATTCTAGCCCATAAAGTACCGTTGTGTGGAGATGAGATGGTAATTAATTTTTGCACCCGTTTACCTTGATCAATTTTCTGTACATAATAACGGGCAATGAGGCCTCCCATACTAAAGCCAATGATTACGATTGGTTCTTTATCAGTACTACAACTACTGATAAATTTCTCTAAATCAAGCGCGCTAGTGACAAGTGATACTGAAGCATCATTGGGATTGGGTACGAAATCCTCCACTATGAAACCATCTGCTTGTAAGCTATTTTTAAACGTCTTTAGTACTACCCCAGTATTATAGATTCCTGAGATTAAAATTACTTTCGGTTTAGTTATAACTTCTTAGAGAGTCTATCTTAGTTCAACAAGTACAATGATGTTGCCAAAATACTAGCGAAGCTCACCCAGACTAAGTAGGGGACTAGTAACCAAGCTGCTAGTCTATCTATTTTGTAGCTCTTGATAATCAAAACAATAATCATCAGCCATAGCGGCCAAATAATTACCATCCCCAGTAATGTTGATTGTAGTCCGAAAAATGCTGGAGACCAGATCGCATTGACTACCAACTGTCCCCAATACAGTGCTAGCGCTTGTTTGTGATGAGCATGATTGCTGGTCCAGAGACGATAACAGCTGATGCCCATCAAGATATAAAGCAGTGTCCAGACGGGACCAAAAATCCAGTTGGGTGGTGAGAACCAAGGTTTGATCAATGTAGGATACCACTGCAAGACAGCCTCACTAGTAAAGAAACCACCAATACCACCGGCTAATATTGGCAGCGCAAGAGCAATAGCAAAGCGAGCAGGATGACGCATGGGAAGAGATTAGTACTTGCAGCATGGATCTTGGTGCTGCTGCGGTCAAATGGTTGCTTACCTTTCTGATATGCAGATCATTAGTTCGATATTCCAATCCTATTTTGCTTTTTGGTCTAGTGATCTATAGTGGGCATACTAAATTGCTGGCATGTCATCTTTTCCACTTCTGACCGCACAAGATCCCAAGATTGCTGCTCTGATCGCCGCCGAGACTGATCGTCAACAAAATGGTCTTGAGATGATCCCTTCTGAGAACCATACTTCCGGAGCAGTATTAGAAGCTCTTGGCAGTCGACTGACCGACAAGTATTCTGAGGGCTATCCTGGTATGCGCTACTATGGTGGGTGTCAGTTCGTCGATGAGATTGAGAACATTGCCCGCAATCGGGCGACGCAGCTTTTTGGCTGTACCTACGCCAATGTGCAGGCCTATTCCGGTAGCCCTGCCAATCTCGCGGTCCATTATGCGTTGTTGGACGCTGGCGATACTGTTATGGGACTGAAGCTCACTCATGGAGGTCACATGACCCATGGGCTCAAGGTGAATTTTTCAGGTACCTATTATCGCAATGTCCAGTACACTGTCCGACAGGATGGCTATATCGATATTGATGAAATGTGGCGGCTGGTCAAAGCTGAGCAGCCCAAGATGATTATTGTTGGTGCGACTGCCTATCCTCGGCAGTATCAGTGGGAAGTGTATCGGGAAATGGCTGATAGTGTTGGTGCCTTTTTGTTTGCAGATATTAGTCATATTGCCGGTCTGGTAGTGGGTGGGGCACACCCATCACCAATCGGGATTGCTGATGTCGTGACGACGACGACCCATAAGACATTACGTGGACCCCGAGGAGCTCTGATCCTTGCCAATGGCAATGCTTCTGACCCACTAAAGAAGGTGGCTCGAACCAAAGAAAATATTCCGACACTGATTGACCGGGCGATTATTCCAGGCCTCCAAGGTGGCCCACACAATCATCAAACTGCTGCTATTGCTGTCGCACTTCAAGAAGCAATGCAACCAGCATTTGCCCTTTATGCTCATCAGATTGTCGCCAATGCGAAAGTGCTCGCTGAGGAACTTCTCAGTCGGGGATACAATCTAGTCACCGGAGGCACGGACAATCACTTGATGGTGGTGGATCTGACAAACAAAAGCCTTTCTGGCAAGGACGCCGAAGTAGCATTGGGATTAGCAGGGATCACCGTCAACAAAAACACAGTTCCATTCGAGCCTCGTTCTGCCTTTGATCCTTCGGGGATTCGTCTTGGTACCCCTGCGCTGACCACGCGAGGGATGAAGGAAGCTGATATGCGTACAGTCGCTGATTTTATTGATCGAGCAATTACTGCACAGGGTAATGATCAGTTGCTAGCACGGATTCACCAGGAAGTGACTGAGCTCACCACACACTTTCCCTTGCCTCGTTGAGAAGGTAACAGGGAGGCTAGTTAATTGGTTGTCATGATGCGCGATAGATCATCTCTCAGTCTGGCACTGACCAGTTTCAATTCACGGACTACAGGATCTTGGTTGTAGCGGCGTGTTGGTGATAAGCGATAAGCCCTGAGGAGTAGTGTTCGATTTTTATGTAGCCAGTGATGGTAGATATCTTGGACTTCTCTCGAACGGGTTGCTAGTCCAAGTACGGTGTCCATCCTACGAATTGCTTGGCGCAGTACCGTAGATGGCGTGGCTTGGTAGAGCTTATGTCCAGTGCAGTACGTTGCTAAAGCGACTACATTCTCTGCTAATTCTACCCCTGTATGTGCCGGAAGCAGGAGATCTGGTCGATATTCACCTCTACGAGCAAGAGTGGCAATCGCTTCAGCTGGTAATAATGTGAATGTGCGATCGGACGGTAGTACTAAATCAATTAATGCCTGTCTTCTGGCTTGGTAAGCGATGTCAGGATTGGGGCGTGGTATGTCGGCCATAATCCTCATGCTGGTCAGTATCGCTCGCGCTTGTACTCGACTGACATGATCTAGGGGACGCTCTATGCCTAGCCCATTGGCATAATCAGCAATCTCATAAATATCCAGAGCAGTGATATGTTCTGCAACTTTTTTCCTGCCCTGATGATTAATTTGATTCATACAAAAAGTGCAACTTTAATTGTGGAGGATGCACTGTAGCATATCGATGATGTTGTTCAATTCTTCTACAGGTAGTCGCTTCACAGTATAGCCAAGTCAGGGGAGAAAAAACTATTGTTTTCTTTTCTGGGCGAGGATATCACTTCGTAGCGCTTTGAATTGCCTACCACCGGAAAGGATGCTGACAATATCTAACCATGAATGGTATTGTTTATTGATGACACCGGCTGGGTTTGTGGGGGTGCGATGGAAGTATGCTTCTTGTAAGTCTTTGGCGAGCACCCAGAGGGCAGTTTCTTCTATGGGGTTGCCTTTGCCCAGTGATTTCTTCTGGAGACCTTGGGCGAGAAAATTTCCAAACGCGACTTTATTGGGGATATCGAGGAGGTCGTGTGTTTCTCTTGCTTCTCGAATGAGGAGATCATTACTAATATCAATACTAGCGACCCAGATATCACTAGGTCTGAGGGGGGTGTCATAGTGGATTATACTATCAAAATCAACTACTCGACCTCGTGGTGGCCTGACAATAATATTGCTGCCTTGTAGATCATTGTACATATATCGATGGCGATGTATCCAGGCTAGGAACTGGGCGACTGTGAGCATGACATCCAGTAATTCTTGTCTGGACAAACTCTCAACAGCGTCATGATACATATCCGCTAGAGTAGCGTTGATCCGAACATCCGGATCTTCGATGTTGGCTAGTACATCTTGAATATCACCGATCAGTTCATAGAGGATCACATCCTTACCAATCATCAGTGGCTGGGCCATCCGGTGATCATAGGCGTGCTCGCCATGGGTCAGGCGGTAATAAATGTCTTTTTCCGGATCAGCTTGAATTTTCCTTTCCTTTTCTATTGCTACTAATAATCCTCTTGCTGCTTGCTGTTCATTTTCAAATATCGTGCGCGAAATCTGGCACTGCCGAATACGTTCTGCATCAAGGGAGTGTGCTCTCTTCGGACTTTGGGTGGCAGAAGAGAGTTGAAATAATTCTGCTGCACTGTAGCTATCTGCCGGTCGTGGTCTTTTAGCTGCAGCAATTCTGAACTTGTTGGGGTCTTTGGTCGGTAGGGCGACCGTAGAGATAGTAGCAAATCGTCCCTGGGCAAAGGTGTCACGGAGGATTTTGACATCAGAGAGATATGTCCCTTCAGCATCGTGAATCGGTAAAGTAGAATAGCGAATGCCTCGATCGAGATCTCTGGCTGTGACGATATGGGAGTTACCCAAGCTAGTCTGAGAAAGTATACTCGCGATACCAATTCTAGCTTTTTCGTCAGCCTCTGCATCGAAGTCTAGCGCGCTAGGGTGAGGCGGAGTATTACGAAATGTCATACGCAGATGATTGTGGAAGAGACTAGTATGTACGAATTTGTCTCAACAGTCTAGTAGCAGTATTTCTAAATTGATTCCTGACTTGTTGCCAACGTGAATAGGGGATAGCAGCACCGAAGGTAGCTCTACTTTCTCGGATCTCTACGGGCTCCGTAGTCTTGACCACTGGTTGGGCTGGAACAGCTGCTGTATCTGTTCTCAATGTCAGTCTACCCGCTTCTCTGAGAGAGCGAGTACTAAATATGATCGGTCGTCTCAGCAACTGTTGGCTATGAAAGCGTACATATTGAATAGCAAGATTGCCGTCTTCGGTGACGCCACAAGTGACCTCAGCTCCTGCTTGTAGGGCAGTATTGAGGATGTTTTTATTATGGTCAGACAAAGCAGCAAACATCGTACTATGGTCATGAGGTCCACGAACATAATTGTACATTTTTCTAAATCCAGAAGTGTTCATGTACCAGGAGAGAGCTGATGCAGCATTGGGATAGCGATCGAGATAGACTGATGCTGGTGCGAAGTATGGGTCTCGGTCGCCTTCGATCTGATACGCAGTATAGCCCTGAGCCTGTAAATAGGCTGCTCCTGCTGGAGAATTGTCGATATGTGGTTCTGCTAATGTCTCAACAGAGGTTGGTGCTATTCGTTCATCTTGAAAGTTCACGACAGTTCTTCTGGCAGGACTGATGATCTTGCTCAAAGCAGAACGGACTATAGTAGGAAATACCGCTTTATCAGCGGTGGAGCTGCTTTCTAGAGCCCCAGTCTGTGACAGAGTATGCATTGGTGCTTTTGGTGGACGACTCATCATCGGTAGAGCGGCAAATCCCAAAGCAAAGGCTACATGCCCCAAACGTAATGCTTTTGCAGTAGCAGCAATGGCCTGTGGTGTGACTGTGCGGACGAGGGCCTGAGCGAGAGCACTGGTTGTGTCAGCGATCTTACCTGGCAATGCTGCAAGGTGTGGAAACCAAGTATTGTAGAGTCTTTCTGGTAATAAACTTTCCAGCACCGTCTGTGGTGGTGTTTGGAATGGTGGCATTGGTTTGGCTATTCTCAATGGCGCCGAAGAGAACAGTTTGTGTCCACTGAGAGCTAATGGTGCAATCGGTTGTGGTGGTGTTGTTGGTGTCACTGCTTGGACAAATAGCGAGACTTCTTCAGGTTGGAGTGCGTCTTGTAGATGTTGAATTGTGGCGCGGAGACGTTTTGCTGCGAGCTGCTTTTTGGTACTCAGTGATTCTGGTGTCTCGGGAGCGGTGACATCTAGTGTAGGAAGCGCATCTTGTCCTGCTGGGGTAGTGTGGTTGGGGGCGAATAGTGCGGCAATTGATGCTCGACTTGGCAGTTCTTTTGCTTCAAATGCTACCCGCATACAGCTAGATACGAATGCTGCTCTTTGTCCTGTGGAGAGTGTCTGGCTTGCAGCCTCAATGATAGACTGTCTTGCTGCTAGGGGGATGGTGCGGATCTGAGCGCGAGTTTTGGCGAGCGTGCGTGTAAACAGATCGATACTGGTTTTGATTGGTCGATAGACTCGGTTAAACAGTTCGCGGTCAGCTGCAGGTAGTGAGTTGATAATCGTTTGAGCTGATTGCTCTACGGTTTGTTTTGCTTTTCCTATTTGTGTACCAGCATCATCTGACTGTACTTGGGTATAGAAAGTGACTTCAAGTTGTTGGGCTGCATCGAGTAGGCGTGCTCTGGTTGTTTGGAATTGATTGATGCTCTGAGCGACAGCAGCATAAATAGCATGGAACGTGGGACGTTCGATCGGTGAGAGGTGAGAAACCACGGTCTGGACAGCGCCTTCCAAGGCCTGATCAGCTTTGGCTAGACTACTATAGTAGCCTAGGGATTCAGCACGGCTGTGGAAAAATTTTCTGAGGGTTTCAGCCTTTGCCGTGAGAGCGGCAATAGTTTTGGGGAACGTCAGTGACAATGTATCTATTCTCTTGAGGAAGATCTGCCTTACCAACAAAGTGTCGTTGTAGTTTGCTAATAAAGGTAGTAGTCCAAATGCATTGATAGCGACGCCATAATGACCAGTTTTTTGGAGATAACAATGATGCAGTACCATTGTGGCAGTGTCTTCAATCACTTGACCATAGGTAGCTTCTAGTGCAGCTTTTCCCATTACTCCCTCTGAGACTGGACGAGCTCGAGTGAGTTGGAACATTTTACCAAAGGCTTCAGCGTGCTGTGCAGGGTTGCTTTCTGGTTGTGCTGCGAGTTGTGATTTAATGTGGTGTTTTCGAGCCTGGCTGATGATAGTGAGAGCAAGATACGGATGCTTCGCAATATCACGGTGGACATTGGACACATAACTGGCAAGATCGAACTCTTGGGGGGTAAGGAAGTCATGGACGGCAGAAAGTCTAATACCTTTCTCGATCTCAGCCAATGACAAGGATTCAAATCTGCTTTGAGGAATATTGCCGATTGCAACATCTTGAGATTCGGCAACTGGGGTTTCTACGATTTTTTTATGAAAACCAGACACCTCATCAGGTTCTATAGTTTCTACTACGGTGTTGTCTGCTGGTGCGCTGAAATCAAGAAAACGAAGATCATCAGGACTGAAAGCTGGCTCGGTATCCAAAGCAGCGTTCGCATCAAAAGTAGCCAGTCGTGCGGCGAGAGCGCTTCTGGATTGATCGAAACCAATGTAGTCAACTGTGCTAGGAGCTACAGAAGGATTGCTAGTAAGACGAGCAGAAAATACTGCTGTAGGTTCACCACTAACGCGAGTAACATCAAGATGTGGTGCGAACACTGTTCCGGCTGGTATTTCAGCTTCTGGCTGAGTGGCGATTGGATGCTCTACTGGAGCTATGGTACTGATTCTGGGGATGGGACGGTTTGTTGTGCTAAGCTCCTCTGTGCCGTCATCAAAATCTGGAAATACATCAGCAAAACTTTCTACCTCAGGGTTATCATCCACTTTTAGCTCTGCAGCTTCTTTCGCAGTATAGACGCCTGAGCTTGGTGGTGGGGTAGGTGATGGCTGTGTGGGCTGTTGTCTACCCGGAATGAGCGTGTTTCTCACAGCTTCACGACGAGCGTCTGGCTTTATACCTGGAAGCGGACGTGTCCCCAGTGGAGGAGTACCTCTGGGTTGAAACTCTTCAGCTGCTGCACCTTCACCTGAATGATAACGATAACGCATAGTTTTACAATCATACTTTTACGGCCGAATACTATACGTT
>JAGNZB010000024.1 GCA_017984655.1 Candidatus Altimarinota bacterium
GACAATCTCAGTCCGAATCATTTCTCGAATCTCACTACGCAGATCAGTAGACTGGAGCACATCACGACGACGAGCATAGATCAGATCACGGTGAAAGTTCATCACATTATCATACTGAAGCACATGCTTACGGATATCAAAGTTGCGTCCCTCGACACGCTTCTGGGCATTCTCAATTGAGTATGCCATCACTCTATTTTCGATCTCCTGATCCTCAGGGATATTGAGACGATCCATCAAACCCTTGATCCTATCACCAGCAAACAAACGCATCAGATCATCCTCCATTGAGACATAGAACTGACTCTCACCACGATCTCCCTGACGACCAGAGCGACCACGGAGCTGATTATCAATACGACGGGACTCATGACGCTCAGTACCCAAAACATGGAGACCACCCAGCTCATCCACACCATCACCAAGCTGAATATCGGTACCACGACCAGCCATATTGGTAGCGATCGTCACGGCACCGACCCGACCAGCAAGAGCGATAATTTCAGCTTCTTTCTCATGAAACTTCGCATTGAGCACCTGATGAGGCACATTCTCTGCATGCAGCAGCTTGCTCAGATATTCAGATTTCTCAATCGAAATCGTACCAACCAATACTGGTTGCCCTTTCTCATAGCGAGCTTTGATTTCTCGCACTGCAGCTTTGAACTTGCCGCGTTCATTCTTGTAAACACGATCTGGTGAATCAATACGTTGGATCGGACGATGGGTAGGCACCGTCACCACAGCTAGATTATAAATAGATTCAAATTCTTCAGCTTCAGTAAGAGCCGTACCGGTCATACCAGCCAATTTTTCATACAGACGGAAGTAATTTTGGAACGTAATCGTCGCCAAAGTCTTGCTTTCCTGCTTCACCTCTACATTTTCCTTCGCTTCCAAGGCCTGATGCAATCCCTCAGAGAATCGACGCCCTGGCATCATACGGCCAGTAAATTCATCAACAATTACCACTTCCCCATCTTTGACTACATAGTCGCGATCCAGAGTAAACAAAGCCTGAGCCTTGAGTGCTTGCTCAATATGATGGACCTCCTGAAAACCAGCATCGGTATAAATATTCTTAATACCCAGCATCGTCTCCATGGAAGCAATACCCTTCTCGGTCAAAGTAGTGGCCTTCATCTTCTCATCAACAATATAGTCCACATCTTTTACCAAACGTGGAATCAATCTACTGTACTGAACATATTTGGAAGTAGATTCCTGTGCTGGTGCTGAAATAATCAATGGTGTACGAGCTTCGTCAATCAGGATCGAATCCACCTCATCGACAATGGCATAGTACAAATCACGCTGCACCAGCTGACTGGGATCCTGCACCATATTGTCACGCAGATAATCAAAACCAAACTCATTATTGGTACCGTAGGTAATATCACTACGATAGGCAGCCCGACGTTCAGCTGGCTCGACACCATGCACCACAACACCCACAGTCATATCCAAGTAGCGATAGAGAATGCCCATCCACTCAGCATCACGTTTTGCCAAGTAATCATTGGCAGTCACCACATGCACACCTTTGCCCAGAAGGGCATTGAGGTAAATCGCCATCGTCGACACCAGCGTCTTACCCTCACCCGTTTTCATCTCAGCAATACGACCATTGTGCATCGCAATCGCCCCCATCAACTGCACGTCAAAAGGAATCATATTCCATTCTTTCTCGATCCCAGAAAGTACATACTTGCTACCAACCAGACGACGACAAGCATTCTTCACCACAGCAAAAGCTTCGGGAAGCAAAGCATCAAGTGACTCACCACCTTTGATACGATCACGAAACTCTTCAGTCTTCCGCTTCAGCTGTTCTTCAGTAAGAGTCTGATATTCTTGTTCGAGATGATTGATCTTGGCGACGAGCGGTTTTGCTTTGCGTAGCTCCTTAATCGTTGCGTCAGGAAATATCCACTGCCAGAGTTTCATAATCCATTACATTTAAGCCCAGGGAGATTACCACAGCACCCCACAGCTGCCAATGTACTTACATAGAGACTACCGTATTCTTCCTTCTAGCTTTGACATCCACCTTCCTCAGATCAAGTCGTCCCAATACATAGGTCAATTCATACAAGTCTCCGCCCGCTACTTGAAACTGAATGCTCATCATATTGGGCCGCCCCTCGATAAACCCGACGGTTCCTTCATCAGGGGCAGCATAGACATGATCTGGATACAGCTTTGGCAATGGAGGCACCGTAGTCAAAGGAGCAAAGATAGAGAAAAACTGACGCTCAAGTTCGTCGGCAGTAATGGAAGGATTGGAGGTTACTGCAACTTCAATCACCTGACGCCACTTTGCCCAACGGCGCTCATTCTCATCGTCCAATCCAAATCGCACAAACAAATGGTTAGCATCAGCAGTCTCAGGGTCCAAGACAGTATCCAAACAATCAGCCAAAGCTCCACGTACCGGAACCCAGTTTCCCGCCAAATGAGAAAGCTGGTCCTTTTTAGCAGTCACAATACTACCCAAAGCATGTAATGGTCGTCCCACTCTTTCTAGATAGTCTGCCAATAACATATGTTGGTCCATTCGAAACAAATTCAGCGAATTCAAAGAGCTGAGCACACCATCGACTGCCTGCAGCTTCAACTTTTCTGCTTCAAAACAAGGTAAAGCAATCAACTTTGGCAGCTTATCACGCAAAACCTCCAAGTGAGTTGCCATCTCGGTAAGGTGCGAAAATGCCGTCAATGCAGCAGCCCAGTGCAAAGCATCACCACAAGCAGCTCTACGATCTCGACGCCAAGCATCGACATCATCTTTTGGCTGCAAAAATAAACCAGAGAGAATTGCTCCCATGTTTTTTCGAAGCTCATCAGGAAGTATCTGCCGTGTACGATCCCCAAGCACAGCCAATAATCGTAGTGGTGTTACTTTTGGCTCAGCTGAACTGACTGCAGTAGTCACCTCTGTCAGCAATCTACCCACTCTATTTGCAGCAGTCACCACGACATTGATATCTGCACACCACTTCTCTATATCCTGATAATAAGCGTCAAGCATTTCCGGTAGTTGCTTGGCTCTCGTCCTTTGAGCGGCTAACACAATTTCATTTTGCACAGCAATGCGTCTTGTTCTCCACAAGCTTTTGAATTGATCAAAAACAGGCAATGGTACTACCAATACACCATTATTCATCTGACCAGAACTCATCAATACCCCTTGTAAAGTAGTATACGTTTGATGCGCCACAGCCTCTACTTTTGGAAACCGTAATACAACCTGCAATCCATTCGAATACAGCACAACAGGCATGCCATTTCCTGCCATATAAGCATTGATATCTTGAAAATCTTCCATTGGTCCAGTAGGGATGACGTCTCGGGATCGAGCTAGGTCCCCAGCAACAATCGCCTGCATCTCTGCCAGTGACTGACCATCACGCAAAGACTGAGTCACTACCACCATTTCCTGGGTGAGACTGCGCACAGTTCTCTTACGTCGAGAGGCTTGAGGCAACATACTATTACGATCATCCAATAGGGATCGAATATCTTGACGCAAATGAGCAACTTGCGCATGAGAGAAAAACAGCCAAGCTAAAAAGGCCTGCATTTTAGGCATCATGAATTGCTTCAAGGCTGGATAGCCCCCAGTCTCCGGTGTCATTGGACCGGAGTAGCCAAAAGTTTTGAATATTGTAAAATCAAATACTGGCTTACCAGCATTTGGTCCACTAGAAGCAACATTTTTTTCTAACAACTGCGAAGCGTAAAGATGATGGAACCCAGAGGCTTCAGTAGCCGCAAATGCAAACCATTCATCATACGTGATATTGACCAATTCCTTACCAAACTGCTGATGACCAGCAGCACAACACTCCAAGACATAGTCAGCATTGCCCACTTTCGCACCATCAGGCTTTTTTGAGAACCAAAAGTTATCAATCGCATTAGCAAAAACCTGAGTCATCTCAGATCCCGGGACAGCGACACGGTCCCGGCTTGCCTTTGCAGAAGTTTGAGACAATGTCTCCATCAGCTTCGCCACCTCATCAGGACGCAATGGCCTGGTACCATCTCGCAAAAAAAGCGACAAAGAGAAATCAAAAGCCCTCACGGATGCCATGTATTCCTCACGTTCGATAATTGGCTCATGTCTAGGTGTATTCCCCATATGGTTGATAATCAAGACAAGATCAAACCACTTTCAACCAAGTCAGTCAAGAGTCACATCCCTACCGATTCACCTCCTTCCACCACTCCTTGCGTGAGAGGCCACTATCATCGACCAAAAATGTCTCCAGAAGCTGCCGATCACGCTCTCTGATCACACAAAGCTCATGCGCTCTCGCAATACTCCAAGGAAAACCACGCCCCTTTTCAATCTGATCAATGAGCATAGACCACACCTGGGGTTGCAATAGTTGACCAAGTAAGTACTCAATTCTCAGCACACCAGAACCACTACGATAATAACAATAACCAATCTGATAACGCTCATCGAGCTTGGTAATCGGTGAATGGGTTTGAAATACGGGAGAAAACTCCCCTTCAGCCAAAACAGCACCAAATAAATCAATATCAGTAAAACTAGCAAATTTCTTCTGACTCTCCACCTCCAGCACTTGCAAAATATCTCTGCTTGCTGAGCGGTCGATCACCGCAATCACCGGCATTTGTTGCTGATAACAACGCTCCAGCAAATCAACATAGTGCTTCACAGCTACCAACCGTTTTTCCTCTTGCCACTCATACCACTGCCAGCGAATCAAACTACCATCGAGAAGTAGCAGATCAGCTGATTGCTCGATACTGACACCATATTCCAGCTCTAGTGATGGATAAGCCAAAGAAGAGAGATCATCCTGGTCACTCAGGTCACGAATATCAGCGATCACGGTTTCCTTGCCAATATGATAATCAGTAAGGACCGCTGCCAAAGAAAAAGCCTTCACTGCCAAGCCTCGATGACGTGACAGATCAAATGGCGAACCATCCACACCGAGCACCCGGTAGGGCTGCCATGGGACAAATGGAGCTAGTTCTGGCTGCACTGAGGCCAAGGGCATCGCTATGCCACTGCGAAGTGCCCAGAGCTGTTGGAGCTCGGTCAATTGTATACTGACATTTTGTTTGTGTCGTAAGTACCGTTGCTTGATCTGATCAGCGTACCGAAATAAAAGACTATGATCCGGCATGCTACAAACGACACTGTTCCAAAGTCCGAAGCAACATCTCAGCAGCTATCGGTGGATGGAAGGTCATGCATGTAGCTTCATCGTTTGTACTGACTACCACACGCTGCTTATGCACAAGCGCAGCACCAGAGGTCTGAAGACTACCATTAATACATTGCTGTAGGGCCTGAATATGTTGTGATTGAAATGGCATAGACTTGGATTACACGATCTTCATTATAAGGTATCTAAAAAAAGTCGAGAGGTGAGCATAGTCACTTCGTCTTGCCAAGTTACAGAAACACTCAGAAGCTTGCGCAATTGATCAAAAAACGTCTTCAACACCATCTAGAACTCCCTCAAACAAGAATTCTCTCTACCAGTATCGGGGCAAACTGAAGCTTGCTATAGTACACTCAAACCAGCATTGATCCACAGCATGAGTCAGACTCCGCCAATCCCACCTACACTATTTGCTATCCCACTCAGCCCAGTCACGCAAGCACAAGTACTGCACACTATTGCTGAGCGTGTCAGTCAGAACCAGCAAACTAGAATTGTCACCGTCAACCCTGAGTTTATTTTGACCAGTCTTCACAATAGCGAATTCCGAAAGACTTTACAGACAGCAGACCTACAATTAGCAGATGGGATTGGGCTGATCTGGGCTACCCACCTACTCCAGCTAACACCGCGATTTCCCAGATGGTGTCAACGCTTACCAAGACTATATAGCGCATGGCAATGCTTCTACACGCTAGCTTCAATCCCCTTCAGCAAAGCAATATATAGCCAGCTTCCAGAACGAGTCACCGGTAGTGACTTATTTCTGCCACTATTGCGTCAGCTAGCAGCCAACAACCAATCAGTCTTCCTTCTCGGCGGCGCCCCAGGAGTAGCCGAGGCAACAGCAAAAAAAGTAACTGAGAGCATCCCCAATCTGACTATCGCAGGCACCTATGTCGGATCCCCCACACCCGAAGAATCAAAACAGATCATCAGCACCATCAAAAACAGCGGCGCCCAAGCACTATTTGTGGCCTTCCAGTTCCCCAAACAAGACATCTGGATTCATGACCATCTCCCCCAGCTACCACAAGTCAAAGTCGCCATTGGTGTCGGAGGCACCTTTGACTTCATCGCCGGCACCGCCCACCTCCACCATCAGCACGCCAAAGCAAAACGAGCACCGAAGCTCATTCAAAAGCTTCAATTAGAATGGTTATGGCGACTCTTCACCCAACCCCATCGTTGGAAAAGAATTTGGAACGCCACAGGGGTATTTATTGGAAAGGTATGGCAAGAAAAGACTGCGACCAACAAATCAGATTGCCATTCAGGCTGAAGTCTGTTACAAGAGAAGGGATTATCATATTCCCCCATGTTTAATTTCGTGATTGTTGCCTTGTTGGTCGGTTTTCCTCTTACGGCGCATGCATATATTGATCCAGGAGCAGGAAGCAGCATCATTCAAGTAGCTATTGCTAGTATTGTAGCAGGCATGTTTGGCTTGAAAGTGCTTTGGCAAAAATTCCTGATCAGAGCCAAGAGAAAATAACTTGCACCCACATGTCTTTAGCAAAAGCCCAATCTCCGGCTTCTTTTCGTGATACTGCCGGTTTTATTTTCACCAGTGAAGGCCAACTATTTCGTCAAGTAAATCACGTCGGACAGGAAGGATATGATCAGCTCATCAGCTCCGGTCTTTATGAGGCCCTCACCAAACAAGGACAGTTAGTCCCCCACCAAGAAGTAGCCAACACTGAAGACACCAGAGCTTACAAGACTATCCAACCAGAAAAGATCCCATTCATCTCCTACCCCTATGAATGGTGTTTTAGCCAACTCAAAGACGCTGCTTTACTGACACTAGACATTCAAAAAACAGCAATCGAACACAGCATGACTCTCAAAGATGCTAGTGCTTACAATATCCAATTCTGCAAAGGAAAACCACTACTGATCGACACCCTTTCTTTCGAGAAGTATGTAGAGGGGCAGCTCTGGCAAGCATATCGTCAATTCTGCCAACACTTTCTCGCACCATTGGCACTGATGCACTACACCGACATTCACACCGGTCGCTTAAGCCAGCTTTGGCTAGATGGTATTCCGCTCGAGATCGCCTCTCATTTGCTTCCCTGGACCACCAAATGGCGCTTCTCCACCCTGATGCATATTCACATGCATGCCAAGAGTCAGAAGCATTATGAACGCAAGAGCACCAAAGCCAGCGCTCGACACATCAGCAAATTCCAAATCCTCAGTTTGTTGGACAACCTGACCACCACGATCAAAAAACTGCATCCCCACAGACAAAAAACTGAATGGAGTGACTACTACAACCGCACCAATTACAGCGACACCAGTCTCTTGGACAAAAAATCTATTGTCGAGAAATATCTCCACCAGACCACTCCAACCACCGTTTGGGATCTCGGTGGCAATGACGGATTCTTCAGTAGAACAGCCAGTGACCAAGGCATCGAGACAATCTCCTTTGACATCGATCCCTTTGCTGTAGAACAAAACTACCAACAGACCAAGGCAAAACAAGAAGCTAGTATCCTCCCTCTAGTACTAGACCTGACCAATCCCAGTCCAGCGATCGGTTGGGGCAACGAAGAGCGCGACTCCCTGACAAACCGAGGCCCAGCCCATACACTATTAGCATTGGCGATCATCCATCATTTAGCGATCTCCAACAATCTCCCTTTCGAAAAAATAGCGCACTACTTTAGTCAGCTCGGCAGCAACCTGATTATCGAATTCGTCCCCAAGACCGACTCCAAGGTGCAGTACCTCTTGAGCAGCCGCGAAGATATCTTTGATAATTATACAGAACAAGACTTTGAGAAAAGTTTCAGTCAGTATTTCTCAATTGTAGAGAAACAGAAAGTGCTTAATGCAGAGAGAACAGTGTATTTGATGAAAAAACTATGAAAAAAAGCCTACTATCGGCACTACTCACCAATGTCTTATTTTGGACAACAACAACATTCTTCATTCCACTAAATCTGTTTCTTGCTAATCGTTTAGAAATGACAGCAACTCTCACAACGATGATAGTTGAGATGATGATTATAACTTTAGTAGGAATAGCAGCTGGAACTCTTATTACATTTTTCCTCCCCCAAAAAGCATTTTCACCAATACTAGCTCTACTCAGTGTATTAGGCGTGCTTGTGTGGTTCAAAAGCAACATACTAGTCATAAACTATGGAGTGCTTGATGGTCAAAGCATTAATTGGAACGATTATAAGCTCCATGGAATAGCTGATATCATATTGTGGATAACAGTCATAATACTTGCAATTAAATTCCACAAAATAGTTGTCAAACATATAAAACTAACAGCTGCATCACTAATACTGATCCAGGCCATCAGCTTTGGCATCAGTATATATAATTCCCCCACCACCATTCCAGTTAAAGGTCTAGACTTCGATTACAAGTCACAATTTGCTCTATCTACCCAGAGCAATGTTGTTTTAATTATTCTGGACACCTTTCAAACAAATTACTTTGATTACATTCTCAAAGAATACCCAGAATACAAGAACGACTTACCAGGATTTACATATTTCCCAAATGCTACCGGTGGATTTACCACCACAGCACCATCAGTCCCACTTATTTTAACTGGACAGTATTATGACAACTCGCAAGAGATTCTCAAATTCGCCGAAAGCGCATTCAACAGTAACTCACTCCCAAAGTTTCTCAAAGAAAACAACTATGAAACAAACATCTTTCCCCTTGCTGAGGGTTCAATAAAAAATGAAATTCTAACGATATCACCAACAATTGCTGACAATATCAAGCTAGAAACCGCACCAGCAATATTCTCAACAGACAATAAAACACTGGAACTATTATATCTCACATGGT
Source organism: Candidatus Altimarinota bacterium (assembly GCA_017984655.1). GTDB lineage: Bacteria > Patescibacteriota > Gracilibacteria > RBG-16-42-10 > RBG-16-42-10 > JAGNZB01. The sequence continues at coordinate 9,039 of JAGNZB010000024.1, forward strand.
TCAGAGCGGCACCACAATTCTTAAAACCTGACACCGACTTTTTAGTACAAATATTGGCACCACAAGAACACCCCACAGACACACTTGGCTTCGTTAAACAATTCAAACACACTATTAAAGCAGATAATATTGCCCCACAATTCAAGTTCTATCACCTATGGGGCCTGCATTCTCCATTAACAACAAACGAGGAACTCTCCTATGAAGAAATGAGTTATAATCCCCTAAATTATACTAGGGCAGCAAAAGGACATCTGGAAATGATAAAAGAGTTTATTACAGCATTAAAAAACGAACATATATATGATCAAACCATGATAGTTATTGTTGGTGATCATGGCGCCGGTTTTCCAATCGGCACCGGCTCAGAAAATCAAGATATCGCTGAAACTATTAGAGCGAGAGCATTACCATTATTTCTAGTAAAACCGTTTTATAGTGACGCCCCCCTTCTTACAAAATCAACCCCAGTTAGTTTAGAAGATGTATATAAAACAATTGCGAGCCAAATCGCTCCAGAAAAAACTAAAGACATACCAGGCTTAGATGTGTTGGATAATAACTTTCCTATAGACAGGGAAAGAAAATATTTCTATTATCATGGGTCACTCGGCGTTTGGGTAAAACGCCATAACTCTCTGCCCGAAATGAGACGGTACCTTATCAATGGCCATAGTTGGGACCCGAATGCATGGAAAGACACCAGAGAGATTTATGCTCCAGAAGGCCACAAAAAAACAGTCAACACAGACTATGTTTTGGCAGAAATAATTAATTTTTCTGAAGTTTCGTCACAAAAATATCTAGATGGTGGTTGGAGTCATACAGAACCAGAAGGGATATGGTCTCTTGGTAGCGAAGCCAGTATTGAATTGAATAAACTACCACCAAACCAAAACTTAATGTTAACCATTAACTTTTCAGCTTTCACAAAACAAAATATTGAAATCATCCTTAACAACAATCCAATAAAACAAGTGAAGGTAGGCAGCAGAATGAGCCACAGTGTTAAATTACCATCACAGTTTATCAAAGGTAAAAATGATACAATCAAGTTCAGAATATCATCGCCGAAATCCCCCATTGAATTAGGACTCAGCAAGGATGACCGCCAACTAGGTATATTACTAAAGACACTAACAGTCTCTGGAATATAGCAAACTGCCTCTGGAATAAATGAAAGTGCTTTTATTGGATTGCTGGCTTAATCCTTGAAGCTCTCATAACTATCTCTCAAAAAAGCAGCTAATTATTCATTGTTTATCAGCTGCCAGCAAAAGGTGCTCCTCCCAACAACATATTTGTATCACAGTCAAAGACAGGTGATCTCCACGAATTTGAGCTGTTGTCAAAGGCAAGTACATGACAGAGATATCGTAATTCATCTAGCTACCAAAGTAGACAGTATCAGTTTCAATACTTACACCATCCAGGCACACTGTTTTACAACAACCCTATTTAGGATACACAGCATTAGCCTTTTGCTATTTTGCTCAAAACGAGTAAAAACTTAAGTTGTCATTACAGATATGAAGCCATGAGCTATTCAGCTACGAAAGACTCAAAAGCCCTTATTTCTTATCAAAATAAAAACCAATCATGCTTTTTGTAAGTCTCTATAAAATCTACAGCTCTTTTGACGTCGAGTGCTTTGACCCAGGTTCCACAAACACAGCTCTTCCACCAGGAACAAGGACTCTAAACAGCTCCCTAAAAGTGCGCTCAAAGTCGTACATGTGGTGCGAACTATCAAAACAGACAATATTACTAAAGAAATTGTCTTCTACTGAATCCATAGCATGACCATCTGATACAAATGTTCTCTTGTTCGAAGCATTCTTTTTTAACACATGAAAACAATAAAGCAAAATCAAAAAACATTCTTGCAGACCTTCTACCTGCAGTAAAAGGTTCATTAACTGTCGGGTTATTATTAAAAAAATAATGATTGATAAAGAGCTAACGTTTTCTGAGCACAATCTTCCCATGAAAACTTATTTGCTTGCAACAACGCCTTTTCACGTAGAGATGCTGCAAGCTTAGGATCAGTGAGAAGTCTTTTAATAGCTGCAGTAATTGTTGTGATATCCGTTGAGTCGACCAGTAACACGGCATCCCCCGCTACTTCAAAAAGTGACGAATTACCGGCAGCAACTGCAGGACATCCACAAGCCATAGCCTGGAGTAGTGGCAAGCCAAATCCCTCATAATGACTAGGAAACACAAAGCACGTCGCTCCACTATAAAGATACTTCAAATCTTCTTCTTCCACATAACCAATAAACTTCACCCGACTCTCAAGATCTCTTTCCTTCAATAACTGAAATATTTTATCATCCAACCATCCCTTTCCTCCACCAACTATCAGCTGATATCGCTGCTTCAAATCACGAGGCAATGCATCATAAGCACTGATGAGGCCATCAATATTTTTACGAGGCTCTACTGTTCCTAGTGCAAATATATACGGTGTAGTAAGGCCATATTTTCGAAGCACGTCCCCAACAGCCACCTCATCAGATACTGGAAAGTAAAATTCTCGATCATAGCCCAATGGTGTCACCACTATCTTTTCTTCAGGACAGTGAAAGTGCTTGATCAAATCAGTCTTGGTATGCTCCGAAATAGCAATAATCTTGTCAGCATGCCGAACGGCATCCACTGTCCCCTTCATACAATGGTCAATATTCGCTTTCTGATGATATTGCGGATGCGTATAGAAGCTTACATCATGAATAGTGGAGACTAGCTTCCCCTTGAAGTCTAATGGTGTACAGAAAGTGGTAGAATGAAGGATATCCAAATCACCCAACAGCTTTGTTTTCGAAATACAAGAATCATTCCACAAATAATCAATCCAGTTCTTGGGAAGGTTTTTGTACTTATAACTAAACTGTTCACTCTTCTCTAAAGAGATGGTAGCATTCTTAAATTCAGGATGATAAATATAATAAAAAAATGGGAACAAAATATACTCGTATGGCGAGTCTAACTTTGCCAAATACTTCACCAGATTATAAGAATAAGTCCCAACACCTGCCCTGCTCCCAGGTACAAGACTAATATCTATTCCGATAGTCATCGCTTCTTATTAGGAAATAGTGCGCCTGTGAGCCATCCCAAGAAAAGACGCATACTACTAAACGGTATACGATGATTATAACGCAAGAAAGCAAGTGCTGAGTACCAAATAAGCACCAGCGAAAACCACACATTTTTCACAAAACCTTTGCGGTCATTTTTTACCACCAAAGGATAGGTATGAGCATATGCATAAATCCAGTTTGCATGAACACTGCCATAGTGCTCTTTCACAATCTCCAAAATCTCCTTATGAACCTTATGACGCTGACCTAAGGTTTTAGTCTCCTCATACAAACGTGTGCTCGCAATGTGATCAGCGATGAAACCTAAAGGATATTGCTTGCTCACTCGAATCCAATATTCATAATCCATCGCAAAATTCAGACCATCATCTAAGTATCCTACTGTATTTAAAACTTCCCTTCGCCAAAATGTAGTCGGCTGACAGATAGGACAAGTAGTATGGAGAACCTGGAAGTCACAGGGGCGTGAAGGATAGTTTTCTATAAACTCTCCACTCTTTGTCACATGATGGCCTTGCCCATGAACAAAAGCGGTATCAGGATTTTTTTTAAAGAAGGCAACAACCCTCTCCACTGCCTGTAAGTTATAAATATCATCTGAATTTAACCAAGCAACAATATCACCACGGGCCCGACGAAGACCTTTATTAATTGCGTCTGTTTGCCCACGGTCCCTCTCAGAAATCCACTGGATTCGTTGCGGATACAGGCTCGCATATTTCTGAATAATCTGAACTGAATTATCTTTAGAGCCACCATCTACAATGATATACTCAATATTTTTATATGTTTGTTCTAGAACACTTTTAATAGTGTCTTCAATAAACTCACCCTGATTGTAAGAAGGGGTGACTATACTTACTAAAGGCTGCTCTGCTGAAGAAACTAAACTCTCAGCACAAGTACCATGCCAATGATTTGTTGCCATCTTTTCTAAATTGCTAATTATTAGTTGGGCTGACCTCGCATAAGAGAACTTATGCGCCAACTTTTTACCCTTAGCCACTAAACCCTGTGCTAATGCTTTATCATCTAACAACTGGCTAATCTTAGATGCAATATCTAGAGGATTTTTCGGATCAATATAGAGCGCCGCATCACCTGCTACTTCCGGGATACTAGTTACTTGTGAGGCCACTATTGGACACCCTGAGCGCATCGCTTCGACCAGAGGTATGCCAAAACCTTCAAATAATGAGGGGAAAACCAACATTTTCGCATTGGCATATATATATGGCATATCACTGCGATCAATATGTCCTAAGTAATGAACCTTTTGTATCAGGTTTGCCTTCTCAATGAAGGTAGTAATATCATTATGCGCATTACTTGCAGCCCCAGTAAAAACCACACTTAGATGAGGGTAAACCTTTTTCAGTATATTAAGAGCCTTCAGAAGGCCTATGTGATTCTTATGGGGCCAAGTATTAGCTGGATAAAATATAAACTCCTTTGGCAAACCATACTTTTTGCTTATTAAAGAGCGTCTACTAAGCTTGTAGTTAAGCATGAACCATGGAGAGGAATCATGAAACGCCACCTTCACTTTACTTTCAGGCAAATGCAAATACTCAATAACGTCCCGTTTCGTATATTCTGAATTTACGATCACAACATCTGCTTTCTTAACAGATAAAGCGATTTGCTTTTTACGCCACTCAAGTTCTTGTGGGGTAAAAAACTCCGGATAGTGTTCATGTTGTAAGTCAGCCAGAACCAGCATCGATGGGATACTGATATTTAATGGATCTAATACCATTAATGGGCACCACCAGACGTCAATTGCATGTAAAGGAATCGCATCCTCAAGAAATGCAGTAATGGCAGGCAAGTTATCTAAGGCATAAGGCACCACTACAGTTTCATATTGTTCAATATTATCAATTGATTTTAATACGTTTTCATTAGCAAATATTACATATCTATGAGCAGGATTAACTAAAGGAAAAAAATACACACACGCTCGAATAACGTGTTCAACTCCACCATTATAGCCGGGATTAATATGACTAAGATTAAGGCCAATACGCATATTATTTCTTAAGCACTAAAGCATAATCGCCATACAGATGTGCCTGTGTCTCGTCAGTCTCAACACTGTTTATATTTGGCACTACAGGCGTCCTAAAGAGCAGCTTATGCTTCTGTAATCCCATTTGTTGGGCAAAGAAGCTGACCACATTTGGAAACAAGGGCTTAACATGAGTGAGGTCCATGTAAAAGTATTGTTGACCTTGCGGACAAATAGGATTGATGGTTTCAAGCACAACAAATGCGCCAGGAGCACTTTTCCTATAAAGCAAATACAATAACTTTTGTAACTTTTCCACATCAATATGTTCGATTACTTGAGCAGAAAAGATACCATCAAAGCTGTTATCGGGAACTTCAATTAAAAAACTGAATAAATCAACATTCCTCACCGATAATTGTTTACTTTGACAATAAGTAACCATATCGAGATCTATATCAATACCATCAGCTTTAATATTATTATCTTTCAACAGAGATAAGAACTCGCCTCTTCCACAACCAATATCAAGTACATTTTTACAACCTAGGAAATAATCAAGATATGGCGTTTGTCTTTCCCGAATAAGATCCTCATCGCCCCGAAAAGTATTTTCGAAATCTAAATAATTAACCTCAGGAAATTGTAGCAGTACATTCTTAACATCCAACTTTGATTGTGAAAAACTGACAAACTGCTCCAATTGGCGCAATTTGTGCTGAAGAAGAAAAATTTCAGACTCATTGTGATCTAGACGTTCCACTGAAGCATTAACAAGATCACTAACAATAATGTGGAACTTCTCAATATTTCTTAGTCGTCTCTTATGAGTTGAAAAAGGGAATTTCAGACGAGCATAACATCTCGCCAAAAGGCTGTGAATAGTGCCAAGTAGATTTCTCATAATTTTAGACCTACTAATTCCAAGTCATTCTTAATCATTCGTCGCACTAAAGTCTGAAAATCAGTGCTCGGCTTCCAGCCAAGCACTGTCTTTGCTTTTGTATAATCGCCCACCAGCAAATCCACTTCCGCAGGTCTAAAATACCTAGCATCAATCTCAATAATCACCTCGCCGGTATTACGATCAATCCCTTTCTCCTCAATATCTTTGCCCTCCCACACCAAATCCATCCCTAGTAATTTAGCTGACGCTTCTACAAATTCACGTACTGTATGAG
>JAGNZB010000025.1 GCA_017984655.1 Candidatus Altimarinota bacterium
TGGGCATAGACTGTTTGATAGTCCTCAATCGCTACCTTGGTTTCACCTAAATAAGGCGGCAAAGGCAGGCTGCCATGGGTGGCGAAGAACTGTTGAGGATTCGGATGTGGCCATGACAAGATGCAGAGACCGTCTAATTTGCTTTCTAAGGTGGCGACACTACCGTCTGGGAACTTTACCTGTTGTCCTACATGAACTCTTCTCCCTGGGCGCATTAGGCACTGCCAGTGCTCTTTGGTAGTCTCACGGACGAACAAGATTTCCACTTTGGCACTTCCTTGGACCTTTTCGGCCCAGACACGGGCTAAAAATACTTTGGAGTGATTGAAAACCAAACGGACATCATCAGCTAAGAGTTCAGGTAGGTCATAAAAGTGATGATGACTGATCTTGCCGGTACTTTTTTCGTACACCAAAAGCTTCGCCTGGTCGCGTTCGGCTAAGGGTTGCTTCGCTACCAGATGCTCGGGATACTGGAAGTCGTAGGCTGCTAGGTCATATAAGGCTGGAATTGCTTCACTAGGGCTTGCCATTGAGAAAGAGATAATTTTTCAGGTCGCAAAGTAGGATCGATCTGCAGTGTCTGCAGCATATCGATCACTTGATCACGAGACAAGTTTACTACATTGCGCAGTGATACCTGAATCTGCTTGCGTTGGTTGTGGTAACAAGCTCGCGCTAGCTTAAAGAAGTCAGTACTAGACACTTCTAAAATTGGCTTAGGATGAGCAATGATCTGAATCACCGCAGAGTCGACTTGTGGTGGTGGATTGAATGCGCCCTTACTAACTTGGCGAATAATCTTTGCTTCACCATAGATCTGGACTGCGAGCGAGAGAATGGAGCTATCAGTGGCAGTAATCTTCTGTGCTACTTCTTTTTGAACCAACAATATCATCCGCTCAGGTTGATGATCGAAGACATGCATGAACAGTCTCAAAATCGTACCTGTGAGGTAGTAGGGAATATTAGCAATTACTTTATATTCCCCTTCTGGTGCAGTGCTATCTAGAATTGAGCGTTCGATGACCGTCAGCTGAGGATGGTTCTCCGCCAATTCACGCAAAGTTGCAAAACAATCTTTGTCGATCTCATATGCAAGAATATTGGCACCAGTAGCCAACAACGCTTTGGTAAGCACACCATTACCAGCACCAATCTCCACGATAGTATCTGCTGGTTTGATCTCACCAGCTTTGACCATCACATTGAGCGTGCCTTGATCGTGCAGAAAATGTTGACCGAGATAGGTTTTGGCTTTGATACCCATAATTAGTTACTAGCAGGGCTAGGAGTTGGTTGTAGTGTTTCTAAGCTCTTCAAAATATTGCGCGCAGCATTGGCAATTGAGCCCTGTTTATCATACTGCACAGCAGATTGATAAGCATTGATTGCGCCAGCCAAGTCATTTTGCGCACGATAATAACTGCCAAGATTGAGATAAATAGCAGCCAATGTCGGATCCAAAGCAACAGCTCTGTCCAATGCTACTTTGGCATCAGCATAATTTCCGGCGGCTACCTGGGACCAACCCAGCAAATTGTGCGCCATTGCTGATCTAGGGAAGCGCAGCACTGCTTGATTGGCTAATCGGAGCGCATCGCTTGGTTGTCGTAATTTATCAATATAGACCCATACTGGCCGGACATAGAGGTCGATATAGTCTTGGCCGTCTGCGGTTTGTAAAGCACTTTCATAGGCTGCAGCAGCTTGCGCAAAGTTATTGAGAGACAAGTAGGTATCGGCAATCTTTTCATGGGGCTTGAATGCTGGCTGATAACCTTTGTTGAGTGCTAGTTGGAAAGCTCCAATCGCCTTATTGTAGCTTTGCTGATACAAATGTGCGATACCAAGCCAGTAATATACTTCTGGACGATCATTTGGTAATGAATTGGTCAGCACCGTGATCGCACGTTCATAGTTACCTTTGACCAGATAGGCTGAGCCAAGCAATGTAGATACATCAGTGTAGTCTGGTACTTTATTGAGAATATATTCTAGCTTACCAATCGCCAGATCGACCTCACCGATACTGAGGAATTGTTTAGAAATCAAAGCAGCCAAGAACTCTTGACGGCCATCTTGATAGGTATCAAACAAAGTATAAGAATCCAAGATCTTTTGACCATTCTCGAGAAGCTTCGCATCAGCGTCAGGCATTGTCTTTAACGCTGTGAGAGCGGTAACAGAAGGCGCGCGTTCACCAAAATAACTGGCGATCAACCCTTGATAATATGTGGCCGTGGCACTAGGAGCAGCCTGACTAAATGCATCACGCGCTTCCGCATACTTACCTTGTGTCAGTAATTGGCGACCTTGCTGAATAAAGGGATCACTACTGATATTGGCTGGTGTAGCTGACTGGGCAGGAATCAGAATCTTTTCAGGTAATTTCTTAATTGGCGTCGACGTAGGACTAGCTGCAGGTGTTGTAGTCCCAGTAGTAGTACTAACCACAGGTGATGGTGTCACCTCAGGCAATTCATCTAGCGATTTCTGATCGGTAATCCAATCATTCTGAGTTGCTGCTGGCGCCGTCGGTTGGAAATAACTATAAGCACCGTAGCCAAGAACGGCCACCAAAATAATTCCGATAATAATATACCCTGATTTCTTCATAACCAAAGTGATAACAAAAAGCAGATCTATCTTACAACAAAAGAGACTGGTACAAAACCAATCTCTCTTGTCTGTCGAAGATAATCAAATCAAACTCTTACTTTCGAACCAAAACTTTCGCTACTTTGTGAGCACCACCAAACAGCAATGCTGTTATGGCACTAAAGAATATATTGAGAAGAGCACCAGGTCCTACTTGATTGAGCTGGTTTGGAGCTGGAACAGTTCTAGCTGGTGTTGATGAAGTTGTAGGTGTGGGTGCTGGTGTAGTAGAAGGCTTCACGGTAGATGCAGTAGTTGTCATCTCAGCACTTGCTGACACTGTTGGATCACTATCGAGGTTCGCTGAGACGCGGAGTGCACCGGCTTGAGTTCCTGCAGTGATAGTAGTTGATGCAATACCTGTGGCATTGGTCATCGCAGATGTACTACCGAGCATGGCAGCACCCGTGAGACCAAAAATTACTTTGCTATTGACCATTGCTTTACCATCCTTATCTTTGACACTGACTTGGAGAGTAGCCTTGTCTGTACCATTGGCTAGCAATGTAGTCTTACTGAGACTCATCGCCAAGGTTGGCTTACTGACAGCTGGAGTGGTCGCTGCTGGACTAGGTGAAGCAGACACAGTAGCTGTAGGACTTGGTGACGCACTAGTTGTTGTAGTCGTAGTTGGAGAAGGACTAGCTGAAGTAGTAGTGGTAGGTGCCACACTAGCACCGGAAGCTTGTACTGTAAAAGTCGCATTGGTTACATTGCTCAGTACCTGTTCTTCGTCAGAAGCACGATAGACCTTGGTAGGAGTGAGACCCGTGGTAGCTGTTTGGAACTCTACTTTGGTAGCACCTGCTTTGAGAGCTTTGAACTCTACAGTAGCTAATTTTGCTGGTTGAGAACCTGTAGTGTAATATTTGCTTTCACTGAGTGCGATCTTTGAATAAGAAATCACCCCGAGTGTGGTATCGACTTGATTGCTATTGGAGAGCAATACTTCAAACAAATCACCATCTTCGATCTGCAAACCAGCTTTGCTAGTATCAGCATCCTCTACCCGAAGAGCTGTAGGATCGTACTTCAATTTAAAATCTACCTGGCTCACTTCTACCCCCTTGGTATCAAGGAGGACTTGAACCCGCAGATCATCACCGACATTGACTGTCGCTGTGTCAGGAGACAATACGAGCAGGGCCTTCATGTCTGCAGTAGTAGCTGCATGAGCCATCATTGGCAACAGGAGCATAACCCCAGCAAGACCAACTGACATAGCCTTTGCTTTGAGTTTCTTTGCTGCTGTAGATTGTGAAAGACGTGAGGTACCTGACATAGTGAAGAAAGTTAGTGTTTGTTTATTGACTTCATATCATTATAGCACTTATTTGTCTCCGCGCCATAGTGATTGTATTGTCTGGAGGACAAAATGTTTCATATTGGAGTTTAGAAGCAATGATAATTGATGATTTATGAAAATAGCAGTAGCGATGTCCGGTGGGGTGGATTCTTCAGTAGCAGCTAGTTTACTTAGGTCTCAAGCAAGCGACGAAACCTTTGGTATCTTTATGAAGAACTGGTCAGATAGTGCTGAGGAAAAGACTGGTGCCTGTACATGGGTACAAGATCGTCTCGATGCTTTAGCTGTTGCTGCACAGCTGGACATGACTTTATTTACAGTAGATTTCGAAAAGGAATATCGTGCTCAAGTCCTAGAGTACTTCTACAGTGAGTATCAAGCAGGCCGCACGCCTAATCCTGATATTCTTTGTAATAAGCTCATCAAGTTTGATGCCTTGTGGAAGTACGCCGAGAGCAAAGGGGCTGAGAAGATTGCCACAGGACACTATGCTCGTGTCCTGGAAGATAGCGATGGTGTATTTCATCTTCTCAAAGGCAAAGATCACAACAAAGACCAGACCTACTTTCTCTGTCAGCTCACCCAAGCCCAGCTCTCCAAAGCACTTTTCCCTGTAGGCGAACTAACCAAGCCTGAAGTACGCACCTATGCCCAAGAGCACAAGCTCTATACCGCCAAGAAAAAAGACAGCCAAGGGATTTGTTTCATCGGCAAAGTAGCCCTCCAGGATTTTCTCCAATTTCGCTTACCACCAAAACTAGGCAAGATTATCGATGAACATGGTAAAAGTATTGGCGAACATAATGGCGCTCACAATTATACGATCGGCCAACGCTATGGATTGAATATCAAGAATACTTCACCTACTAGCGAACCCTGGTTTGTTGCCTTAGTCAACACCGCTACCAATACAGTTGTCGCAGTGCAAGGAACTGATCATCCTTTATTGCTTAAGTCAGCGCTGACAGTTGAGAGTTACCACTGGATTGCTCCAGAACCAATATTTCCATTAACCTGCGCAGCCAAGATTCGCTATCGCCAACCGGATCAAGCATGCACGGTATATGCAGATGGACATGTAGAATTTGAAGCACCACAAAGAGCAGTGACTGCTGGACAAAGCGTCGTCTTCTACCAAGGTGAAGAATGTATTGGGTCAGGCGTCATCCAAAATTAAGCTTGCTGCTGAAGAAAGACTTCAATCATATCCAGCGTAGGAATTCCTTTGCGTGCTCCAAATGCTTGGACTTTGAGAGCTGCTGCAGCTTGACCGAATTTAATTGCTGACTCTAATGATTGACCATGCAAGTAAGCATGGAGGAAACCAGCATGAAATGCATCTCCGGCACCATTGGTATCTACCACAGGAACTTTGAATGCAGGAGCAGTCTCTACATTCCCGGATTGATTGATATAGATCACTCCTTTGCCGCCCAAAGTAATCACTAGCACTTTGAAGGGATACTGGCTTTTGAGTATTTGGATTTGTTGTTCAGGACTACCACCAATACCAAGATCAGCAGCAAAACTTTCACTAGCGATCAAGATATCAACATCCTTCAAGAGTCTCTTGGTATTTGCGAACACATGACTACCGTCGAGTGAAACTAATGCTCCATTTTTTTTAGCAAGATGAGCAGCTTCAAGAGCAGCATTGCCATGATGGCCATCCAAATGAACTAGTTGTAATACAGGCAAAATCGCTTCTGGGAGAGACTGCACATGCAAACTCTCTTCTAATTCATAATGCCCAACAACAGTTCTCGTACTGTTATGAAGAACAACTGATGACAGTGATGACATGTGACCAGGAACTCTTTGTACTGAAGCAATATCAATCCCCTCTTTTTGAAGTGATGCAATAATCTGCGTCCCAATCGCATCATCACCAACAGCAGTAAAAGCGATCGTTTTTGTTTGCCAACGTGACAAAGCTGCCAGAGCATTCATTGCCGATCCTCCCCCCTGCAGCTCAGCCTGACTACTATGCATCTTGGTGTTTTGCTTGGGAAAGTGATCGACTACTTGAATATAATCAAGCACACCACAGCCGATGCCAAGGATGGTATCTCTTGGTAATGTGGTATTTCCGCTGGTAAGCATGTTGGACATAAAATTTATTTCAAAGAACGAATCTTCCGTTGTAACTCTTTTGTTTCCTTCTTCCGTCTCGACTCAATATGTTTCAAGTCCTCTTCTGGATTGATCAACTCAGGTTTGATCCCTCGACTAAGCAAAGTGTCTCGAGTTGCTTTACTGTTTTTCACCACTTCCGCATTTATTGCCGGGTTGCCTTGAATATTTTTTTCTTTGATATTGTGGTCGGTCATTGCCAAAGCAAAATCTTTTGCCTTGAGCTCTACATGACTATCAAAATCAGCTAATGACCTGCTGGAAGGGATATGGCGTTTCTTTTTCAACTGAGCAGCAGAAATGCCACCGTACAATGCCTCAATATGTTTGTTTTTGAAAGTAGCAAACTCCACCGGTGATTTGATGCCACGCTGATAAACAGTCGACTCAATATCCCGTTCGGTATCCTTTAGCTTTGCTCGAGCTTCAAGCCTGCTGTTCTCATATGCTCGCTGTTCCAAGAGCTCTTGTTTTCTTGTTTGATTGGCAAAATATGTCTGAGCTAGCGCGATTTGAGGCTTTCGTGGATCACCATTCTGGGCGATCAGATAACAGGCGTACCTAGTCAGAAAGAAGTCTTCTCGAGGACGTCCCCCGGAACTTTTTGTTGGCGCCAGCAAAAAGTGGCTAGACGCGGTTTGGTCGCTTGCCTTTGAAGCTTCTTTTGCTCTATCGATAGCCTCCACAAACTGTCGCCAAGTCACATATCCTAATACAGGCATCAGGTCCCGAGCAGACCAAAACTCCAAAGGGCTCGCATCTTGGGTCAATCTTTTGATCGACTCCAAACTCTCTTGTATGTGCGCTAATGATTTATCCATAAATTTTGAGTCTTTACTGATATGCAATAACGACCAGGCAATACTAACACGCTTTATAGTATCACTGGAATTTAGATGAATTTCTAGTAGGCAAAAAAATCATAAAAGGGGGGGCAGTATATAGTGAGGCAGCAAAAATACAGACCGTTACTAGTGGTGATTAATTCACTCAGAGATACAAAAAAAACTACAAGAATGCGATGACACTGGAGTCCCGCTGCACATAGAGGGGCGTTAACTAATCCTCAAATCACCGCAGATGCCACTCATTTTTAGCCTATGTTTAGTTTTAGCTAATGAAGCTGACTTCATATCCAGGGTCTTTTGAGCGAAGGCTCCATTATGAATAGTCACATTGCATGTACCATTTTCTTTGATCATATTCTGGCTCATTGCTAACGACACTTGATTGGTAGTAACAGAGCAATACATCATTAATTCTCCCATCAGGAACATATATGAATGAACTCTCAAATTTTTATCATAGTGATAGAATGGGAATTCTATTAATTGAGAGGCTTGTTCATGTTTAGGTACCCAAAATAATAAAACAGGACAAAAACCCTCAGGGATATCAAGATTAGAATCAAGAAGATATAACCTTATCTTATCAGTATATTTCTTTCCCAAATCAGGAGCTTTAAGATTTTGTAGCTTTTGAACCGCAGCCTTGTAAAGAATCGAAAGGAAGAACCTTTTAAATAAACCGTACTTTATTTCTTCTCCATACAGCATCCCATGCGGGAATTGAGAATCATCCATCTCAAACAAACTCTTTACAATCGGGGCTGCATAGTCTTCATAGTTTTGGAGCACCACGCAATCGCAGTTTTTGCAAAACATATAATCATACCATCCAGTACCACATACGTCAGATGTAAGTTCAGCGAAACTTTTCGCTCTTGGATTCTTTTGAACATACACTTTTAGTAGACCCTTTTCTTTAATTCTTTGATAAAGAAAGTCGGGAACAATATGACCTTTGACTAATACAATATCTTTTTTCTGACATAACTTACACTGACCGATTTTCTTACAGTTTTCTTTCTTCATACCGAAGTAATTACTCATCACTTACAGGTAACATGCAATGCAATGATACTCAAGAGGGGCAACACAAGACCACATACAATAGCCTACAATTCTCATCTATTCACCTTTGCAGCTGATTCAGCTACACTCATTTTAGTAACCACCTTTTGTGACAGTACTTCTGATCATTTTTCTAGTCTTTAGTATCATTCTCGCTAGCGTCCATATTTTGTCTGCTGTGCAGCTCTACAAACAGCATTCTTTGGGTCCTGTGGCGATTCCTTCTGTGGTCGCGATCACGGCTGTATGGTTGGTGATGTTTGTTAGTGTCTGGGTCAACTTCATGCAGTACTTTAGCGCTCATTCATAAGCTCACTATGCTTTACGATTTTTGTCGATTTGCCGGGCAAGGAAAAGACGAGGTGATTTTGTTTCGTTCCCATCGCCATGTTTTACGTTTGCTTGGTAGAATAGTTGAACTGTTTATCCTCTACTGTGGCATCAGTATTGGCGTCGGCCTTTTAGGATACGCAGTACTCAAAATCATGGATCTTCCCTATGAGAATACCCTAGGTAATGCCTTCTTCTCGATGTTCTACCTCTCACTGGTGACAGCGGTGATGGCAGCCTGGTCACTATGGTACCGATCGATGTGTATCATTACAGATTCACGGATCGTCAAAATTGTGCCCAAAGGTTTTTTCTTTAGCTACACTCGGGAATTGAAACTTGATGGTATCAAAGACACTTCTTTTAGTTACGAAAATTTCTTCCAAGGCCTCTTCAATTATGGCAAACTCAATGTTATTGGTGGTGGCCAGTTTCTGATCAAATTCATTCCCAATCCTCGCGATATCCACCACTACATCACCAAGTTGATGCGCTTGATTGATCAAGCCAAAGTCACTGGCCAGCGACCAGTATTTCCCGAGTTTATTCCTCGGCCCCAGTGGCAAGGTAAAAAATTTCGAGCCCCTACTAGCAAACAGGCATGATCAAAAAGATTAGCTTCCTCCTACTATCCCTCTACACGCTGACCAGTTGTAGTCTTTTTGAGACCACTACTCCGGTTGCTGTAGTTACTCCAACACCTGAACCAAGAGATCTAATGCTCGCAGCATTACAAAATGCAGGCACCGTCCCCACGGGAAGGTTTGTACTTAGTGGCAAAGTAAATCTGAAAAGCATTACCAATGACGACAGTATTCAAGTCACAACCAATGGGACTTTTAGTAATATTATCAATGCACTGAGAGCCCAAGGTTCAGTCAGTGTCACACTACCTGGCAGCACCGGTGAACCAACCCAAGGACTGCTCACCACTGACTTTGCCTTGGGGAACCAAAGAGCACTGATTCGTATGGTCAGCGCCCAGTTTGCAGGCAGTAATAGTGCTCAAGTCAATAGT
The DNA here is from genome assembly GCA_017984655.1 of Candidatus Altimarinota bacterium. Taxonomy (GTDB): domain Bacteria; phylum Patescibacteriota; class Gracilibacteria; order RBG-16-42-10; family RBG-16-42-10; genus JAGNZB01. The sequence continues at coordinate 9,362 of JAGNZB010000025.1, forward strand.
GATATCAGCACCCTCAACAATATCTGGATCCATATCGCTGCACTTGACCAAGCCTGGCCTCCTCAGGATCTACTGCAACGACTCTTCCCTAGGAGCAACGAGCCATGGCAAGATTTCTTGACCACACTTGAGATCGTCGACCAATCTCGAGTTCAGCTGAGTGATCATCAAGCAACTCGTATTGTCGCAACACTCAAGAAAGATGAGCTATGGAATCAGATCAAAAGTAACATACCAGCTACCGACCTAACCTTACTCCAACCATTATTGAACTTGGCCACCTGGCAAGGTGAATTCCTGATCCACAGTGATACCAATCAGTTGGAATCTTTCAGCGGTACCATTACTATTCCAGGCCAATACAACAATGACACGACGCTCAAGATCGACTACCAAGTGACAATCACACCTGACAGCGAAGCAAAAACGATCCTACCAACTCCAACTGAAACCCTTGAATTTGCTCAGCTTTTCTCCACTCAATAAACAGCAGAATAAAAGACTGGCGGCACTAACAAAAACAGTCTCTTTTCACTATGACAACAATCTCCAACTTGCTATCATGGACTAGACAACATCGCCTACAAAAAAGCGAATAATTCTCAATTGCAAATCTCCAAATTAGCAGTATAATGGTCAGAGTGCTAACAACTTTACAACTCTATTTATGAGTAACCAATTCAATAAATTCACACCTGAGGCCAAACAAGCATTGATTGTCGCACAAAGAGCTGCTGCTGAAATGAAACTCCCTTTTATTGGAACTGAACATATATTATTAGGTATCCTCGACCAACAAAATGCCTTGGGTAGTACGATCCTAAGCAATATGGGCATCACCAAGGACAATGTGGCCAATATTCTCTACATGCGCACCGGTCATCAAGTCGCTGACAAAGATGTACTCAAAAATGGCCTCTCAGAACTAGCGAAACAAATTATCGAAAATGCGACCGCTTTGGCATTCAAAAATGGTCACAGCTTCGTCGGCACCGAACACTTGCTATTGGCACTGGTATCGCAGAAGCAAACTGCGGCTGCTTCAGTACTAGAAAGCTTGCAAGTACCTCCAACCAAGATCCGTGAGCACATTGAGAAATTATTCCGGGAACAAACACGTAGCGGTGATGACACCGTTGTAGAAAGTGATGGTCAACGCAATGACCCATTAGAAGCCTTCTTTGGTAATTTTCTTGGCAACATCTTTAACCAGATGCAGCCACCTGGAGCCCCCGGAGGCCGCAACAGTCGATCAGCAGTTGCTGAAAAAAGCAAGAAACAAGAAACAGGTGATACACCAGCCCTGAACTATTTCACCATAGATCTCACGGCCAAGGCTCGCAGTGCCAAGAAAATGGACCCTGTCATTGGTCGTAGCAAAGAGATCGGTCGCGTCGTGAGCATTCTCAATCGCCGCACCAAGAACAACCCCATCTTGATTGGTGAACCGGGTGTTGGTAAGACGGCAATTGCTGAAGGCCTAGCCCAGAGAATTGTCACCGAAGATGTCCCTGATACTTTGCTAGGGAAAAGAATCCTCACACTCGACATGGCAGCCCTGGTCGCTGGCACCAAGTATCGTGGCGAATTTGAAGAGCGCATCAAAACTGTTATCAATGAAGCACGTGAAGCTGGAAACATTCTCCTCTTCATCGATGAGTTCCACACTATTATCGGTGCCGGTAGCTCAGAAGGTGGTATGGATGCAGCCAATATTCTCAAGCCGTCTTTGTCACGAGGCGAGATTCAAGTGATCGCAGCAACAACAATGGATGAGTTCCGAAAGTATATTGAGAACGATGCCGCACTGGAACGTCGCTTTCAGTCCGTAGTAGTCGAAGAACCATCGACTGAAGATACCATTAGTATTCTCAAAGGTTTGCGCAAAGCATTCGAGGATCATCACCAACTTACTATTAGTGACGAAGCAATTGTCGCAGCTGTTACCATGTCCAAGCGTTATATTGGGGACCGTTTCCTTCCTGACAAAGCAATCGACTTGATTGATGAAGCTTCCTCTCTCAAAGGCGTTCGCTCACATCGAACCACGGATACCCTCAAGAAGTTGCAAAAAAAATTAGCGAGTGTTGTGGGCAAAAAAGAAAGTGCAGTCGCTGCTCAAGATTATGAGACCGCAGCCTCACTACGAGAACAAGAAGTAACTATCATGCAAGATATTGAGACCGAGAAACGCATGCATGCACCAAAACCTGAAGTAGCCACCACCGTCAATGAAGAGGATATCGCTCAAGTGATTGGCCTGATGACCGGCATCCCTCTGACACGACTCCTCAAGAGTGAAACTGAAAAGCTCACCAACCTCGATGCCGCCCTGAGTAAACAAGTTGTGGGCCAAGATGAAGCAATCAAAGCGATCGCAAAAGCAATCCGTCGTTCTCGTGTCGGATTGTCTAGTCACACTCGACCAATTGGTTCATTTATCTTCCTTGGACCTACAGGTGTCGGTAAAACTGAATTGGTCAAAGCACTAGCCCGAGAAGTATTCAATAGCGAAGAGGCGATCGTCACTGTCGACATGAGTGAGTTTATGGAGCGCCATAATGTATCTCGTCTCGTGGGCGCAACCCCAGGCTATGTCGGTTATGAAGATGGTGGCCAGCTGACTGAAGCAGTCCGACGCAAGCCATACTCAATCGTTTTATTTGATGAGATCGAGAAAGCTCATCATGATGTCTTCAATATCATGCTGCAAATTCTTGAGGAAGGTCGCCTTAGCGACGGCAAAGGCCGCAAAATCGATTTCCGCAACACGATCATCATCATGACTTCCAATATCGGCGCCAGCAGACTGACCAAAGAAGCGGCTCGTATTGGTTTTGATAATGATGAACAAACCCTCAATGACGAAAAAAATTATGAGAAGATAAAAACAACTGTTCTTGAAGAGCTCAAAGACCACTTCTCACCGGAGTTCCTCAATCGTATTGACCAAACGATTGTCTTCAAACCACTACTCAAGGAAGACTTGCATCACATTGTTGATCTGGAGATCCAAAAACTCCAAAAACGACTCACCGAGCATCAATTAACCCTCAGCCTGACTACCAAAGCTACGAGCTTCCTAGTAGAAAAAGGTTATAGCAAAGAGTTCGGTGCCAGACCAATGCGACGCGCAATTCAGGGTTATATCGAAGATGCTTTATCAGACGGACTGCTCAGTGGTGACATCAAAGTCCAAGACACCGTGCAGTTCACACCTAGTAATGACAACGAAAAACTAGTATATAAGATAGTGAAGAAACCACGTGCTCCAAAAGTCGTGAAGAAATCACTTAAACCAGCTACATCACAGCATGAAGATTCTGCTCATCGATGATACTGATTCTGCCCACGATACCAAGACATTATTTATCCCAGTCCACTACACGATAGACGTGGTTGCCAATAAAGCTGATGCGATCTACCTCGTCAACAATAGTCACTATGACTGTGTGATCACCGAAATGGTAGTCAAAGAAACAAACGGCCTAGAAATTTGTCGCGAAATCCGCAGTCGAAATCTGACCATACCCATTATGGTCTATTCGACTATGTGCGATCATTATACCAAGATGGCCATGTTCGATGCTGGAGTGGATGACGTAGTCGACAAGAGCACTGATGCACGTGAATTCCTAGCCCGGGTATATGCACTTGGTCGCCGCAAAGAGCGACCAATGGAGCTTGCCATCTCAACATACAAGAATCTCAAGATCAATCGCCGCTACAAAACAGTGCAGCTCAATGACAGCTTCATCTCATTGTCGCCAAAAGAATACCAGCTCCTAGAGCTCCTGACCCAACTTCCAGATAAAGTGTTCTCACGGGATGAGATCTTAGAACAACTATGGGACATGCATGCTGATCCACTTACCAACAAAGTGGACGTCTATATCAATTTCCTCCGCAAGAAATTGTTACAGCACTGTACACCACAAGAAAAATATCTCCAGACTGTTCGTGGTTTTGGCTATCGATTAGCTTGGAAAACATAGTCCCGCCCGAGCCTTAGCCCCCCCCTTTTCATGGCACAGACTCTCTCACCTGCAGCTCAACGAGCCTTCCTCACTCCCATAGCATTTTTTCGTGCTATCAATGGTTCATATCAGCTCGATACTATTCGCCAACTAACATACCAACAGCAGCTCACAGCAGATGAGTGGTTACAATGTCTCGAGCTTTACCAAAAACACCTTGGTGAAGAAGTTCAAAGAAATTTCACACAAGCAAATCAACACAAAAACCAAGTCACTGCCAATGCCGAAAGCATTGCCCAGCTCACCAAGATTGCCAAAAGCATCCCTGAAATCACCGATATCTTTCTAGTCAATTCTTATGCAATGGGCGCCTTGAAACCCAGTAGTGACATCGATTTGCTCGTAGTGACCCACCCTCGATTATTATGGCTGGCGAGGCTCAAACTCACTTTTGCACTCGAAAAAGCGGGACTGCGAAGAAAGCCAGGACAAGTAGAGGACCGCTTTTGTCTTAGCTTCTTTGTCACCAGTGATGCCCTAGACATGTCACGTATCGCACTCGAAGAAGATGTTTATTTAGCGTACTGGACAGCACAAGTGCAATCACTCTTCCAAGTCAGCGCTACAGCTTGGACGCAACAAAACAGATGGCTAACACCATTATTTCCAAATCGAACGACTCCATCACTACCAACAGCATCCAGCAATAGCCTACCATTCCTGCCAGCGCTCTCTCTGCTCAATCACCTAGTCCGACTCCCCATGAAGACACGCAGTAAGGCAAAAGCTCGCACCCTTGGAACTGAAAGCTCCATTGTCATATCTGATCAGATGCTCAAGTTTCACAACTTTGACCGCCGACAACTATACAAAGATCGAACAGCACAAGAACTAGCAAAGTTAGAAAAACTGATGAAGCAATAGTAACGATGAATAAATTCATAATTGAGCATCGCCAAATACAAAAGAGGTCGTTATAGTGACAGTAGTTACTCCCCCATTTCTTATGCAAGCACTCCTTATGGCTGGTGGTGGTGGCACCCGATTGTGGCCACTCAGTACTGATGAACTCCCCAAACAATTCTTGGCCTTATTTGACCAACGTAGCCTCTTACAAACCACGTATGATCGTGTCGCAAAAGTGGTGCCTGCTGATCAGATTTGGCTCGGAGGTAGCACCAAGCACGCCAAGCTCTTACAAGAGCATCTTCCCCAGATCGTCCCGCAGCATGTGGTACTAGAACCAGCAAAGCGTGATAATGCTGCAGCCATCTGTCTCAACTTATTACTGATGCAGCAAGCGGGCATCAGCGATGATGAAGTGGTGGTCATGCTTCCCACTGACCATGCCATTGGCAATGAAGCTGAGTTTGCCCAAGTACTTCTCACCGGCGAAACATTTCTCAAACAATCACCCCAGTTTGTGATTACTATTGGCATCCAGCCTACCCACCCCGAAACTGGCTACGGATATATTGATTGTACTAATACTATTCTGCTTGAAAGTCATCAACATCAAGTAGTAGCAGTGAATAAATTTGTAGAGAAACCCGATCTAGCAACCGCACACCAATACCTCCTTCAAGGCACCTATCTCTGGAATAGTGGTATTTACTTATGGACAGTCGGAGCCAAGCTTGAGGCATTTGAACGCTTACTACCAGACATATTTCAGCCACTCAAGCAC
>JAGNZB010000089.1 GCA_017984655.1 Candidatus Altimarinota bacterium
CGTGATCTGATACATCGGATAGCTATGGTAGCAGCCAGTAGCATTGAGAACACAGTTCACTGTATAGGGCTGCCCTTGATAATATGGTGAGATCTTGACCAAAGGATTGGTGCCGACTTCCGCAGCCAATCGTTGCCAATCTGCTTCGGTGTGGACAAAATAGGTACTGTTTCCCGCCATACCACGAGGCTTCTGCACAACCAAACTGGTACTACCGAGATAATCCACCAGAGCAGCGTAGGTTTGGCTCTGAAACAATCCCGACCAGCTTTGCTTCACTGGCACACCAGCTGCTGCCAGCACTGACATTCCCTTATTCTTATCTTCCCAAAATCGGTTCAATGGAGACGATGGCATCAACACTATCGCGTCCAATTGCTTCGCTAATAACTCAAACCGAGGTGAGATCTTGAAGGTGATCAGTTTTCTCTCCCCTGATGGCAAGGCCTGGATGAGAGATTGGACTGCAGGCTCATTCAGGATTTGATGCGCTTCTAACCAGGGATTGAGCCCCAACTCTGCTAAGCACACGACCTGCTGGCCTTTTTTTCTCAAGTGCTGAATTGCAGCATGATGATTGCTTGTGACAATAGTCATCGGTTCTGATGACTGCTCGATCAGGCCGATACCATAGCGAATTTCTGGAATAATGAAAAAAATCATAGAGCGATCTGAGTCATCAATTCAGTAATAGTGTGTACTTGTGGCATAGTAATTGGTTTCAGCGGCTGTGGCCATTGTCTACCGGTAAATATGACTACAGCTTTGTCTACCTGCTGACTATAATCCAAATACGCTTGATAAGCAGTCGCACCTTCAAAAGACGTACTAACACTAGTCACTAGTGGCTGCTCGATCACTTGTCCACCGGTAGTTAATGCGAGCTGATGCACTTCCTCAAGCCGCTTCTCGCTCATGGTCCCCCCATGATACCCTTTGAGAAGTACAGGAAATATTTTAGGGACAGTGGATAAAATGCCAGCGGACAGTAATGCTTGAAATGCCTTGCCCATCCCGAGAATATTGCCCCCACTCGTAGTCGGAGAGAAAATACTATATTGGTCACCAAGATCACCCAATTGTTCCACCAACTCAAAACCAAGCGTCATCAGACCATCAATGGCGGATTGATCCTGTGATGGCCTGAGGTCTACATACTGCTGTTTGTTGACGAGATACTGAGCAAAAGCACGTGCATGAGGAGTCATAATGATCCTTCCTCGACCTTTGCTATGCTGTAGTTGTGCTAACTTTCCTTGATCAATAGTCGGGGCAACCAAAAGCACCGTATCATCTGTATACGTCAGCGCATGACAAGCAATCGCCGCGTTGCCTGATGACGAAAGTACGAGCTGAGATTTACCTGCTTGTTTCAATAAACTGAGCTGCAAAGCCAAACTCCTTCCTTTGTGTGAGCCAAGAGGCTGATCATCTTCATGTTTGACCCACAATTTTTCATTCTTTTGCTCTAGTGGTGACAACACCCCTTTATGATCGCTAATTCGGTCACCACTGGCGACTAGTGGCAGCCACCTGCTATATCTCCAGATGTCAAAATGTGTTGATTCTGAAATTAAATCCTGTAGTTGCATTTTACCGAGAAATGAGTAATGTTGGGGACAGTTTTTTTATCAAGAACTTTATGGAATTCATGACACCTGCAGCAAAGATTGTTACCTATGATGACGAGGACGATGATGATCTCATCATCGACGAACCACTTGTAGATGATCTCGACACGGATACTGCCACACCAGTTGCTAGTAAAAAAGCAAAAGCACATGACGATGACGATCTTGGCGATGATGATGAAAACTCAATTGTTTGTCTAGTCTGTGGCGAAGTTGTAGAAGTAGCTGATGAAGAAGAAGTCTATGAGGGCGCAGTAGTAATCTGTCCTAGTTGTTCTTCTGAAATGGAAGTGACAGGCTTTCACAAAGACGGCAGTGCCAAAATCAAATTGATCGAGGAACAAAAATAGTTACTCCCCCAAGTACTTCTCTAGATCTTTTTGCAAAGAAACACCGGTCAGGAACTTAGTATAGAAGGCTTCTCCCGCTGGCGACAGTATCACTACTGTCGCTTTTTTTGTCTCTGACCATTGCTGCGCCACAAGAGTAGCGACCAAAGCCAGAGCTGACAGCCAATTCTCACTCTCAGCATAATGCAGATTTGCTAAAGGCAAACGCTGGCGAACAGTACCGGGAAGCAGAATAACAACCTTCCCTTCTAGACTCCTTGCTAATTCCTGCCACTCAGCAACAGGAATATCCTTATCGTCTCCTCCCAGAATCACAATCAGAGGATGATCAGCAAAAGCGAGCACCGCCTGCAAAGTAGCTTGTGGTGTCGTAGATGCTAGATCATTAATAAAACTGACACGATCATTTTGATATACACGCTGCAGACGCTTCTCCACACCTGGGAAACTCCCTAATGCTGTATAAAACCGCTGTTCAGAAACACCAAGAGACTGAAGAACAGCCCACACCAAAGCAGCATTACGAACATTATGTTGTCCCGGTAAAGTGACAGGTAGTTCTGTTCGTGCCAACAGAGCCTGATCGGCCGCATTGTCGACTATCAGTCCTTGATGTTCTTTGGCCCAGTGCTCCAACTCTGGATCACCAGCACCGACCACCAACAGATCTCCTCGCTTTTGGTGCTGCGCTATTTTTTGCTTTGTCTCACGGTACTCCGCCAAACTAGCATGCTCATCCAAATGGTTGGGATAGATATTGGTAATGATGGCAATATTGGGACTGCGTTCGTAGTGTTGTTTCAGATGCCGATTGCTAATCTCCAAAATCAAGATGCTATCAGACGTAATCGTTTCAGGATGGGCCAGCTTGGTGAGGATTTGATCGCTATGACGTTCATTCCCAGACAAAAACACTTGAGGAAATACTGTCTGTAAACAATGCGCCAGCAGTCGGGTCACTGTGGTTTTGCCATGCGTACCAGTCACACCAATGATCTTGCCGGGGAACAAATTGAGATACAGGTCCATCATATTTGCAGTACGCACCTGGCCAGCAGCGACAATGTCAGCCAAGACTGGGTAGTTGAACTGATACTTGTACCAAGCTTGTGGGAGAAAGATCATGTCAGCTTCCCCAATCCCCTCCAAGTAGTGCTCAGCAAAACGAGACTGATATGGCAGTGATCGCATCACCTGTAGCAACTCAGCTCGATTCTCAACCCCATTGTGAAAGGTAAGAAAGCGTTTGAAGAAATCTTTCTGGTCACAAAAGTCGTGCAAAGTCACCGTCTCACAACCCAATTCATGCAAGAATCTAGCTATAGCCGCCCCTTCAATCGCCGCAGCACCGACAATGTGAATATTTCTGAAGCGCGTCTTGAGACTGTCTAAAGTAATAATCATAAATCGTCAGACTAAATCAATTCTACATCAAAGTATCGATATCCCACCAAGTGATAGCCCGCATGGAGAAGCTCAGCAATCGTATTGTAAGCCACTTTATGATTCATCTCTTTGCTGGCATGAATCACTCTTTTTTGTTTGGGATCGATGATCATCGCCACATGACCAATCATGAACCCCTCTCGATTACGATGTTCTAAGAACGCAATATCACCGACCTGCAACTCACTCTCCAGTCTCTCGCTCCCAGCGCGATACTGCTCATAACTATGACGAGGTAAGAGATAGTGAAATAGATGCCGATAGATATTCTGCACCAAACCAGAACAGTCCACTCCCTTGTTTGTCATGCCACCAAGCAGATAGGGCACACCAAGCCAACGGTCAAGATAGCGCAGTAGCTCAGGAGCATTCCCAGCCCTCTGTGGCTCTGGCTGCCAGTCAGGGACACCATTGATACGGCTAATTTGTTCTTTGCGTACCCAGCCAATAGTACGATCGACCATTTGCACACACCTATGTGTCTTGGTCTCCCAGAGCAACTTCAGCGGCTCGTCTTTGATAATAATCTGATTGGTCAAATAAGAG
>JAGNZB010000026.1 GCA_017984655.1 Candidatus Altimarinota bacterium
CACGTGATGCGTCGGGTTTGACCACTTTGACCTGCTTAAAGGACTTTCTTACTTCCTGTACAAAACCAGGAAAATGCCCACCATCAAATACCTTGAGCAACATATTACCATGAGGCACCAGAAATCTTGCGGCGATCTGACAAATTGCTTCATTGAGGATAATCGATCGCCCATGATCAACATCCTTGATCCCAGAAGTGTTGGGAGCAATATCACTAATAATCACATCAACGCGCGGCAGCTCACGTTCGATAATCGTATAGATCTCCTCTTCCAAGACACTAGCCACAAAAGTCTTGATCCGATCATCCCCCAGATTGCTAACAGGCTTGATATCAACGCCCAGAAGCAGACCACTTTTCCCTACAATATTGGCCGCATACTGCATGAAGCTACCAGGCGAACAACCTAGATCCAACACACATTGACCTGGCCGCAATAACTTGAAGCGCTTTTGGATCTCCTCCAGCTTAAAGACAGAACGAGCTCGAAATCCTGTCTCTTTTGCTTTCTTGAAATAAAAATCATGAGGATTGAAAGGCTTTGACACAAAAAAGGAGGTAAACTGATTTACCTCCATCTTAGCGACGTTGACTGAGAAGTCCAGTACTAGGCCCCTGGGAAAGCAGCAAAAGGACCATACCACCCATCAGCAAATGTGCCTGTATTCTGGCTAGATTTGCGCGCATAAATATACAATTCATCAGCAGATTTACTTTTGAAGACATCGTAATTGATCATCCCATCAGCAGTACTCTGACGATTCTTTACCAAAGCCAATCCATCAGGCTGAGAAACAGGCTTAGCACCTGCAACGATATCAGCTAAATAGGAATTGAGCATTGCAGTCTCGTCTTCAGCAGTCAGACGACCACCAGATGCTGGCGCATCACTCGACACCGATGGTGTTGTACTGATCGCAGCATCATCCATAGAAGAACTATTTGGCAATCCAATCGAATCATCCATAGTATCACTACCAGTAGGCAAACTGCTTGGCGATACGAATGAACTAGGCAGCCCAAATGGCAATGAAGATTCGGTTGGCAGTACAGTTGGAACCGTAGGTACTGGTGTAGGCAACACTGTTGGCAAAGTAGCCACCTTGGCAGTCAATTCAGCCAAACTACTCTGCAATGCTGTCACTTGACCACTCCACTGGGTCAAGCTCTGCTGATAAGCGGTCATTGCCTGAGCTTGATTCATGGCCAGATAAATAGAATACCCACTGCTACCAAGCGCAATCAGTGTCAAAAGCCAAAGAAAATAAGCAGGACGATGCTTCACAGGCAGAGCACGGATCAATGACCCCGACTGCTCATGGGCACCTGAAGCATCAGGAAAACTAGCCAATGTATCTTTTTGTGAAGACAATGTGCTAGACAAAGGAGCGGCTGGCATTTCAGAAGCTGTTGTTGATTGAGATGACACCGGTTGAGATGGTAGAGTATCCATAAAAAAATTAATCACTCTTACTATAATACAGCAAAAATCCTTTGAAAGGAATATGCTATAGTAGTTTCGACCTGTTTATCACTCCTATGTGGCTCATCGCTTTCGCTCTTGCTAGTACCCAATTCCAAGATCTTCCACCCAACAATAGTGCCTATCCAGCCGTCCAGTATTTGGTAGATCATGGTGTCGTCAAAGGTTATGAAAACAACCAATTCCAACCCGACCGCAAACTCACTCGTGCCGAAGCTTTGAAGATCAGTTTGCTTGCTAGCGGTCAACCAGTGCCTACGACAGCACCAACAGAGGCTCAATTCACTGATGTACCCACCGATCACTGGGCAGCTCCTTATGTGAGTGCTGGTGTCGCACAGGGCATTATCAAAGGTTATGAGGATCAGACATTTCGACCAGATCAAACGATATCTCGACAAGAAGGGATCAAGGTACTTTTTAGTAGCTTCCAAATCACCCCACCAGAAGCCTCAACCCAAGCCTTTAGTGATATTGGTCGTGACAGTTGGTTCTTCAACTACGCTACCTACCTCAAACAAAAAAACTTATGGCTCACTGACAGCAGCACGTTTGGCCCTGAAGTAGGTTTTACCAGAGCAGAGATTGCAAAAGTAGCCTATCAGCTAGCTACTCGCCAACAAGCAGCCACACTTCCTATCATTCCTATTTGGGGAATACTTGCGATCATCATCCTCTGGTTGAGCACCAGTCTCATTAGCATCCGCCTATGGCGAATTTGGATCAAACAGCCCAGACTCTTATGGCTGGTCAGTATCATCACAGCACCGTTGGCTAGCAGCATCTATTGTCTGATCAATCTGATACCATCAGTAGCAGTCAGACATACTGACGGTGAGGAAGAGCACAAGAATCCTATTTATCTGCTACTCAAGCCAAGAAAACTGGGACTAGAGTTCTTCCAATACTTCGCAATCAAGTTTCATGCTTTAGTATTGGCAAGCATTGTCTTTCTGATAAACTTTCTTTTGGGCAATCTGCTGTTCATTAGCTATAGTACCTACGTTTACAAACAAGCACTTTCTTAAGAATCTAATCTCTCTTTATGTTTCAAAATCAGACCGAGCGTGATACTGGCCTTCCACAAGCAACTACTATTGGTGAGCAAGTAACTATCAGTGGCACATTGGCTAGCGATGGTAATGTGAATTTCAATGGCCTTCTAGAAAAAGGGATGGTACGAATCAATGGCATGCTAACAGTCGGTAATAATGCCACTATCCGTGGCACCGTGGAAGTAGGAAAACTGGTCGTCAATGGTTTGATTGTTGGTAATGTTGCTGTCAAAGAAGATCTCGAGATCGGCGCTACCGGCCACATCGACGGTGACATCATCGTAGAAGGGCAGCTCACTATTACCAAAGGCGGCACATTCAACGGCAAATGTGACATGGGCAAACAAACAGCAGCAGTAGAAGAGAGCAGCGAAGAAGCATCTACTGAGTAGATCATGCGCTGCTACGCCATTCTCAATCCCGTTGCTGGCAAAGGACGTCTAGCGCAAATTGAAGGAAAACTGCGTGAGACTTTTGAGCGACTAGATATCGAAGGCGAATTAGTCAAAACTATTAGTCCCGGCGATGCCAGTCATCTGGCTAGGATCGGCTTGAAGAAGGGGTACTCCACCTTTCTCTGTATTGGTGGCGATGGCACGCTCCATGAGATTATCAATGGTGTACGTGATGCGGCAGTGACCATCGGTATTTTACCGATTGGAGAACGAAATCTTTTTGCTCGAGTGCTAGGATTCGAAGAACAATCACTACAACAAATTCTGGGCGCTTACGCTCACAGTCCTCATAGTGTGACTAGTGATGTCGGCTGCATCAATGAAACGCTCTTTATCAACAACGTAGGCTTTGGCCTCAGTGTAGACACGCTCCTTACTAGACAAGAGAAGCGCTCAACCCACATTAGAAAAAGCTCATTGTGGAGAAGTCTTCAGAAAAGCTACCAGAAACCAGAGCCCCAGCCGATCCGCATTGTGGTCGACCGTTCTGCCACTCTAGTAAGTCATGCCTATGATATTCAGATAGCCAATAGTAGCCATTTCTTCTATCACCACGGCAAAAGTCACATTTCATTTCACGATCGCCTCCTTGACCTCTTTCTGCTCGATAACAGTATCAGCGTCCAAGCTGCCAAAGCGATCGCCAAAACTCACATGCTAAGCAACACTCAGGCAATGACCCATGTGACCGCTCGTCAAATAGTGATTACCCACCCGCTCGACCTGATGATGCAGATCGATGGGGAGATTCAAAAAGTAACAGCACCGCTCAAATGCACTTTGGCGCCATTTCAACTAAGGTTTTTACAAATCCCCCACTAGGAGGCTAGCTAGGTAACAAGTGTTCGATAGCGCACCACTCACTATCGCCATGCTCAGGCACGATAATCGTCACCTGACTACCAACCTCAGCTTTGTAATAGGTAATGCTCGCTAAGAGTACTTTGTATACTTTATTTTCAGCCAACACATAATATTCACCATCATTATAGGTGACAATACCAACAACTTGACGACGAGGAATCGGCCCAATTTGTTTGTACTTGAAAGCACCAAGCTCAGTAACAGTCAGCTTCAACCGGTCACCAGGAATGAGCTTGGATTTACTAGCATAGTTCGCGGGAATTGGATAAAGACGCTGATCTGCCGCCAGCATATTTTGACCATCAAAAATACCCTCGATCACTTTTTCATTCCCCTCTACCCGTGGTGCAGCAATAGTACTGGCATCAAGAGTAGTCGCAGGAGCACCAACACCGACATCTTCATATTGAGCAAGAATATCCTTTGCTGAGGCAATAGCATTCTCAGCAGACCGCAATAATTCGTAAGCGAGAGCCAACTTGGAGTTTTGTGACATGTGATTGGTATTAGGTTGGTGTGTGATTTTGTGAGATAGCGTACACTGCGATTGACCTAATTATTATACCGTGACCGTCGCAAAGAAGCTACTCCTAGTCATGACAACCAGCTTCGTGATCACTACCGCCATAATCTTGGCAGCACAAGACCACACTTCCAACAACGGCGAAATCACTATCAATGATCGTAATGGCAAACAGTTGATGAGACTAAGTACTGATAGTGAACGTCAGCGATCAGTCTCACTGGAAGAAATACCAAGACGCATCATTCTTGGCACCTTGGTAGCAGAAGACCAACGCTTCTTCACTCATCATGGCATTGATAGTCTAGCACTGTTGCGAGCTGGCAAAGACGCGATACTGGCAGGCAAAGTAGTCTCAGGCGCCAGTACCATCAGTCAGCAAGTCGCTCGAAATATCCTAGGTATCAACCGTGATCGTACCTACATCAATAAAATCGAGGAGATCATAGTCAGCATCATCATTGAGAAATTGTCCACAAAAGCCACTATCATCACCTACTATCTCAACCAAGCTTTCTACGGCAACAACAGCTATGGTATCGAACAAGCAGCCCAGACCTATTTTCAAACACCATTAGCAAACTTAGACTGGAATCAGATCACTCTACTGGTAGCACTCCCCCAAAATGCCAACTATCTCAATCCATACACTAATATCAACGCTGTCAGAAAACGCCAGATCACCATTGCTGAACAATTACACAAGAAGCATCTGATCAACAGGGAGGAATTAGCCAGCATCACAGCAGCACCACCAACTCTTGCAGCACCACAAAGTACCATTATAGCCCCACACTTTAGCTATGCTGTGATCGCCACTTTGGAAGAACAGTATGGGCAAGATTTCTGGCACCAGCATCAAGTTGTAGTCACTACGACACTTGATCGAGATCTCTACCAACAACAAAAAGCGGTGATTAGTCATGAGCTAGAAAAAATTGCTGACAAAAATGTCCACAATGCCGCGAGCATTATGATCGACAATCAAACCGGCAATATCATGAGTTATATTGGTAATCAAGATTACTTCGACACCGCCCATCAAGGTGCAGTAGATATGGTGCAAGCAAAACGACAACCAGGATCAGCCCTGAAGCCTTTCATCTATCTAGGCACTATTCTGTTCAAAGGACTGGGTACTGGCAGTATTTTTTATGATGTACCGACACAATTTCAAACCAGCCAAGATACACCCTACACTCCACTCAATTACGACCTCGAGTACCATGGACCGGTGACCATGCGGGAAGCTTTGGCAAACTCATACAACATCCCAGCCGTCCAAGCTCTAGAAAAGATTGGCAGTAATCAAGGCCTGAGCTTGCTCCAAAGATTTGGTATTTCAAGCCTCACTGAGACCAGTGACCATTATGGATTATCATTGGCTTTAGGAAGCGGCGAAGTCTCGCTCCTTGAACTAACAAATGCCTACCGAGGATTAGCAAATCAAGGTACGGTTTCTAGCACAAACATGATTACCAGTGTCGTGATCGATGGCAAAGAAACATCCCTCCCACGTCAGCAAACAATCGAACCTGTCTTTACCACACCACAACTCAAGGCTGCAATTACGATGATCACGGATATTCTTAGTGACAATCAAGCACGCCTCGCTGAGTATGGTGAGAACAATGTCTTGGACTTTGGCAAAAAGATCGCAGCCAAAACTGGCACTAGTAGAAACTTCCATGACAACTGGACAGTCGGTTATAGCAAGCACTACACCGTAGGCGTTTGGGTTGGGAATAGTGATGGTAGCGCCATGCAACAGATCAGCGGCATTGCCGGCGCCGGCCCGATCTTCCATGGCATCATGGTCGGCCACAACTTACAAGCCTTGCCACCCAATGACATGAGCTTGATTACACCACTAACTATCTGTCTCCCATCAGGCCTGTTACCGACCCAGTATTGTAATCACCGGAGTCAAGAGCTATTCCTCACGGGTCAGCAACCAACCACACCAGACACATGGTATCAAAAAGACGGACTGCATCTCCCCAGCGAACTAAGCTTCTGGCAGCAACGCTTCACCACCAAAGCCCAACCTGGACTACAAATCATCAAACCGCATCATGGTGACGACTTCCAACTAGACGCCGAAATCCCACTCGTGAGCCAAAGCATACCGTGTCAAATCGCCGCAAATCAAGTAAGCGATCTCAGAGTTATGCTTAATGGAAAGCTCATCAGCACCACAACTGCTTGCGCATTGCCCCTAGATCCAGGCCAATACCAGCTAACCGTCACTGGAGTCGTAGCACAGAAACGTGTAGAACGGAGCATTACTTACACGGTTCATAGATAGTGAAGTTACTGATCCGCAAATAGCTCACCAATCGCAAGAACAGAAGCGACTTTTAGCTCTTTGAGCGAGCGCTTCTTAATCTCTGCTCGATAATCTGGATCACGCAGGACGATCTTGCCATTGAGTTCCACCTCACCCAAAGCAATACTCTGACTGGGCACCACCTTTTTGGAATAAGATGCTAGTAGAGCAGTACAAATAGCAGCATCCAGCACAGGGTCCTCAGCTGTGATGCCTCCCTTGAGCTTGATATAGACATCAAACTTATGAAATTTGGCACCAGTTTGTTTCTCCAATACTGCCAATAGTGTATGTAGTCGATTGATATCAATACCCAGTGCTGTACGTCGTGGATAGCCAAAATCAGTAGGGACTACCAGAGCCTGCACTTCAGTCACAAAAATTCGCTTCCCTTGCTTGATCATCCCCAAGCTACTACCAATATCGAGCTGACCTTGACTCCAAAATAAGCTATTGGGATCCTTCATGTCGACAAAACCGCCCTCAGTCATCTCCACGACACCCAAAGTATTGACCGCATCATAACGATTTTTGACTGCACGCAAGAATCGTACAGTGTGATCTCTTTCTCCTTCTAGATAGAAGACAGCATCCACCATGTGTTCGAGCATTTTTGGCCCAGCAATATCACCTTCCTTGGTAATATGAGCGATCCCAATCAACAAAATCTTTTGTTCTTTGGCGATTCTCCTCAGCAAATCAACTGAATATTTGATTTGTGAGACACTACCCACCGTACCAGAGGTAGTACTGGAATACAGTGTATGCAGTGAATCAATTACCAATACGTCATACGACTGTTTGCGAATATGTTCGACGATCAAATCAATATCAGCAAGCATCATTCCCTTTACCCGATCGACAACCCCCAACCGCTCAGCACGCAGCTTAAGCTGACCGATGCTTTCTTCACCAGAAATATAAAGAAATGTTTGGTTTGGCAATAAATACTTGGCAATCTGTAGTGCCAAAGTAGACTTACCAATACCAGGCTCACCACCGAGCAGCACAAAACTAGCTGGAGACAAAGCCTTGCCCATCACACACTGAACCTCTGCCAAAGGTAAGGAAAACAAGGGACGCATCTCCTCTTCACTGATACTCACATCAGAAAGGGAGACGGGTTCAAGACTCAAGGTCGTCGTGAGATTGCGATGTGTAGTGCTCACACTCTCTACCAAAGTATGCCACTGCTGACAATTATTACACTTTCCCTGCCATTTTTTGGTCTCAAAACCACATTCCGTACAGACAAAAAGAGCGCTTGTTTTCATAAAATATCAACTACTAATAAACACATGCTAGAAGCATATCGGTAAAGCAAAGAAGAGAAAAGGTGAGTAACAAAAAAGCGACGCCCCCCCCAAGGAGCAATCGCCTTTATTTCAATCAAACAAAACTACTTACGCTTTTACTTTCCCTTCGAGACCGTATTTCTTGAGCTTGAGCATATTGAATGCCAAAGCATTGAGTAGCCATTTGGTCTTACCTTCTACAGCAAGACGCTTGAGAAGACGATCGCGAGACTTGAGAGCATTTTCTGGTTTCTTACTACTCTTGGGCCCACTGCGAGTAATTTTGTAATAAACGATTGGTTTTCGAGACATAAAAAGAGAGAACAAGCGGAGGGAAATGTACGAGAAAATGACGAACAAGTCAACCAAAGACTCAGATTACAAATTATAAATTACAAATTACAAATGGATGAGATGAAAATAGCAGGCACAAAATAGCTGCAAATGCCCGTACCCAATTTGTAATTTATAATCTGTAATTTGTAATTTCCTAAAACATTCTCTCCA
The DNA here is from genome assembly GCA_017984655.1 of Candidatus Altimarinota bacterium. Classification (GTDB taxonomy): domain Bacteria; phylum Patescibacteriota; class Gracilibacteria; order RBG-16-42-10; family RBG-16-42-10; genus JAGNZB01. Next base: position 8,514 of record JAGNZB010000026.1, read on the forward strand.
CTTTCTCAGCAAAGGATTCTTTGTGAAAATCATCTACTACCAAGTATTCACGCAGTGTAGTTTCCAAGATGAGGCGCTCTTCAGGATTGATACTGAGTACTAGCCGTGATTTGGTGCTATTGACCAATTGAAAACAGACATAGGCTTCTTCGGGCAGGAACTGGAACCAGAAATGTTTGATATAAGTAAACGCATAGAAATCAGCACCAACATACAGCCCTTTGTTGCTGATAACGATATCAAGAACTGGTGCTTGTGATTGAGAATACAGATAGACCACGCCAGCTAAAAGTGAAATCACCAGCGCCATAGTCCAAGCCTGAGTAAACAAAGCATAGACCAAGAGGATGACTGCAGCGATACCAGCATAGACATACCAAGACTGACCACGAGCCAACCAAGTCCGCTCATGTCCTTGCCAAGTATAAATTCCCTGCTCAGCATGCTCAGCGGGAACAGTCAACCCTTCTTGTTCATGAGCCTCAGCTTCAGCAGTAGGCATAGTATTATCGATCATAATGATGAGGGGAAACAATAGTAATCAATGTTTTTTCTTGCTTCTTACGAACTCCAGCCCAGAGACCATAGGCCACACAACTAATACCAGTTAGAAACAGTATACCAAAAAGGAATGGATTTGGCTTGCCCGGCGAGGCAGAGACTACCGAAGCCAAAGCAGCACTGTTTTCTGTAGTAGCAGAGGTTGATGTACCCCTTGGGATCGGTGTCGAGCTTTGCGCTACAACACTAGCAACCACAGGAGCCGAAGCTTCTACAGCCAAAGCTTTCACTTCAGCTACTACTTGTAAAAACCCCGCAAGCTCAGAGGCGGTCACTATTTGTAATGGCTCTAGATCTGTTTGAACCGGAAGTAATCGATGCTCTCTAACATATGCAGCATACACAGGCCACCACAGCTGACTTTCGGCACGCAGCTCATCAATATCAGCAAACCCACTGACAGTAGCAGTAAAATCAGCAGGAGACCAAGGAAGCAGATCACAAAGAACCAACACATCACGGATCATCGCAATCCTAGTCACACCAACAACAGGCATCTCTTGAGGATCAAGGTTGAGTAAGCGATTGAGATTACTAAGATCTTGCTTGTGAGAAGTAGGACGACTAGGAAAACAACTAGCTTGTGATTGTTTCAAAATATCCAAGCGACGAATAGCATCCACAGGAAGAGATGGCAAACTCTCTACTGGTACGACCAGCTCAGGCTCACTGCTAGAGATTACCGCTGACGCAACTGGATCCTCACCAGGACTGACAATCACTCTCACAGTGTCTGTTCCTTGATAAGTACCATCGCTCACTGCCAGCTGAAAAGTAACTGCAGTAGTAGTAGTCACCGGAGGCGCAATAAAGCTAGTTCTCATTTTAGTCGGAGCAAAGACCACAACCGGCCCTTCTATTTGCTGCCAGCTATAGGTCAAAGCCAAACTATCCACATCAGAAGATGTACTGCCATCAAGAACAACTTGATCCCCAGCAGTGACGCTCTGGTCATTACCAGCATTGGCCAAAGGAGGTTCTACATTAGTAGTAGGCACCAGGACCGAAGGCTCTTCAGCTTCCACTACTGATGAGGAAACAGGATCCTCTGCGATCACTTTCACTTTTGCAGTACCAACTTGTTGACTACTACCATCACTGACAAGCACAGTAAAATTAAGCACACCAACTTGATTGGGAGCAGTGAAACGTAATGTATCACTAAATTGGTTACGCAAACTAACACTAGTACCACTTGTTTGTTGCCACTGGTATGACAACGCATCAGTATTCTCCTGATCATTATTGACCGTAGCACTGATACGAACCTTCTCACCGACAGCTACGGTAGTCACAGCAATAGGATCGACCTGCAACACACCAGCAGCAGACGCTACTAAAGGGGCGGCGAACAGCAAGCTCACTGCAAGCAGAAAATGGCTCACCCACGAACGCCGACGAATGCCAATACTAGTAATCCCCATAAATTTATTTTTGTTTCCTTTCAGTATACCACATTTATGATCACAAAACCTAGCCTTAGCTATGGAGCTCAGCTACAATCACGTTAGTAATCACCTTGTTATGCGTCTCTTCACCCGTGGTACTCTTTTTCTGACCCTCTTAAGCCTTACTGCTTGTGGCTCTCCAGCACCAACAACCGAGAACATTCAGACCTGGACGGGTAGCATTATCCTCAATCCTACCCACCTCGTAGACCAAAGCGACTATATGCTGGTACAAGAAGACAACAACCTCGTAGTCGCCTATATCGACAGCACCGAGGTCCCCCTAGAAGACTACCTCGACCAAGCCGGCACAGTCACTGGCAAGATTACCAAACAAACAGCTGACCAAGCACCGACACTGCTAGTAGACCAATTCACACCAGCAAAACCACTAACCCAAGAGGACATTATTCTCCGGGCAGCAAAAGTCGAAAGCCAAAGAGCCCCCTACACTCACACATGGTCAGAATCGCTACAAATGCTCGTCCTCCAAACTGATATTAGTAGTGGCAGTGCTTCTGTCCAAATCAAAGACGAAGGGAATACCCACATCATTCGTCTCGTCCGTAATGATAAAAGCTGGCATATTGCCGGCATCGAACAGGTAGGGTATAGTCCAGTAGAAAGTGGCACAGGTGCTACAGAAACAGCAGTATCACCCGAAGAACTGTCGCAGTAGCAGCTCACAGTTCATGGCAGATCATAGCGATTTTAGTTGTTTAGCTTCTCAAGGCAATGTCTACACTCCCCAGATTTCTTGGCGATTATCTTCACCAAAGACGAACCGATCATGGTATCGCCTTGCAAGAAATCGAGCGTGATATTGGGATTCGCCCTGAGTATATCGAAGCCCTGGAACAGCGTGACTTTAACAAGCTCCCAGCTGACATCTACCTTCTCCAGATTGTACGCCAATATGCACGTTATTTAGGATTGGAAGAAGAGAGCATTATCAAGCGTCTCAAAATAGAAAAAACTGACTTTCTCAAACATCAAAATAAACTCAGCGAACAAAAAGTGCTCTCCCATCACTTTCCCATCACTGGAAAAAAGATTTTTATTGGTATCGCCACTTCAGTACTGAGCTTGGTGGGATTGTATATTGCCCAGCAATTTTACCATGTCTCAGCTCCTCCAGATATCGTGATTTATGAGCCTCGAAATGGCGTCACCATTACTGGCAACAATATTCTCGTCAAAGGCAAAACCAATAATGCCAGCAAGATTGAATTCAATGGCAAAGTAATTAGTACCGATAGCGAAGGCAACTTCAATATTCCGGTAGACCTCAAGAACGGTGAAAATAGCATCGCAGTAGTAGCGACCAGCAATAATGGCCAACGCAGTGGTGAAGATCTCACTGTCTATTCAATCGGCACCATCAGCGCGCCTGTAGCTCCTCTAGAGCATCTCAACAAAGGCACATTCACCCTAGCTATTACAGCAAAAGACACCAGCTGGATCAGCATCAAAACTGATGGAGATACGGTACAGAAAACAATGAAAAGTGGCGACAAAGAAGAGTTTATCGGCAAAAACATCGACATCATTGCCGGTAATGCTGGTGGCATCGAGATCGCCCTCAATGGCAGCACAGCCACTACACTCGGAGACAAAGGAATGGTGGTACGCAAAAGTTACAGCTGGAATGATGCCAATATCAGCTATCTCAATCCGTAGTTTATACCTCCAAATCTGAAGTGACACGCATTACTTCAGCAAGAGTAGTGACACCCTCAAAGATCTTGAGCACCCCAGCCTCACGCAAAGTGAGCATCTTTTGAGTACTCCGCACATAGTCCAACATCTCACCATCAGGCCGGATAGCGAGAATCATCTTCTCAAGCGTACGATCGACAGTGAAGACTTCATAGATACCAATTTGTCCCCGGTATCCCGTATAACTACACCTCTCACAGCCCTTACCAATCATAAAATGTTCAGGCTTGTCGATTTGGACTCCCTGGACCTGCTCAACTGAAGCAATCAATTCATTGAGTACCACCAATTCTTGGTCTGAGTACTGATGAACCTCCTGGCAATGAGGACAAATCCGTCTCACCAACCGCTGAGCAATGACAGTATCCAATGCTGGAGCCAAAATAAATGGAGCCACTCCCATATTGATCAAACGAGGGATGGTAGCAATAGCATTATTGGTATGCAGAGTAGACAAAACGATATGCCCGGTCAAAGAAGCCTGACAAGCGATCTCTGCCGTCTCACGATCACGAATTTCACCAACCATCAGAATATCAGGATCTTGGCGCAGCACTGATCGTAATCCTGAAGCAAAATCATAATTATTCTCAGCATTGACCTGACTCTGCACGATACCAACAACATTGTACTCTACAGGGTCTTCGAGGGTAATAATCTTTTGGTCCGCCGTATTCAGCATATGCAAAAGAGCATAGAGACTAGTAGTCTTACCACTACCAGTCGGTCCGGTAGCAAGTACTAAACCATTGGGACGAGCAATCGCCGCTTCCACTAGCTTCAATGCCGCACCAGCCAAACCAAGATCAGTGAGTGTAAGGAGTTTTTCTTGGGTAGACAATAGACGCATTACTAAGGTCTCGCCAAACATCGTCGGTAAACTAGAAAGACGCACATCCACTTTCTGACGATTGACATAAAAACTGAACCGACCATCTTGAGGTCGATTGGTGATATTGAGCTTGATATGAGCTGAATGTTTGAACTGAGCGATCATATTGATAGCCTTCTCACGTGACACGGTGAAGACGTCTTGCAAGACACCATCGATACGAAAACGAACTTTGGTGATCTTGTCATAGGGCTCGATATGGATATCCGAACTACCAGCACGCATCGCACCGACCAATAATGCATTGGCACTCTCCTCACCAGAGACGAGCTCTAATTTATCTTTGAGGGTAGCAATATTTTTGATCTCATCGAGCATATTGCCGAGATCAGCTTCTTCGTAGACATTTTCAATTGCCGTCTTTTGTTTGTAGAATTCCACATGGTAGATCTTCAACGCATCTTCTAGACCAGCAGCAGTAGAAATATTGAGATTGATCGCATATTCTTTTTGCTTAAGCTGCTCGATCAGGGCAAGTGTAGCAGGATACTGAGGGTCAACCACAGCCAACCGCAACTTCCGACCAGTACGAAAGAAAGGCATTGCTTGAGCGGTACGGCACTCCTCCTCCGTAACAATCGAAAGCAAATCAATATTGATCGGCAGCTTCACCAAATCAACATACGAAATCCCCAGCTCCGTCGCCTTTTTGATCGCTTCTTTCTCTTCAAAAGCACGATTGACTTCTTGGAGTTTCTGATCCAGCGGTTTACTAGTTCGATCGGAAGGAAGGGCCATAAGGGGGGGACAAGGCACAATTTAGATGTTCTTTATAGTATAAAAGAATGACGGCAAATTGTCGAGAAGAAAGAATGGTTATGCAGAGTAATAGTGGAATGAGAAACAGCGAAAAATTACAAATTACAAATTATAAATTACAAATTGGGGGAAGGGGACCGTTTTAATTAGGAATTAGTAATGAGGAATTATGAATTGAAGCCTGATACTCTTATTCTCATTCTTTCCTTCTGTCACCCTGAACAACGTGAAGGACCTTGCCGAGTACCTCGGCAAGCAGTCCCAATCTCCAAATCACCATAGAGCCCCATTTGTAATTTGTAATGTATAATTTGTAATTCAGTCACTCTCCACTTTTTCCAAAAACACCCGCCCCTCAAATCCCCCCCGGTCTGCCCGTTTCTTCTGTCTAGCAATTTCGATCTCTTCCCAACGCAAACCTTGGTCATTGGCAATCGCCATAAGAACTTCTAGCACATCAGCTAACTCGCCCGTAACCTCTTCGGGATTACGAGCAGCTAGCAGCTCCCCAATCTCTTCTCGCAGCTTATCACGCAAAGCATCAGGAAACTCAGCAGCTGCAAGCGTCCTATAAACTGGCCGCTCACCTTTGGCCTCAATCACTCCAGGAATCCCATCCCT
>JAGNZB010000027.1 GCA_017984655.1 Candidatus Altimarinota bacterium
GCGCATTACTATACAATCCAATGCTTGTGCAGGCTGCCCTGCCAAGAACTGCAGCATATCCTGACAACGATATCGTAAAACTTGCTCACAAGCTTCATTGCCAGTGTCGACTAAATACTGATGTGCTAAGTCCAACATTGTCTGTGCCGCATCAACCCAATAAACACAATGCGGCTTTGGATCTGACAACAGTTCCCTCCACACTCTCTGATAAAACTCCGGATGAGCCCCAGCACCAAGGTCAGCAATAGCAATAGGCTGGGTACGATGAAAAGCGAGCACTAACTTTGCAATCAAAATATCAGTAATCCCTGCTAAATGAGTATATTTTTCATTGGTAGCTTCTCGATGCGCAAAAAGAGCAGCAACATCATGCGCCCTATACATACGTAGTGATGCTTCTTGAATGACATCAACAGTCGGTAATACACGGGACAACTCTTCAAGCATAGCAGCGAAAAAGAAAAATAAAGATAACTACACAATCTTTAGACTTCATCTTCGCTGATTCTCATGATTTTTTCAACCCAGACACAACTATACAAAAGAGTGAACAACAACAGGTTAACTAACGAAGTACATCAGTACGAGTGTCTCAGCCAGAATTGTGACCAAGAAATTACCGACAGTAATCATAAACAACGACAATGAGCGCCTCTCAAACAACACCATAGATGCTGCAGGAACAACAACAAAACCAAGCCACAACCATGCTGCTACCGTAATAGCACCAACCAAGGTATCAACCCCAACAGCCAAAAACATGTATGCCAATACATATGACATCACAATAGCACCAAGAAACATCCCTACCATTGCAATGATCATTTCACTTTTGACCGGAGCTGGAGTTTTCTTTCCTAGAAGCATTTCTGCTCCCCAACGTTTGCCAAACAACAAAGGTGAATACCACAAACTACCGACGATCATTGCAGCAACAGCAGCTAACAGAACAGCGACATAGTTGATCATGGATGAGAGTTAATCCAGAAACACTATAAGATGTTTCGGCGCTGCTCCCAAAAACAAGCGAACCAATCCGATTGACAACAACAGACAAACTACAACCTGCTGAGACTAGCACACTAATAAAAACAAAGGATCAGACAGAAACATTGAAATTACCACGAGAACGACTTAGTATGTTTGTTGCTCACCAACCTTATAGTATGAAAGAAAGATTCTATCCAAATCAAATAATCCCTTTGGCATTGACCGTGGTAGTCTGTGCTATTGGCATTGGCTTGGTCTGGCTTGAGATCGTGCTACTCAATCGATTTGTAGTCAATCGTGAAGTAATCATCCCTCAATTACGCTGGGGAGATATCCTGATTGGCTTCACCATCTATATCAAGACAGCTATCGACTTTGCTATTTTCATTGGGCGATTGATGACAAAGTTTCCTGGCTGGAAGAATCGGATCATGATCGAGATTGGGACAGCGCTAGGAAATATTCTAGGCACGATGAGTATCTTATTACTTTGGGATTTGTTCCGTGAAGTGAGAGTACTGATGGCGATCATGATTGTGATTGCTGGCTTAGTATTACTACGTATGGCTGAGGAAGGAGTACATCATGTCGAAGAAGACGGCCAAGTGCTGACCGAAAAACACCGACAGACGCTCCATAAGATCGTCAGTCCTCTAGCAGCGCTTAATCGCTTTTTTGCGCCAGTACTAAATCGTCTAATTCCATCTACCAATATAGGCAAAATCGAACAAACTGGTTATTGGAAGCTGTTAATTTTGTCATTTACGGTACCATTTATCTTGGGACTCGATGACTTCGCTGGTTACATTCCACTCTTCAATGTAGTCAATGTGATGGGCTTTGCCACCGGAGTTTTCCTCGGACATATGCTACTCAATATCGCGCTTTTCTTATCACCAACAATTACTACTAGATTAGTAAAGAACCCAGTGATCGCCATCCTCGGTAGTATCGCATTCATTGGCATTGCTATCTGGGGTTTTGTCGAGGCATTCCACTTAGTTTGGTAGATACTTCTTGGCTAGAGCTTGACCAGCAATTCTACCGGTAGCCCAAGCAACTTGGAGATTGAAGCCTCCCGTCACACCATCGACATCCAAGAGCTCTCCGCCAAAATACAAACCGGGACAGACCTTGGAAGCCATAGTTTTGTAATTCACCTCAGTGGTCGGAACACCACCTGCAGTCACGAACTCATCACCAGGACGTCGACTAAGCAATGTGATCTTGAGCCCCCCAGTGAATAGATGAACCAAAGCATGTCGGCCAGCCTTGGTCAGCTGATGCATCTCAATACTAGGATCAAGATGCGCTAAGGCCAATAAAGCCAGCACTAATCTTTTTGGCAAATACGTATGCAGCACGGTTTGGAGTGACTTGCGTGGAGCAGTCGCCATCAAGTCCAAAAAGTTAGCCTCCCAATGATCAAAGGTCGCATAGCCCAACGGATAGAGACTAACTACCAAGGGCTGGCTAGCTGTGATCGGCTCAAAAGCAACATGGGCCGAGAAGGCAAATGTCACTGGCCCAGTAATACCAAAATGAGTAAACAAAAAGGGGCCCTCCACTCTTTTGGACTGATACGCCAAGGCTGCTTGAGGAAGGGCAATACCACTGAGTTCCTTGCACCATTGATCAGCAGCTTCAAAACTATTCAGTGATGGTCCCAAGGTAGTCACGGTGTGGCCACAGCTCTGAGCAAAAGCATATCCGTCCCCAGTAGAACCAGTATGACGGTAGGCATTGCCACCAGTCGTCAAAACAACAGCATCAAACTGATAGACTGACTTCGTGCTGACGAGATCAAAATACTCCCCAGTTTTCTTCAGTGAAAGGATAGATTCACCAAGATGTACGGTGACTTTGCCTTGAGCAAATAGCCGGACAAACAAAGCGACAATATCTTCTCCTTTATCTGATTGAGGAAAAACCCGATTATCATCTTCGATCTTGAGAGGCACACCATGCCGCTCAAACCACACCTTGACTCGATCAGGAGGAAAAGCCGCCAAGGCAGCACGCAAAAATCTTTGACCACGAATATATTTCTGGTTCAGGAGGACAGTATCAGTAATACCGGTCGTCACATTACACCGACCACCACCACTAATAATCACCTTTTTACCCAAACTAGGATTCTTCTCGAACAAGTGAATTTCAGCCGGGCAGCCAAGCTCAAGCAAAGTAGCTGCTACCATCATCCCTGCCGCCCCTCCTCCGATAATTGCAATCCGAGAAGTAGCCATAATCAAGCAGAGATCTTGGCTAGGATCAAAGCAGCTGCCTGCTTCAAGATCGCAGCGGGATTACTGTCCACACCCTGAGGATAGGTATAGGTCACAATCAAGAAGCTATTCCCCTGTCGAATGTAGAGCTTTGCAGTCAATTTTTCCTTGCGACCATCCTCAGCCAATGACTTCGGCCCACTAACAAATGCACGCTCAGCAACATCATCAATGAGAGTAATTGGTCCTTGAGGATTCAACCGCAGCTTTTGCTCGGCAGCAGCATACAGCTTTTCTGCTTGAGCTAGGTCTCGAGCTAATTTGAGCTCATAGCCGATCAGGCGACGGTCAGGATCAAATATTTTGTCTACAGCATAAGCACAATCGTAGCCAGTATAGACATTGGCAATTTTGCTCTGCGAATGTAAATCCAGTCGAGTCTCACTGCCAAAAATAGTAGTCGCCTGCTCCTGTGTCAGAAATCGACATTCATCAGGGTTACTAGCCACAACGGGAATAGGTGTACTTTGACCGCACCCACTCAGTATTAGACAGCCAAGAGCGACAAGAAATTTACGCATACGACAAATAGTTCAGTGGCCACACTATACCATAGCAGAGCCATAATGCTCGACTAAGTATTCATAAATACGCAGACGTCCATGCGCAGGCATCAACTCCGTCATGGAGGCAAACTCTGCCCAATTCTTCCACACGGGCACATAGCGATTGGTGCTAGTCATCCGCTCTTTCTCAGGACCACCAATCTGCACATCACCATAAAAATCCGTAATCAAAAACCAATATTCATGACGAGCACCATTCTCCAGTTCAAACAAGAGCTCCGGTGAGCGCGCAATCAAGTTGAACTCTTCTGCCACTTCACGAATCACCGCAGTTACCGGATCCTCCCCTTCCTCAATCGTACCACCACCAAACACATAATAATGCTCAGCCTCCTTGAACCGTTCCATCAACAGTACTTCATGTCCCCGCAGAATCACAGCCGTTGCCCGAGGGCCACTTGGAATAAACACAAAGAGAAGATTTAGTGGACAGTGATGATAGGCTGACTTGGGAAAAGAAGCGAATGTTGGATTAATGAAAATGTAATTAATTGTTAATTAGTAATTAGAAATTAGTAATTTTTTGGTGGGGAACTTTTCCCTTTCCTTTTACTTTCACATTCACCTTTCATGAGCGAAAAATTCCGGAAAGAAACGTAAAGGTAAAAGTGAAGGTAAAGGTAAAATGAGCTGAGTGGGGGGGGAGAAAGTGGGGAACCGAGATACTCGGCAAGATCCTTCGGCTGCGCTCAGGACGGCGGGCTGTGAGGCAGCCCCTGAGACCCAATTCATAATTACCAATCCCTAATTACTAATTAAGAGCCGTCTTCCCATCCCCCATTTGTAATTTGTAATTTATAATTTATAATTCCCCCACGCCTTCTTTCCGCTGTTACCCTATTTATGCCACCAAAGTCTCCTTCTATCTTTACGATTTTCCGTCCTTACTGGAAGCTGATCATTCCACTGCTGGTAATTACGGTCTTGGCCAATGGGATCACGATTGTTTTGCCCAAGATTATTGCGGGTTATATCGATCAATATCAAGCGACACAGGTGATTCCAGTCAGCTTGATTCTATGGGTCCTGCTCGGCATCACTTTGATCGTTGCAATCCTCACGCTAGGTCAATCAGCACTAGCTAGTTATGCTTCTGAAAAAGTAGCATTTGATCTGAGAAAAGATCTGAGCAAAAAGATTGCTAATCAGAGCTTTCATTACGTTAGTACCGTGAGTGTAGCCAAACTACTGACGGTGATGACCAGTGATGTCGACAATGTCAAAAACTTAATTTCTCAAGGACTCGTAGCAATTTTTTCTGCAGTCTTGATCCTAGTTGGTAGCGCCATCGCCCTACTCGTGATCAATAGCAAACTAGCACTACTGACACTGGCAGTCCTTCCCCTACTCGTGATCAGCTTTATGTTTATCTTTGGCCGTATCGGTAAGTTATTCCGCCAGAACCAAGAGAACTTGGAGCGAATTAATCGCGTCGTCAATGAAAGCATCGTCGCTTCGAGCTTGATCCGTGTCCTCAATTCACAATCAGAAGAAATCAACAAATTCGATAAGGTGAATAGTACCAGCACCAATATTGGGATTGCTATCGTCAAAGGTTTCGCATCTTTGATTCCAATCATCAACGTGATTGCCAATAGCACAATTCTAATTATCCTTTGGTACGGTGGCCAAGATGTGATTCGTGGTGATATGACACTGGGAGATTTCTCAGCATTCTTCGCCTACACTAGCATGTTGATCATGCCAATTTTCATTATAGCCTTCATTAGTAATGCGCTCTCTCGTTCATTTATCGCTTGGCAAAGAATCAGTGAGGTTCTAGAAAGCCCAGTCACCAACAACTTCGGCAACCTCACTAGTGAGATCAAGGGCAGTATCGATTTTGACCACGTATCACTAGCCTATGGCAACAAAACCGTGCTCAAAGCTATCTCTTTTACAATCAAACCAGGTACTAAGAATGCCATTGTGGGACCGATCTCTGCTGGTAAGACCCAGATCCTTTACTTGTTAGCAGGCTTAGTCGACCCCACCAGCGGCACAATCAAACTAGAAGGAAATGTGCTCAATGAATACAGCCGAGAAGCCCTACAGAAATCGATCGGCTTAGTTTTCCAAGATAGCAGTATTCTCAATGCCACACTGCGCGAAAATATTCAACTGGCTGAGAGCAGTGATAGTGCCGCAATTGAGAAAGCAATCGAGACCGCACAGCTCAGTGACTTGATCAATTCTTTGCCCCAAGGTCTCGACACACCAATCAATGAGCGCGGTAGCAACTTATCCGGAGGTCAAAAGCAAAGACTAATGTTGGCACGAGCATTGGCACTCAATCCCAAGATCTTGCTTCTCGACGACTTCACTGCCCGAGTCGATCAAGCAACAGAACAAGCAATCTTGAACGCCATCGAAATGAATTATCCCAATCTCACCCTACTTTCTATCACGCAAAAAATCAGACCAATTGAAAAATACGATCAAATCATCGTCCTCATGGAAGGCGAAGTAGTCGCAGTCGGCACTCATGAAGAACTCTTAGAGCAGTCATTGGAATACAAACAAATCAGTGAATCCCAAAAAAGCTCTGAATCATAAAATATGAATTACACTCTCTCACACTACACCAAGCAAGAAAGCCTATGGACGAGCAGCAAGATGCTCCTGGGCTATCTCGGCAAAGATCGTTACAAAATGATCTGGGCAATCCTGATCGTCCTCTTCAACTCAGCAGTAGCGATCGTAACACCGTACCTGATCGGAAAAGCCACTGACGACTATATCGTCAACAACAACCTAGCCGGACTAACCTCAATTATTTTTAGTTTGATAGTGCTCTATTTAGCCTCACTATCCACCTCTTATTTTCAAATGACATTGATGGGTGGTGTCGCACAAAGAATGCTCTATCGCTTACGCCAAAGTATTTTCAACAAACTCCAGAGTCTCCCAGTAGCCTTCTTTCAGGCCAACAAGGCAGGTGATCTCACGTCACGGATCAACAATGATACCGACAAGCTCAATCAATTTCTCTCAGAAAGCATCATGCGCTTCTTAGGAAACATCTTTGTGATCGTAGGAATTGGTATCTTTGTCCTGACTATTCAATTGCAACTAGGACTAGTGATGTTGGCTAGCACCCTGATTATTTTCATACTCTCCAAGATCATCGAGCCAATGGTCTCCAAAGCAAACAAAGTGGGGGCTGCTGCTACCGGCAACCTTTCTGGACAAATCCAAGAGAGTCTCAGCAACTTCAAGGTGATTGTCGCCTTCAATAAGCGTCAGTACTTCACAGACAAGCTCGCTGAGTTCAATCAAGACAATTACAAAGGCACGATCAAAGCCAGTATTGCCAACAGTATCTACAAACCGATCTATGACAGCGCTGGCAATATCGCTAATGCTTTGATCCTGTTGTATGGCCTGTATCTGATCAGCCAAGGTACGATCACTATTGGTATCTTGATCGCCTTTCTCAGTTTCGCCCAGAAATTCTATGGCCCACTACAAATCATGGGGACAATCATCGGCAATATTCAAATGGCAATGGCCTCATGGCAAAGAATCACTACTATTTTGAATCTCGAAAACGACTTAGTGATCGTGCCCACTCAAGCCAATAGCACTCGCACTCATCAACTGATGCAGTTTGATGATGTTAGTTTTGGTTATACTGCCGAAAAGTTAGTACTCAAGAACATCTCTCTTAGTTTATTGTCTGGGATGACGTATGCCATCGTCGGTCCTACAGGTGGTGGCAAGAGCACATTAGCCAGCTTGATGAGTCGGCTCTATGATCCCACCAGTGGCACAATTTACTTCAAAGGTCAGGACATTCGTAGCTATCCGCCTGAAGTACTGACAGCCAGTATCGGCTTCATCTTACAAGATCCACTGCTATTTACTGGCACGATTGGCGAAAACATTCGTTATGGCAATCTCACATTACAGAACTGTGACGATGAAATTGTCAGCAAATATATCACTGATGCCGGTATGGCCGCTTTCTTGGAGAAATTTCCAGAGGGGCTTGCCACGGTAGTTAGCAGTGAGAATATCACTTTGGGTCAGAAACAGTTGATCGCCTTCATGCGTGTCATTCTCCGCAAACCGGAGCTCTTGATTCTCGATGAAGCGACAGCCAATATCGACACCGTCACTGAACAATTGCTCAACAAACTGATAGAACTCCTACCAAAGAGTACAACCAAGGTAATCATTGCTCATCGCCTCAACACAATCAAAGCAGCTGATACCATTATGTTTATCAATAATGGCCAGATCGAAGAAGCAATGGATTTCGATCACGCCCTCCATCTCCTTGATCATGCCAAAAGAGTCAGCTAGTAATACTCTGTCTACTAATATCTCTCTATGTTTCAGTATCCACGAACACCCAAGAGACCAGTCACTGAAGATCTGCATGGTACTCCCTACACCGACAACTACCGTTGGTTAGAAATAGAGAACAAAGACACTGAGGAGTGGTTGGCAGCACAGAACCAATTTACCAAAGCATGGCTCGATCAGTGCAGCAGTCGAGATTATTATCGAGAACAAATCACCAAAGATTTCGCGCACTTTTCAGCCTCAGCTCCCATCGTTCGCAATGACGTTTATTTCTGGAGTGAACTACGCCCAGAGGACAATCAACAAATCTTGATGTGGAAAAAAGGCGAAACTGGTGAGCCACAAGAATTAATCAATGTAAACAAGCTCAGCCAAGCCGGTCAAGCGTCATTGGACTACTGGTATGTGTCACCTCAGGCCCATTATTTGATCTATGGTATCTCTGAGAATGGTAGTGAAGATGCCACATTAGCCATCAAAGATCTGCATACTGGCAAAAACTTAGAAGATACTATCCCCTACGCTCGTCATACCAATATCGCCTGGGATGACGATGAACAAAGTTTTTACTACACCCGTTTACCCACACCAGGAACTGTCCCGCTGGGTGATGAGCTGTATTACTATGCCGTGTATTATCACCAAATTGGCAGCAAGGGTGTCGATCAAAAGATCTGGGGAGATGGGCGCCCCAAGCAAGAGATGATTCATGAGATGGTGATCTCTGAGGACAGCCGCTATCTAGTAATTTGTTGTAGTGACAACTGGACTGAGAACGAAGTCCATATCTACGATGCCAAATTACAGACCTATACAGCACTTGCAGTCGGTTATCATGCTCAATTCAGCTGTGCTATCAAAGGCACGACGCTTTATATCTGTACCAATTACCACGCTCCCAATAATCGCATTCTCAAATACGAGCTCACTAGTAAAGACCCAGTAACAATAGAAGACTTGCCAATAGTGGTCCCAGAAAATGAAAATATTTTGCAGGTAATGAAAGTAGCAAAGAGCATGATTATCGGGGTGTATTTGATCAACGCTTGCGCCTCAATCACACTCTTCGATCATCAGGGTAATTTCCTCAAGACATTGAGTAGTGAGCCCTTGAGTGAAGTCGTTGGTGTCGCCCACAATCGCAAAACTGATCTCTTTTTCTTCTCTACCCTCAGTTTCTTACACAGCCAGGACGTCTATCGCTATCTCGATGGTGAACTAACTCATTACTTAAAAGCGTCAGCCCACCTCGACCCCAATCAATTCATGGTGGAACAGGTCTGGTACCCTAGCAAAGATGGAACTCAAATACCAATGTTTGTAGTGCGATCAAAAAGCACCGTCCTCGATGGCAACAACCCCACTATCATTTACGCTTACGGTGGATTTGGTAGTGTCACTCCTCCATTTTATCCTCGCCGTTTTCTAGGGTTCATCAAAAAGGGTGGCATCTTAGTAGTTGCGAACATTCGTGGTGGTGGAGAATTTGGGATTCGCTGGCATCAAGATGGCATGCTCGCCAAGAAACAAAATAGTTATGATGACATGGCAGCAGCAGCTCAATACTTGATCGAGAAGCAGTACACCAACGCTGAGAAGCTAGCGATCAACGGCGGCAGCAATGGCGGGCTCTTGGTAGCTGCCGTAGCCATGCAACACCCTGAGCTCTTCGGAGCAGTGGTTTCACAAGTACCACTAACAGACATGCTGCATTTCCATCTCTTCCTCATGGGTGGCCGCTGGCGCAATGAATACGGTGATCCTGAGAAACAAGCTGAATGGGAATGGATTAAAAAGTGGAGCCCCTATCACAATGTCAGAGAGAATACCAAGTATCCCAACTTCTTATTCACTACAGCAGATCAAGACACCAGAGTGCATCCACTCCATGCTCGCAAGATGGCAGCACAACTCCAGCAATTATCACCACAATCACTGACACTACTCCGCAGTGAAGCAGGCGCTGGTCATGGCCCTGGAAAATCGAAAATCAAACTAGTAGAAGAATCCACTGACATTCTCAGCTTCATCGATCAGAGTCTGAATAGTTAGTAGAAGACAACCTAAATATGACATGAGTCTGCACCACGCTTGGCCAGATACTGCTGATGATATTCTTCAGCTCGATAAAAAGCCTGGGCTGGGACAATTTGCGTCACTATCGGGCGAGAGAATTTTCCAGACTGAGCAAGCTTCTCTTTATTAGCAATAGCTAGTTGTTCTTGTTCGGGACTGTGGAAGAAGATCACCGAACGATACTGAGTACCATAATCTGGCCCCTGACTATTGAGGGAAGTCGGGTTATGATTTTCCCAAAAGATCCTTAGCAGTTCATCATAACTAATCAGTGCAGGATCATAGGTCACCTGTACTACTTCTGCATGACCACTTTTGTTGCTACAGACATCCTCATACGTAGGATTGACCACCGTACCCCCCTCATAGCCAACAGCAGTTGCTACTACGCCAGGCAAGGTGCGAAAACACTCCTCCACTCCCCAGAAACAACCGGCACCAAAGGTCGCAAATTGTGTAGCCATACAAAAGAAGTTACCTATATAGCTAGCATAGTCACAATTCCAACAAATACCAAGGAAGAAAATATTCGTCATCTGCAGTTGATGCTACAGTGACATAGCATCATTTTCATCATTACCATGACTGATTTACCAACAGCACCTAGATCTTACAAAAGTTATATTGGAATTGGGATTAGTATAATGCTTTTTCTCTACAGTGTTTTGTGGCAACAAGGCTTATTTACCAAGATCCAGTCATTCTGGCAGATGCGCCCGTATGAGAAGCAAATTAGCGCCTGCCTCAAAGAAAAAGAAGCACAGCTAGCGCCAGGAGAAAGAGTAATAGGACTGGAACTTGACTGTGCATTAGCAATTGCCAGACCAATGTATGAGAGCAATCCCACCATTGCTCTACAGATTTGCTTGGACCATCAAGTCTTTGACCTATCAGATAGCTTACAAACTGCTGCTTGTAAAATGTCTCTAGCTAGACGACCTGCGCCATCATCAATGCCTATAAGCCCCCCTTCACCAGTAGCGACAAGTCCAGGAATCAGCTCTCAGCCATTGAGCTCTACCACCCCGGACAACCAAGAAAGACTAGTCTATGAAAACACCAAGTATCATTACAGTTTTTCATATCCCCAAACAGCTAGAGTAAGTAAGCTCGATGACCTACCAGGTGACATCAATGCTGCCAGTTCGATTGCAGTGTTCTCAGCTAAGGACGACTTTCTCTTTAGCATTGATGCCTTGGATCCTGAGCTTTTGGAAGGTTACACTGAGCTAGCAGACACTATCGCTCTCCGAAAAGAACCATTAGCAAAGTATGTCGAGTTTATACAAAACAAAAATATCGCCACCAACTCCATCAAGCCTGAATCTGCGAAAATTAGGATTGATGGGCATGAAGCTTATGAACTATGGGTAACAGATATCTTTCATGAGATCACAGGATCAAGGACTCTAGAGCCACGAGAACAAGCAATATTCTTCACAAGGCCGAAAGACATCATCTTTCAAATAGATTTCCCCCTCGGATCCCCTCCATCAAGTGTGATTTTTGACAGTTTAAAATTCAACTAAAGAATGACAATCAATCCCAAGTCACTTATCAGTAACCTTGCTTACTGATACAGATGAGAGACAGTAGCATTTTATATTGTGGAAGCCGTTACATATATCGTCATTTGTTGTATAATACAAAGAAACTAATACATTCCTATGGACGGTCGTATTGATGGATTAAAAGAACCAACATCACCAAGACAGTTATTCCATGCTAACTGTCGAAAAGTATCTGACAAACTAGCCCAAAGTGTACCCAATGCTGAAAAATGGCTTCGTTGGCTGGACAACTTCTATGCAGCTCGACTATACAGAGCCAACGCAAAGAGTGCTGATGCAACTAAGTTTATTCAAGAAATTGAGACTAGCCAAATACGTACAGGCCTTGATGCTGTCTTTCACAAAGATCCCAAACCACTCTCTGACGGAAGTGCATTTCGCCTAGAAGAACTACAAAAAAACGGTGCCAAAAGTGGCCAAGTAATGGCTCGTGTAGCACACCACTGGGACGCATTCGTCACTAAGGTAAATAAGCTAGCGCAAATTGATGACCAACAAACAAAAGATGATCTTGTGGAACAATTGCTAAATGACATCGCTGACTTGATTGTAGCCAACAATCGACAACGAGGCCCACAATGGAGTAGACCGTTTGACGACATTTTGAAAGATCATCCAGACATGATTAAGCCGACTGGCCATAGTGGCTACTATGGCATGCATAATATCAAGGAAGGTATCCAAGAACCACTTGAGCTATTGCTATCCAATGACAATACTCGAGTGATGGCACGACATCCACTCCTTGATCCCAAAGCGAAAGGAAGCTACACCAAAGAGCAATTACAAAAGATACTAGCTGCGATCAAAGCGTTCCCAGGAAAGACAGCGAGCAGTCCTGACGAAGCATGGAGCAGTGTGGATAGCTAGGCGTGAAGTAGCTTCATTCTTTCCACCCTATCCAACCTATCTCAGTTAACTTATAGTTCCACTACCACGGTGTTACTTCAAGCTCTTCGTGCATGCTCAAGATTACTGATCTGACGATCAACCATACCGGGACCGACCTACTGCGCCACTTTAGTACCAATATCGAAGGCAAAGCGAAAAAGCGTATTGCAATCGTTGGTAAGAATGGCTGTGGCAAATCTTCATTATTGAAGAGTATTGCGGGCATCTATGAAACGGTACCAGGCGAAATCGCGATTTATCAAGAGATCATCGGCTACCTCCCCCAAGAACCTGACTTTGGCGAGCACACTTTGGTGGGAGAATATTTAGAAAGTTTGATCGCTGAGACCTGGCATGCATACCAGATCGATATCGCTATGCAGGAAGTCGGTCTAGCACCGGACTATTTGATTGCCGATATCGCGCACCTCAGTGGCGGTGAGCGCATCAAAGTAGCATTGGCTGGCCTCTTGCTCAGTGAGCCCACCATTCTCCTCATGGACGAGCCTACGAACAATCTCGACCAGGGTGGTATCAACTGGCTCGAACAATTCATCACCAAGTTTCGCGGCACCATCATCATTGTCTCCCATGATCGCAGCCTGATTTGTAATGTCATCCAAGAGATCTGGGAAATGGATAGCCAGTATCAGACAATCCAGAAGTACACCGGCAACTACGGCGACTTCTTGACCCAGCGAGAACATTTCCGCACTCGCCTCCTTCAACAATATGAGAAGGAACAACAAGAAATCGACGAACTCAAACAATGGATCCGCGATAATTCTAGTGGCAAACTCAAATTTAGCGACATCCTCGCAGCCAAGAAAAGAACCCTAGAAAAAGCGGAAGAAAACCACATCACCAAACCAATTCTCGATCCAGTGATGAAGCCACCAAGGCTCACCCCCACCACCATCAATCTAGCGCTCAAAGTCACGGTCGAAGGCAAACAATTTGGCGATCGCAAACTCTTACAGGGTGTCAATTTCGCTATCCATGGCACTGAGAAAGTACTAATCCAAGGTCGCAATGGCGCAGGCAAAAGCACTTTGCTCAATATCATCGCTGACGAAGATCATGATTACCAAGGCTATATCCAGCTTGGTCAGAAAGTCACTTTCGGCTACCTCAGCCAACACAGCCACCTTCCAGCCGGCACCACCGTCCTCGACACCTTCATGAACGCCACCAGAAAATCCGAAAGTGTAGCCCGAGGCGTACTCCATCGCTTCCTCTTCCCCACCGACTTCATCGACAACACCGTAGAAACCATGAGCTATGGCGAACAAAGACGTCTAGAACTAGCAATCATCCTCAGCCAAGATCCCCGACTATTGATCCTCGATGAGCCCACAAATCACCTAGACATCTTCACCCGTGAGGTACTAGAAAAACTAATCTGTGAACAACCGATCCCCATGCTCGTCGTCTCTCATGATCGATACTTTATTGAGAAGCTTGGAATTCAAAGAGTAATTACCATTGCATAACTAACAACAAAGTAACTCAATCTTTACTTTTACGTTCACATTTACCTTCACTTTTTAGTCAGAATTCTCGCTCATGAAAGGTAAAGGTGAAAGTTAAGGTAAATGTAATCCGATAAGGTTTGGGGTGGAAGAATGTGTGAACCGAGATACTCGGCAGGATCCTTCACACGGTTCAGGAT
>JAGNZB010000028.1 GCA_017984655.1 Candidatus Altimarinota bacterium
GTGCTACTATTGTACACGCCAGCTCCTACTCGCCCAGAAGTATGACTTGCCCCAGTTAGTACATTGACACGAAAAGTAGCATCGGTGCCATTGTTTTTGAGCAAGCTACCTGATCGGAACTCCACTAAGTTGCCCTCGGTATTCATTGCTGTTGCAGTGAAGTTACCTGAAAGAATTCTATCGAAACTAAATCCTTTGGGAAAAGCTACTTTGAGTGTGATAGTGCTCAGGTCGTACTCACCGGTATTGTAGACGCTGAGCTTGTAGATAGCTGTGACATCCGTTTGGTCAATAGTGACTTGAGGCGTGAGAATGCCTTGTTCTATTCGAATGCTGGGTGCGTTCTCAGGACTAGTATTGCCAGGATTCACTAGGCTGAAATTGATGGTGTAGTCACTTGCCATGCCTGTTGCTGATGCCGTGGTGAAGATCTGATCAGCATGAATAGTCGCTTCATAGCTCACGCCTGTGCTGCTATAGGTAAAGTCTCTACTAGTGAAGTAAAGCATATTGCCATAGATCTCAAGCTTGCTTGGCGGAATCAAGGCATTGGTGCTGGTATTGGTGACTTCGATGACATCTGCAATATCCCCGCGACTGGTGATCGACTGGTCAAACATAAATGCCAGTGTCCTTGTGCCACTAGCACCACCATAGGGGAAGACGATTCGTTCATCATTCTGTGGACTACTGATGATTACTTGAGGAGCTGTCTCTCCCGCAGCAAGCAATGGTTGAAGATGAATACCAATGGTAAGTAGCATGCCAACGATACTGAAGAGCGTGAAAAAGGTCTTGGGAAAACGCATGGGGGACAATTAATCAACACAACTATAACATAGCTAGTAGTGAGATTAATCTTCGATACCAAAAATCATTTTCTTACTTCGTCAGATGATGGCAAGATCTGTTTTCTAAGGGAATACCTGTTCGCCAGTGGCGGCGTCTTTGATAATAATCGCTTGAGTAGGGCAGCTCCTTGCCGCCATCAAAACAGTCTCGTCATCACTGACTAGTGGTGATTGGTCTGTAGGTACAGGCTGCATGACTGCGATGCTTTCATCGTCTAGCGCAAATACATCAGGAGCAAACGCAACGCAGTTGCCAATACTGATACATTTGGCACGATCAATGGTGACGATGTACTTGCCTCGTTTGCCTTGAGTTCTACTTTCTATAGTAGGGTCGGTAGTAGGTTCAGAGCTTGATGAAGTCGGATTAGTTCCGTTTGTTACAGGATCAGATCCTGATGTGGTGTTGGTCATACGATAGAGACTTATCCTTGAGCATTAAAATTGTCTTCTTCCCCGGGAAGAATGGGCTCGAGGTGCATAGAACTTTCTACTATATCGTCCGTGGCTTGTCGAGGAATAATCATTTCGGGGCTAGCTTGGCGTTGTTTTGGTTGTGCTTCTGCTACTTTATACATGTCCTCTGAATCATGCTGATTCATATTGAGCGTCATCACTGGGTAAGAAACTCCAATGTCATTTGCATTGAGTGTTTCCAAAATCTGTTGTTTCATTTGAGTGCTCAGTTTGATCCAGTTTGCCTGGCTGCGGTCTACCCAAAAGTGAGCGACAAGATCGATGTTGCTATCACCATAACCTTTGATAGTAATGTAGGGGGCTGGTTGTTGCATGATCTTAGTATTTTCTTTCATCAGCTGTGTGACCAAACTAGTCGCTTTTTGTAAGTCTGTGTCATATGAGACATAAAAATCAATGTTGACACGGCGTTCTGGGAATGAAGAATAGTTGATCACCGCGCTTGATATCATGGTGGAGTTTGGGATGATTACCCGCTGACCATCAAAGACACGAAGAAATGTGGCTCGGGCAGCAATCTCTTCTACTTTGCCCACAAAGTTGCCAGCCTTGATCACGTCACCGACATTGAATGGTTTCTGTACCAGGATCAGTACTCCTGAGAAGTAGTTTTCTAGAATATCCTTCATTGCAAATCCCAATCCAAAACCCATCGCAGCTACAATAAAACTGATATCAATCTCGAGGATCTTGAGTGCTACCGTCAAACCAAGAATGATTGTCCCGATGTAGGCTGTCTTGCCGACGATGTTCATTGCGCCCTCGTTGCTTCCTGACTTCAAGATAGAGCGCTGGGCCCATGCCTTGACTACCTTGGCCAAAAGAAAAGCGACGGCAAAGACCAGGATAGCGAGGAAGAGCGCTGGTAACTTGTTGATTACAGTATTGACGAAGCCGACGACGTTGTCGGATGTTTGTGATGATACGTCATTGACTGATGCCATAAGGGGGGGGGCTTAAGGTAGTTCTTGGGATAAAGTGAAATAGAATTTCTCCTTATTTTATCACTATTACTCTCCAAAAAGCAAAGGTAAGGATTCATGTCTGCTTTGCTAAGCTTCAAGAATTAGTGATCTTCACTCATCTATATGTTGTATTTGCGATACTTAGTCTTGATAGTGGTTGTGTGCTTGCACTTAGCTGGGGTGTTATTCGTGATGTACCTTCATCAATCACGGCCAGCTTCGACATCATTCTCTGTTTTGTCGGTTGGACAGGGGGATGCTGTGTTGATCAAGACTGCTAGTGGGCAGAACATTTTGATCGATACTGGTCCTGATGCACAAGTATTGTCTGCCCTGGATGAGATGATGACATTATCAGAGCGTTCTATTGATTTGATTTTTCTTACCCATCCCCACGCTGACCATATTGGTGGCTTCCTCGATGTGATTCGACGTTATCAAGTCGGTGGTGTGGTGATGAGCAATGTTAGATATTCAAGTGTGGTGTACGAACAAATGCTGCGGGTGATTCAGCAAGAGCACCTCAGGCTCTGGTGGGCTGAGGCCAGTGTAGATTGGCAATTGAGCAAAGATATGTCCCTGGATATTCTCTATCCTTTTTCGTTATTTGAGCAGGAAAGACAATTCAAAAACGTGAACAATGCTTCAGTGGTGATGATGCTCAAGACACCACATTGGCGTTGTTTGCTTACGGGAGATATGGAGGCCCCCCTTGAACAAATCTTGGGAGATTATTATGGTGTGCGCCTGCAGGCTGATTGTCTCAAGGCTGCTCATCATGGTAGCAAGACGAGTTCTTTTCCGGGTTTTCTTGGTCTGGTCAGGCCCTCAGAAATCTTTATCAGTGTCGGTCGGCGTAACCGTTTTCACCATCCAGCTGAAGTGACAGTGAACAATCTGCAACACTGGGGAGTAGTAAAACGAACTGATGAGGTTGGTACAATTACCAAAAAGCTGTTATAATAGTACGAAGTCTTTTCATTTTTCTTGCTAAATCAATGATAAATTCACTGCTGACACATGTTGTTTATGGCGTTGCAACCACGCTGACGCCGAATCAAGGAGATTATATTCTCGATGATCCGCATCTTTCAGATATTGCACCACTGCTGACCTATATTATTGACTTTATGCTTGGTCTCTCTGGCGGAATCGCGATATTTTTTGTATTTTTGGGCGCCAGTCAATATATCTGGGGATTTGATGTCGATACAAAGCAAAAAGGGAAGACCAAAATATTTGGGGCATTGGCTGGTTTGGTTGTTGTGACCCTTTCTTTCTTGATTGTTCGTATTGTGACTGATCAATTACCTCGTCTCGCTAGTTAACCCCACATTATGGCTCACTTTCTCAATTGGCTCATTCCTCAAGTATATGCGATCCCGCTTCCTTCTGATGTGGCTGGTGTGCCGCAGCTGACTAATACGCAGGATTTCTTTATGTTGATTATTGGTATCTTACAAGGTCTCGCAGGTTCAGTGGCGGCGATTTATATTGTCATCGCTGGCTATTTCTATATCACGGCACGTGGTGAAGACGGTGCGATCAAAAAAGCGAAGGATGCCGTACTCTATGCGGTGATCGGTATGATGGTGGTGACTCTTGCTCGAGCGATCGGTACGATCTTCAATCCTGCGACTGGTATCGATATCGGTGGGGCAAATATCTTGATTATCAGTATTACCAATGTGCTTTTGTCACTGATTGGTTCTGTGGCCGTGGCGTATCTTGTCTATGGTGGCTACATGTATATGACTGCTCGTGGTGACTCTGGGCAGATTACCAAAGCAACCAAGGCGATTTGGGGATCAATTACTGGTATTATTGTCGCGTTGTTTGCCTATTCAATTGTCAGTATTGCACTGACAGGTGGACAGACAGGTAGCACGAGTACACCCATATCTGCTGGTAATACACCATCAATCAATGTCGGCGTCGGTGTCGGTTTCTAATCAACCTTACTTCAACTTTACTTTTACTTTATGTCACGGAAGCTCCTGATCAAATTTCTTTCGCTCACCACAGCGCTGACTTTGTTGCTATCACCGCTGGCTCTGCCACGTGTGGCGCATGCTGATGCTTTGAACAGTGTTGTCAGTGGTATCGGTGGTGCTTTTGCTGGTGCCGGTGCCGGTGCTGGTATTGGTGGGGCTGTTGGTGGCTTGATCGGTGGTCGTAGCGGCACATCCCTTGGTGCTGCAATAGGTGCTATTGCGGGTGGTATCGCTGGTGGTATTGCAGGAGCTACAGGCAACCTCAATGGTCTCAATGGTTTAGGTTTTGGACAGTTTAGTAATTATGGTATTCATGTTCCTCAAGGGACAGTACTCCAGGCCAACACTCCACAGCTTGAGCCACTGATCGTTCAGATCATCAACTTCTTCCTGGGCTTTGTTGGTGTGCTTGCGTTCTTGATGCTCGTGTATGGAGGCTTTCGTTATTTGTCATCAGCTGGTGAAGCTGAGGCTGCCAAGAAAGGAAAGCAAACTATCAGCTACGCCGTTATTGGTGTAGTCATTATTGCATTATCATATGCAGCCGTGAATACATTGATCACTGGTATTGGTCCTCAAGTGAGTCCCAATGCTACCGGTCTCAATGTGGTGAATAATTTCCCAGCACCTGGCGTATCACGTGTAGGACTAGGCTTTAGTTTCCGTCTCTAGTCCAGAACCCGTTGTGGTCATCTCTCATGGAGATCGCTATGCTGCAATTTGAATCAAACTAAGGATTGTTTTCCTTTTTCATTTCCCCCCTTATGAAGCTGAAACTTGTCGCTAGTATCATCCTGATTAGTACTATCCTTGCTCCATTTACAGCTCTTGCTGCTGTGGATATTACTGCCACTACAGCTCCTGGTAGTCAGATCAGTAGTTCTCCAGCGACGGTGCAGCCAACTAGCGTCCCCACAAACAATCTCACTGCGAGCCAGCAGCTCACCTATGTCCGTAGTAATATGGACACCCAGTCACAGTGGTTTCTTTATATTTCCAGCTATCTCAAAGAAGTGTCAGATTTTATTTTGAATGTCCAACCAGAGAAAACGGACATTTCTGGCACCATCGCTGCCTATAGTGCCGCTCTCCAGAAAGTTGGTGAAGATATGAAAGCAAGACAACAAGTGATCCCGCTAGAACAGGCGATTATGCTCAGTGGTTTTGGTCTCAATATTTTGGCTGATTCTTTGGTGTTGGCGGCGACAGCGCTCAATGATGTGAAGGGCTCTGATGAGTTCTTCTTTCCTAGTATGTCATTGATCGGTGAGAGTCTCAAAGGTGTGAGTAATAACATCATGGCGATTGGATACCTCGCCTCAACCAATAATGGTAATATTGATGTTCCTGAGTATCAGAAGCAAATGGATGCGGCGGTGTTCTTGTACGAATCACTGCAGATTTTGTTTACTAGTCGTGAGCGTACAAGCGAAGTTCGAGCTGATTTGAAAAATAATCTTGCCTCCAAAGCGACTAATTCTACCTTCCAAGTCATCAACTTTGATGCTTCTGGTTCCCAAGATCCGATTGGTACGATTCCCAATCCTAGTGGTTTCTTCTGGGACTTTGGTGATGGTTATTTTGGCCAAGGTTCTTATATTTCGCACACCTATCAGAAAGCGGGTACTTATTTGGTCAAATTAATGGTTCGTGGTCCGTCAGGTTTTTCAGCGACTACAGCAGAAGTCAAAATCACGCCGGTATTTCCTGTGGCGGTAGTAGTGACTGACAAGGATTCTTTGTTGGGCCCAGTGCCTGATGAAACCACACTCACAGCATCTGAGCCAATTACCATTTCAGGATTGTCGTCTTATGATCCAGCCAATAGTGGCAAATTGAAATTGACTTGGGATTTTGGCGACGGTAAGCAGGACAATGGTGAGGATAATGCGATTGTGACTCATGCTTACGATGTGCCCGGTTCTTATGATCTTGTGCTGCGGGTCGAGAGTGGTGGACTCGCTGGTGTTGCCAAAAAGAAAATCAAAGTATTGTCATCACCTCCAAGTATCAAGATGCAGGTGCGCACTGCTACCCAGCCAACTTGGTCTCGTGCTGAAAAGACCTTCTTTAGTCAAAATATCTTTGGAGCGACTGATCTTGATTTTACCGCTCAAGAAAGTATTGGAGCATTGGTTCCTGGGTTCAATGCTCGCACTAAAATTGTCTCTGCAGAATGGGACTTTGGTGATGCTACCGAAATCATTACGCAGGATCAGAATGCGCTCAATGCTCGACAAACAGTCACTCATACCTACCAAAAAGCTGGTACTTATACTGTCACTTTGAGGATGGTCGACGAAGCACAGAACATCGGACAGGTGACGAAGACTTTGTTGCTCAATGATACCAATCAACCATCTGCTGATTTTGATTTCCAATACGATGTTGGTACTAGTGCGATCACTACCGCTACTAGACTATCCTTTGATGCTAGTGGTTCTTCCGCTGCCCAGGGCGTGATTAGTCGCTATGACTGGAAGATCACTTCTGCAGCCAATGAGGTAATATTTAGCTCACAACAAAAACAATTTCCTTATTCATTTCCAAAGCCTGGTCGCTATGATGTGTCTCTTCAGGTCAGTACCAATCTCGGTAGTGTCAGTGGTCGTGTGAGTCAGCAGTTTGTGGTCAGCTCAAGCGCACCTTTAGCTACATTTGATTTTAGCTTCGATCCTTATATTCCCAATAAAGTAGTTTTTGATGCCAGTAGCTCATCTGATCCAGATAGCAATGATACTTTGTCATACAGCTGGGACTTCAATAGCGATGGCAAATATGACCTCAGTGGCAATCGTGAACCAAAATTGACGAAAGTGCTTGATACTGTGGGTGCAAACACGGTAACTCTTCAGGTTACTGATGCTTCTGGCCTTACCGCCACTGCGCAGAAGGTAGTAACCATCGGCTCATTGTTGGTGTCTTCGATGAAGGTAAAGGAAAACACCCCAGCACTTGGGATTGCGCCATTTACGATCATGTTTGAGGGAAACGGCTTTCGTAGTTTGGCGACACGGACTGATACCAACTCGATCACTCGTTTTGTTTGGGATTTTGGCGATGGATCTCCAGTAGTAGAAAGTACTACCATCAACCAAGGTGTGCAGCTCCAAAGTCATGTGTATCAAAACCCAGGCCGCTACCTGGCTACACTCAAGGTGTTTAGCCAAGAAGGTGAGGAGGCCCTATCAGCTTATCCTGTATATGTAGGAGATGGTGGCAATCCGATTGCTTCTGTATTCTATACACCCAGCTTTCCACTAACTGGTAGCTTGCTCACTAGTTTTACCTTTGATGGTTCTAGCTCAGTAAATACCTTGGGGAAGGCGAATCAAAATCTAGATTATTCATGGGATTTTGGTGATACATCAGCTTTGGCGAATGGGGCTATCGTTACACATTCTTATACCAAGCCTGGAACCTATACCGTGACTTTGACAGTGACAGATACAGTGGCTGGTCGAATCAATCGTACGCAGGTGCAAGCTGTGGTCAAAGACTTACCAGCTCAGGCTCGCTTTGTTTCTAGTCCTATCTCTGGTCGTGCTCCATTGACTGTCCAATTTGATGCTAGCACTTCAGTGGATGTCGATGGTACGATTACGGAATACAGTTTTGATTTTGGTGATAGTACTACGGTGGTATTGAGATCGCCCAAAACTACTCATATTTACAAACAAGCTGGAACCTATAAAGTGAAATTGCATATTCGCTCTACAGATGGTGGCGAAGCCGTCAGTGAGATACAAACCATCACAGTCACTCCCTAATTTTCTTACTCTCTCCCTCTATGGACAACGATACTACTTCTGATTTTCCACCAGATAAGAAAACACCAGCACAAGCCAAGGTCAATGACCGCTTTGCAGTCAAGGATACGGGGTCACGTAAGGCCACGGTCAGAACAGGCGGGGAGCAGGGCGCGCGGAAGTTGCTGATGTGGTTTGGTATTGGTTTTATCGTTATTTTTGTGATTGCCCTTTTGGTGGCAGCATTGAGTAGCGGTAGTAATAATTTATTGTCAGCTTTTGGAGTAGAGACTGATATTCGGGCTGTCTTGTCACGAGTTAGTAATGTTGTTTTTGGAATTATCTTCGTCTGTGCCATCATCGCTTTGGTGATCGGTGGCTTCATGCATTTGGCAGCGCTGGGTGAACCAAATCAAGTAAGAAAAGCTCGTCGACTCCTATTTCGATCTTTTGTCACATTAGTCATTACAGCTGTCTTGTGGATTATTTTTACGTTATTACTTGGCAATGTCTCACTGCCGACAACGAACAAACCGGTAGATACAGGCTTGCGGATCATCACTGAACCTGCGGCACTCACAGGAGCAGCTCCGTTTTCTGTCCAATTTCAAGCACAAGGGACTGCGACTACGGGCAACTTTTTTGGCTGGGACTTTGGTGATGGTGAAACAGGCACCGGTCCTTCACTCAGTCATGTCTTCCAGCGAGAAGGCCGATTTACGGTGACCCTGACGCTGACGGATGCGAATAATAATGAAACTGAGAAGACTACTACAGTAGTGATCAACAATATTCGTCCTACAGCTGTAGTAAAAGTAGATCCTATGAGCCTGACAGGACCAGCTCCGTTGCTAGTCAAGTTTGATGGGACAGCTTCGCTTGATCCAAATGGTCAAATCACTGAGTCAGTGTGGAGCTTTGGTGACGACTCAGACAATACTACTGACTTGCAAACTGAACATACCTATCAAGCAGAAGGTACTTATACTGCTACACTGACACTCAAAGATAACAACTTTGATGTCACTGAATATCCCGTAGTGATTACGGTGCTGCCACCACTGAATGGGCCCAAGATTCAGTTGAGTAGCACCCCACCAATTGAACTAACCGATGATAAGAAAATAATTCGTGGCGTGAAGCCCTTCTCAGTCCGCTTGAGTGCTGCAGATTCTACTGACGATGGTCAGATCGCTAGTTACCAATGGGATTATGGTGATGGCGACCGTCCAGAGGATGGGAAGATCGTCAATCATATTTTTAAAGAAAATGGTACCTACATCGTCAATGTGACACTCAAAGATAATGAAGGAAATACTAGCAGAGATAGTGTGACGGTGATTGTCGGTAATCCTAAGCAGCCACCTACAGCTCAGATCAGTTCTACTCCAGCATTATCCACAAATGGTGGCGCACTCGAAGGCTCTTTTCCTTTTCCAGTGAGCTTTAGTGCTGAAAAGTCTGTCGATAGAGACGGTTCGATTGTTAGTTATGACTGGGACTTTGGTGATGGTACTGACAAGGTATCTGGGCAAAGAATTGATCATACCTTTACTCGAGCTGGTACATTTACCACGACATTGATTACCACTGACAATGATGGGCAGAAGAGTGCACCAGCTGCTTTGATTATCAAAGTGGTGGCGCCTACTTTGCAGCCACCAACCATTCAGATTATTACTAATCCCAGCTCACCATCAGGCAACGCTCCTTTTACAGTTGCTTTTGATGCTTCTGGTTCACAGTCTCGCAATGGGAATATCATCGCGTATGAATGGGACTTTGGTGATGGGGCGAAAGTGATTGGCAATGCCAAGATCTCTCATACCTATAATTCTCCTGGGGTTTACACTATGAAGCTGATTGTTCGTGATACTGCGAACCAAACCAGTGAGCAGGTGCTTCCAGTTGCTGTCCGTGTTGCCGCTCCCGTGGCTCAGATCGATCCTAGTCGCGAGCGAGGAGTAGCTCCGCTATCAGTACTTTTCAATGCTTCTGCTTCTACTGGTAGCATTACTGATTTTCAGTGGGACTTCAATGATGGTACGCAGGGAATCGGTCGTAGTATCGAGCATGTATTTGATCAGGCTGGTATCTATGTCGTCCGTCTTCAGGTGACTGATGTTGCCGGTCAGGTTGATGAAGCTACAGTTCGAATAGTGGTCGAGTAAAAAATGTTGTGCTATACTAGCAAGAATAGAATTTTTATGACTTTTCAAAGGACATCTCGAAGTGGATTTGGGTTGATTGCTGCGCTGGTGATTTTTGGAGCTACGATGCTAGGTGCTCTGCCAGCTCATGCCCAGGTGCCTGGTATT
Organism: Candidatus Altimarinota bacterium; assembly: GCA_017984655.1. Classification (GTDB taxonomy): domain Bacteria; phylum Patescibacteriota; class Gracilibacteria; order RBG-16-42-10; family RBG-16-42-10; genus JAGNZB01. The sequence goes on from JAGNZB010000028.1 coordinate 10,355, forward strand.
GGCAATAGTCTTAGTCAAGCGGCAAGCTCAGTGAGTGGCGCTGCATCATCAGCCGCAAACTCCCTGACTTCTCCTACATCGAATAATCCGACTCCCCCTAGTCCGACTACCACCAATCCTGCGGCCACTAGTGCGACAGGAGATAGTAATGCTACCAATCCTTATGCCCAGCTGGGGGCTGATGGTTATGATACGAGACCAGCTGCCCCACCGTCTTTCACTGTGCCTACCTATAGTTCAATCGAAGCGTATGTGACTTTATTGATCAACTTCTTACTCGACTTCCTCGCGCTAGGTGTTCTTGTGATGTTGATTTATGGTGGCTATCTGTATATCACCGCGATGGGGGACTCTGGAAAACAAAAAAAGTCGCGTGGTATTATGACTAGTGCGATTGTTGGGTTCTTCCTAGTGATTGTGTCATTTGCGATCGTGGCGACAATTATTGCCGCCACAAGGCCGGGTGCGAATGAATGCGTCAATACTCAGCAGGGTGTTTGTCTCAATTCTAATGGTACTGGTTTGAAATTTGGTATTGGTACCGGTGTTGGCACTTTACTTGGTAGTATCTTCTAATTTTTATGGGATCACTTTATTATCTTTATTCTGCACTGCTTCCTGCATACCCAAGTGGGTCGGGTTTGATTTCTTCTCAGCGAATCGAATCAGTGGGAGTTTTTTACATCAATATTGCCTTGAGCTTTCTTGGTTTGATCGCTTTGGCGGTGATGATTTTTGGTGGTGTCAAAATGATTAGTGCTGCTGGTAATGGTGATCAGTTCAAAAGCGGTCGAGGTATTTTAGTCGGGGCAGTGATTGGCTTTGTTCTCATTATTATTTCTTTTGCAGTAGTCACTACTTTGGTTACTGTCTTTGGTACTCCTGGTGGAGCAGGGGCTTTGAATGGGGCGCCTGGTGTTTCTGTGGGTACTAGTATCTCATTTTAATCTATGTTGCAAAGATTACTTCTAGCTTCGATTGGCCTTCATAGTTGGTTTTTCTTCCCTCAAGCTCAGGCTGCGACCAGTACTGGTGCTACTATGGGTGGTTTTCTCAATACCAGTAGAGGATTACCAGTTGCTGATCCATCTCAGTATGCTGATCAATATCGGGGGGCGACATTTAGTCGGCTGACATCGACCAGAGATGTCTTTGGACAGCTGACCGCCTTTGCTCTCAGTTTTATTGGTATGGTAGGAATTATGTTCCTCATTTACGCTGGTTTTGTCTATATCACTGCCAATGGAGAGCAGTCCAAGATCGACAAAGCCAAAAAGCTGGTCTGGGGCACACTCGTTGGCTTATTGATTGTCTTCGCTGTTTACGCTGTAGTGAGCTCAGCATTGTCACTCAGTAGCGCGATCAATACTGGTCTACGGGTTGGACCTCTCGAGGTCGGTCCTGGTGGTACCACATTACGTTTTTAGTTTATGAAAAAGAAATACTCTTCTGTGGTTTCCATTATCAGTCTTGTTGCTGTTTTCTTTGCCAGTGCTCAGGTGGCTTTTGCTGGTGTAGTTCAAGACTTTCTCGGTCAATATCTGTTGGCTTTTGAATCTCAATATCGTGACCCAGTAGCTGGCCAAGCTAATAGTCCTCAGGCTGATTATCGAACTCAATTAGTAAGTGGCCTGGATGCCTTGATCACTTGTCTCTATGAAACTACTACGACAGGCCGTCCCAACTGGCAATTTGGTGGAGTTACTACCAATGATCCATCCACTACTTTGATGACCAAGATGATTGGTCCACCACTGCATCCTTGTGGAGCTCAGCAAGCTGCGATTGCCAATGTGCGAGCCAGAGCTGATGCTGATGCCAATGGCAAGTATCCAGCTGTGGTGATCGCTGATCGTACTGCGAAAATTACATTTTGGCGAACTGGTGGTGGCGGTATTGCTCCGTATGATACTAATCTAGGAAACGCTGCTGGTCGTGATCAAGCTGCTCGTCAGAAGCTCAATGCTTTTAGTGACTGTCTTTTGCAACCCAGTGGTACTCAGACTGTAGTCCAGGCTTTGAATACGACGGATCCTGTAGCTATGAGAACTGCGATTCGGAATAATCAAAGTCATCCTTGCCGAGCTGTCTTGGTTGCTACTGAAAGTGCCCGTCCTGGCGGTGCTGTAGCAGCTCCAGGTGCGGCTGGTGCAAATCCTGGTGCTGATCCGGCTAATCCGGCCAACCCTGCCAACCCTGCCAACCCCGCTCCTACTGTTAGTGGTGCGCCTGCTGGTAATGGTACTATTTATACTGGTCCTGGCTTCGTCAATGTCACCCCATTTTCGGTCTTTGGTAAAGTCAGTGTCGACAAGATTATCAATAATGTGATTAGTTATATTTCTGGTTTCTTGGCGATTATTGCCGTGCTTTCGATCATGTACGGTGGTGTGCTTTATATGACAGCTGGTGGTGACAATGGCAAGATCGGCAAAGCGAAGCAGATTATTATGCTCACTGGTGTCGGTATTGTGGTTGCTTCGTTCTCATATATCGTGGTGGTGTTTGTGACTCGGATATTCTACGGATCATAAATCTCTTTTATGTTCAAATTTTCAATGATGCAAAAAAAAACAAGTGTGCTTGCGGTGGCACTGATGGCTTCACTGGTGTATGCAACTGCTATCTCTCCTTCGGTTGTTCATGCTGATGCTTATAATGATTGTGTGGTTTCTGCAGTGGATTCATTTCTTAGAACACATGCTCCAAATGACATGAATGTGACTGTGCAACAAGGAATTGAACGTACTTGTAGAACGCAGCATCCAGCTCCAGCCCCAAACGATCCAGCCTCAGCACCGAATGCTCCAGCTTCAGCTCCGAATGCTCCAGCTCAGGCACCGAATGCTCCAGCTCAGGCATCGAGTGACAATGTGGCGACTACCTATATCACTGAAGAGAAGGTCAATGCGCGTGCAGCCTATCGTGATCCTAGCCGCAGTGAGGTTTTGGGTTTTCTGAATACGCTTGCTCAGTGTTTGAATACTACTAATAACTGGCAGACTGGCGGGGTGACTACAGTCGCTCAATTGAGAGCTCAACTCCTTAGTAATGAGTCTCATCCCTGTGCTGATCAGTACACTCCCGTAGTCACTATGCGTGATCAGCTGGCTACTGCACCAGCCACAGTTGTTTATCCAGCAATGATTCGAGAGTATCGTTTGTCGGGTTTGAATAGTACTATCGGTGTTCAAATGCGTGACAATGCTACTTGGTCAGAGAAATTTGAGGCCTATTTTACCTGTCTTATGACAGAAACCGGTGGTCGTCCCAATTGGCAAACTGGTACGCCAGCACCAACGACTACTGCCCAACTCTTAACGGCCGTTCGTGACAATAATCAGCATCCCTGCCATCAGGCTCGCGCGGACCTAGAGGCAGTTTCACGTCCTCAAGCTGCTGATCCAGCTAATGTGCCAGCCTCTAATAATGCTGCGCCAGCTCCCAATACTTCGTCTAACACAGCTGCAACAGGCGTGGATAATCGGCCTCTTTATCAAAGAATCGTAGCACCCAATAGTGCTGATGTTTTGACTCCTGCTTTTGTCAAAGACCGTAATCCTAGTGTCGCCGGTCTCGTCAATTATCTTTTCGACTTTTTTGTCCGCAGATTGTTACCATTGCTTTCCGGTGTGCTCGTGATTGTCATTATCTGGGCTGGCTTCCAATACATCATGGCGCAGGGTGACTCCGGTAAGGTCAAACAAGCAAAAGACACAATCTTGTTTTCGATTATTGGTCTGGTGATTGCCTTGGCATCGCTCACGATCGTGACTATTCTCAATAATTTGCTCTTAGCTACTTCATAATATGCTGAAATTTTCATGTAAATTGATTAGTACTGTAGCGCTAGCTTCTTTGTTGCTGACGGGGAGGGTGCCAGCAGTTTTTGCCCAGATCCCACCTT
>JAGNZB010000090.1 GCA_017984655.1 Candidatus Altimarinota bacterium
CACCGTGAGCAGCGCTTCAAAGGGATGAGAACTGCACGCGGCCGAGAGAGTGGCCACGGCTAACAACATGCATGTCAGAGGGTTTCAAATGACTCTCCGCAGCTATGCGAGCGAGCAAATCATCACTCACAGCATTGGTATCAGCAATACTGTCAGCCAGACCGATTCGGGAAATGCGCTCTGACCGGTCAAAACCTGGCAAACCTCTACCGGCAATATCAACACAAAGGAAATTGCACCGTGTCTGCTTGGCAATCTCAGCCCATAGTTTCATTACCCAGATTGAGTCCTCATAGACATGCGTGTGAGCCACCCCTGGAAAATTGATGATTGTGGTAGTCACACCTGCAGGATCCCAGTGACCAATCAACCGAGCTAAACGACTTCTGCCCACATTATCGACATTGATTACACCAGCCTCACTTTGCAACAATTGATAATATAAACCATCCCCAACTGCCCCTAGTCTTGGCGCTAAATCAAATTTCTCCCCAATCTTTCGCGCATGTCTTCCTTCAGCCTGCGTATGTTGCCAAGTCTGAGGCATCACCAAATAATCCGCAGCCAAAGCAGCCGCTCTGGGATCCACAACACTTGATCTTCGAGCAAGAAGCTCTGCAAACTCAATTTCATCATCACGGAAAAGCTCACTTTCAACTGCAGAGTGCATAAAACAGAATAGAAAAATTAATCAGGCGCATGATAATAACATATCAGGACCAATGAGCAAGTATTAGCGCTATTTACTTCCATTACACCAGCTCAGCCGGAGCCTCACGTCGCCACAATTTCTGTAAGGCCCGATGCCCCCGCCACACCATATAGCCTTCTAGTACACAAGCAGCAACAAGCTCAAGAAATACTGTTCTCAAACCACTGGCAGGACTATAGGTGATCACGAGATAGACAAACGCAGCACAGAGAAGTGCTTGAAGCTCGATTTTGAGCCACCAGCGCTCTTGTTCGTGTGCAAATAAAGTAATCAGCACCAGATCATAGCCATAAGAAAGTGCGGCCAACAACAATAACAACGGCCACACAAACCACAGTTCTGGCCGGTTATACTTCGCGTTGGCCACTACATGCAACAGGGTAGAACTAAAGAGGGTACCAAAGACCAACAATGCCACACCAACACCAATCAACACCTTCATCAACCGACGATAGATCGTCCGCACCTCTTCCCAAGCTCCTTTCACAATCGCTTGTCGCAGGACTGGCAAAGCTGAAAACATCAAAAATGTCGACAACAAAGCCGCTACTTGAGTCACCCGCATAATCAAAGAAAATGTAGCAAACTGCTGACTCGTAAGCATATCGTGAGCTACATAATCAGGCAAAAAGCGGAAGTAAATACTATTGGCAAGACTGATCAAACCAAAAGGAATACTGCTCACGAGGAGGTCACGCCACAGCTGCCAATTGAGCGACCATCGGCCATGGAGATGATAGCGAACCAACCAGAAGGTGATCACAAAACTAAGCAATGAACCAACTACCGTAGGAAGAAAATACCAGGCCAAACTCAACCCATCGACGGATAGCACGACTCCAGTGAGCACAACACTAGCAATTTTACCAAACAACAAAGCAAAAGTAGCTTGTGCCATTCGATAATTAGCTTGAAGCCAAGCATTACAAACACTAGTAAGATAATCCAACAAAAGGGCACCAAAGAATAGTACAGAGCCATAAAAGAAACGCTCCTCTACGCCAGCTACCTTGAGATACAGCAGTCCAGCGACAAAGATCAATAAGGCACTAACCAATCGTAAGAACAAGGCATTGACCATCACTTGTTTATCCGTCTTGGCAACACTCACGGCCCGCACAATATGTGCAAAAAGACCCAGATTGGCTGCGGTAGAAAAGAACAATGCGTACTCACTGATAGCGGAGTAGACCCCATAATCCCCCTGATCGAGATTGCTGGCAATCAGCTTGATCGTCACTACCGACAAGACAATTTGTAACGCCTTACCAAAGTACTGCACCACCGTAGAGACAGCGATCTTCCAATAGTGTTGATGCAGCTGACGAAGACGCTTAAGCACTTGGTGGGATAATTTCAATCATACGAGGGACACCGCTTTCAATTGGCTGGGCATAATCATGGTTAGCAGCTTCAATCACGGACCATGGGAACAAATAGTTTTCCCCCCGTCTGGTACCAACATCATGCGTGATCAATTGATTGTCTTTGGTATAGCCTTTGATCAAGATCACATGATAGACCGGTCCACCATTACTATAATAAGGATTGCCAAGCTGCTTACCAGCAAAGGGCATCACGACCAGATGCCCACGGGCTAGTGTGGCCTTCACTTGGTCAAATGTCGGATTATCAATTATTTTGCTGTCGAGGCCGAGGTAGTCGTTGAGAATTTTACTGGTTTGCTCCATATCAGTATGTTCATAGCCCCCAAAAGTCGCCTTTTGCCATTCCACCAGATCAAGAATTTGTTGATTGAACTGCTCACGAGTCCAGTTGTGACCAAAATAGACATTGGCAGCCAACAGGACACTAGCTTCTTCACATGCTTCTTGCCAAGGAAGATCCCAGTTACCAAAAGGCGCTTGAGCATAAAAAGGCACTTTAAGCTGAAATGCTTGGGGAAGCGGCTCAGCACTAGCGCTAGTGACCACCGGTGCGGTGACAACCGTAGTGGCTGTGGTAGCCAAAGGTGTCGGTACGACAGTAGCAATGGAGCGATATTCAGTCGCTACCGGTAGTTGTGGTTGTGTCGCATACCAAGCACCAGCTCCACCAACAAAGACAACAGCGACAAGCCCCCCAATTAGGATGTTCTTTTTCATATCACTCTAGTTACGCAATAAAACCACAAAGTCAGCTAGTATCCTAGCACAGGAACCCTCTTACTGACACCAGTACCACTAGCTAATTACTCAGGATAATGGCACTGCTACAATTCTCTGGAGGCAGAACGATGCCCTCGGGAACGGGACAAGTTTTGGAATAGATACAGGCCTGACGCGTGACACTGTCCATTTGAGTAGCGAGTGTTGCCGGTGAGATCTCACCATACGACAACAACACCCGATCCAAATCTTTGAGCTCATAATCCACAAGCGAAGATACTGGTTGCCCATTGACGAGATACTGCCACTGTTTGTTACCAGCATTTAGGTAAGCAGCTCCATCATCAGTGCTCAGCCCACTCGCAGATAACTCAAAACCCAAATCACCAAAGAAATCTCCCCAAGTCTGACCGGCCTTATGGGAGTGAGCTACCGTACCATTCATATCATGAAGATGGAGATGTTCCTCACCACTAGCAACATGACAGACATCAGTACTGGTCATGTACTTCTCTTGCACGAAATTGAATTGTTTCCCATCGATATAGACAGCAAAATCAGCGTGAATATGAAATCCTTCACCCTCATTTTCAGATACGGGATCATGCATCCATTCCGGTTCGGGATTGAAATAGGCATAGCCCCCATACAGGGTACCGACCAAAACAATACCAATCAGCAAACCACCGAGGGCACTTTTCCAAGAAGAAGTATTCATACGACGCAATCAATGATAAATCAGTAGCACTATAACAAATCACTACCATTTCATACTAGAAGCCAGAAAAACACACTTGGCGATAGCACAATATCAATAAAAAGCATTTTCGAAGCAGCTGTTGCAAATAGTACGCAACTTTCATATAGTAGTGGCGCTTTTGGCAGGGTAGCTCAGTTGGTTAGAGCGCGGGAC
>JAGNZB010000029.1 GCA_017984655.1 Candidatus Altimarinota bacterium
TAAAAGAAGTAGTAGTGCACCAGGCTTAATTGCCTCTTAGATGTGGAGAACCCTGTGGCGTGAATTTGATTGGTGGTTGTTTTATAGCGCAGTTGTCTTAAGTTTGTTTGGTCTAGTAGTACTAGTAGGGCATGAAGCTAGTACTACTTTTCTTAGTAGCATTGCTGCCAAACAAATCTTTTTTTTGGTATTGGCGATTTTGGCTGCATGGTTTACCTCGTTTGCTGACTACCGCAGCTGGCGCACTCCCGCCTATACTTTCTACATGATCATGATAGCCATCTTGATCGGCGTGTTGATTTTTGGTGTGACCAGAAATGGTACGAGAGGATGGTTTGATTTAGGTCCACTCCAGATCCAACCATCAGAATTTGCCAAGATTCCTTTTATCATTGCTCTTGCTCGCTTCTGGAGTAAAAAAGCAGTCCACACGATTCGTGACGTCCTCAAGTCACTAGTATTTTTAGTGCCAGTATTGGTACTAGTTTTACGTCAGCCAGACTTGGGAACAGCTCTAAGCTTTGCAACGATCTGGGTCATTGTCGTCTTGGCACTCAACTTACCAGTCAAACAACTCATCGGCTTCATGATGATCGCACTAGTAGGAGCAGCAGGCTCTTTATTTTTGTTACTGCAATTCGTCGGTCAGGATAGTTATCAATTCCAAAGAATCGCCGTCTATCCTGATCATTTGTTTCTGAGGTCATTACATCACCGCGATAGTGGCTACCAGGTCGATCAAGCCATCATTGCGATTGGTTCTGGCCAAGCACTTGGTTCTGGTGTCGGCACTGGCTGGCAGGCGAGACTCAATTACTTGCCCGTCAAAGAGTCTGATTTTATCTTTGCCAATATTGCCGAATCTATGGGGTTCTTGGGAGCATCACTACTAATTCTCCTGTTTGCATTATTTTTGATGCGCACAATTCGAGTAGCTAGCTTAGCCCAAGATAGCTTTGGCAAGATCCTTGCCACCGGTCTCTTGGGAATGTTTTTCTTCCACACAGTAGAGAATATCGGCATGAACATGGGCTTATTGCCTGTTACCGGGGTACCACTCTCATTTGTCAGTTATGGTGGTAGTCACTTGATAACAGCATACATAGGCCTCGGGTTACTAGAGAGCATTATCATGAGACATAAGAAAATCAAGTTCTAAAGCCATTTCCACGGTTGACAGCACCTAGTGCATATGCTTAGATGGCTTATGTATGCTAAGATCAAAGCCTGCATACATCCTTAAAACATCAAATATGAAAGGAGGTGACTCAAATGACTAAGCAAGATCTCATTAATGCTATTGCTACCCAAGCTAAAGTAACTAAGAATGCAGCTTCTGCAGCTCTTACTGCTGTTTTGGATGCAGTTTCTAAGACTCTTTCTAAGGGTGGTAAAGTTACCATTACTGGTTTCGGTACTTTCAGTGTTAGCAAACGTAACGCTCGCACAGGTGTCAACCCACGTAATCCTAGCCAAAAGATTAAGATCCCTGCAATGAAGACTCCACACTTCAAAGCTGGTAAATCACTCAAAGAATCAGTTCGTTAATTATTCTTTGATCAAGACGCCTAAGAACTCCCAAGGATTTATTCTAAGGGAGTTTTTAGGTTGTGGACAAATAGACAAAATAAACTACAAATAGTGCCAAGTTCCTATTGCAATAACTGGACGCTTCGCTATAATCTGGTCGCGTTTGTGCGGGTATAGTATAGCGGTATTATGACTGCCTTCCAAGCAGTAGAGATGAGTTCAATTCTCATTACCCGCTCCACACAGTCGTTTCACGACTGAAGGATCAGTATCAGGAGAAGGATAGGAACAGCCAATAGTTCTTATCAAGATATTATTCTTACGCAACTACACATCGGGGTATGGCTCAGTTGGCTAGAGCGCCTGCTTTGGGAGCAGGAAGTCGCAGGTTCGAGTCCTGCTACCCCGACCACGAGATCGCCATAAGCGAGCGAGTCTCTTTCCTATTTCCTCGCTCCTCAGTTTTTCGCCTAGGGTACAGTTTGCGATCTCAAGGAAATAGGAACCAGGAAAAAGGAAATAATCGCTCAGAAACAAAGGGATCCTTATTCCTAAGGTTTTTGACCTTAGAATAAATTTTGCAATCTTTGCGACAACAGCATCACTGATACATCTCATGTCAGTACCATATGAACCTCACCAATGAGTTATTCTTTCCCTAGTAATTTTTGTTATAGTGACCCTATAAATGTCTACCACTATGCTCAAGATCTCATCAATTCTCATCGGTGTCCGTTCATTAGCAGTAGCCAAACCTTTTTACGAAAATGTCTTTGGGATTACATTTGAAGAGTTTCGACCACCATTCGCTTCTTTCATTTTTGACAATATCGAGTTCAATATCGAAGAAGATGCTCCGACACGTGATCCCAAGTGGGCCCAAAACTACATTGGCGGCAGAAAGCAGGTAGCACTAAGAACAGATGATTTAGACCAATTTCTCATCCATGCCCAGGCACAGGGTGCCACACTGATCAAAGAGCCCCATACTCATCCTTGGGGATGGCGTGAGGCGATCATCGCAGACCTGGATAACAACCAGTTCATCGTCGAACAAGAGATCGTCCACTAATCAGACACCACTTCATACTCCCAGACTGGCACATAGCTCCGAGTATTATCAAAGACGTGCTTGGTCACATCGACATCGAGTTGCTGGCGAATTCTCCGCACCAATGTCTCCTGGAGCCCCTTGCCCTCACCAACCCATTGCTGAGCTAGAGCTTCTATGTGACCACCATCACTGTAAGCAGCACGCACTGCTAAGATCTCTCTTACCTGAGCTCTGATCAGCTGATCAATCACATCGCACACTTTACCCTCGTAATCTTGCACATAGCGAAGACAGGCGATGACATAGTCAGGATGAATCATCCCTACTCGGTCCTCAATAGCAAGTTGGTTACCAACGAGATTATCAAGCACTTTAGCGATATCAGCTACCATTCGAGGGGCACCAGACAATGTCTTTCGTTGACGAAACAACGCAAATTTCGCCACCAAGTATTCTCGCTCAGCTTCTGTTAGTGAAGCTAAGTTGGCTCGCACTTTCGCCACCTCATCAGCATCATCAGCACCGTGAGCTTTTATAAAAGTTGCAATATCTTCCATCGCCAAAATCTCTTCATCATCATGACAGCTGACAATTGTCTGCAGATGATTGAGCTCTGACAGTACGGCAGCATCATCTCGAAACGCATGACGCAATACTGGCAGAAGTATCGTAGCCAAACGCACAATGCGAGCAATGTGTTCGTGCACCGAGTCTTTTCTAGTCACATGTGGATTGGGCACATATCGCATTACTAAGCTACCACGCACAGACATCTGCGATACATATTTTAGCGTGTTGTGGGCCTCCTCAATACCGTAAGACATGCAAAGAAATTACTCTTCATTTTTATAGTCCAATCCCACTCACTAGACAAGAGAAAAAAGTAATATTCTAATACACTCTTGTACTCATTGTGAAAGAGCACCTACTAAAGCAGCATCTACAGGTCTATTCAACCTCGTCACAATAAAAGTCGAATCACGCATGCCAAACACCGTAGTAGCCTGAACTTCAGTACCATTATGAAGCGTAAGCGTAAAGCGATCACATCCAGGATTCCAAGATAGGTTGAGACGATACTGATGCAATGCAGCGCGATCAATGTGCCACTGGGGGTGAAGCAGGATAGGACTATGACCAATAATATGAGCTACACCCAAAATATAAACTCCCAAATCACGTGGAGTTTGATGACCTACAGGCAAACAGAGTCTTGTATGAGGGGAGTTAGCTACCATAGCTCCAATCACCCCAGTACGGATACTTGGAGCATACGATGTGAAATTATTGACCAACCCAGCTTCATGCATAGTGTAGTCAACTGGCAGCACCGGCATTGGTGACAAAACTACTGCAGGAGGTGCAATTGACTCAACTGGAGATGGAGACATGGCTCTTGGATGTTGAATGGGAGCCATAGATCGATGATGTACCTCTGGAGCCTTCTTAGCCAACATCAAACCAATACCAAATCCACCAACCCCCAATGCTATAACACCACTTGCGAGTAAACCAGCACGAGTTTGCCCTCGAGCATAATGAGTAGCAGCACGAACATCCATGTTCGCTCCCGCATCTGCAGTAATAGCAGGTGCATTTGAAATCTGGACATCAGACACAACTAAATTTGCTGATTCATTAGCAACAGAAGACACGACACCATCTCCTAGTTGGTTACCCGTATCTATAGCAGGTACAGCAAGAGCATCACCAGAAACTTCAGTTATTTCCACGCTAGTTTCAGTCATTGTCTGAGTACTAGGGCGAGTACCGCTTTGTGCCCCCACATGAGAAGAACCACTAGGAACATCAGCAACACCAATCTTAATAGTCTGTTCCGCCACTTTTTCTTGTAAAGACCTGATCTCCTGCAGACCAAATAAGAATGTATAAAACTGCTGACAGAGGCTCCACAATTGAAAAGCAACCACATTGTCAGAATCTTCATTTGGAGCACATCTGGTGACGATGACTTCAAACTCATGAACCAAGCTTGGCAAGTCAGGTTTGCTGGACAACACAGAACCAACAGGCACATCCGTTGTCACACCCAGTAAGCGGAAAACTTCCTGATAGATGCTAGCAAGGCCATCCCAGTGCATAACCTCCATTGTAGCTAAGATCTCACGAGCTGAGTTGGTGGGCAAAAGTTCCTTCTGATCCCGAAAAGACCGAGCGATCGTCACCTGCACAGCCAGCAAATTTTCCGAATCAGCTGCCGCTGACAAGGCCCGAGCAAGCATAGTGCTCACCAAAGATTGCTTGGGAGTATCTACACCATGAGAGTGATCAACACCAGATAAAACAGGAGACATAAATTGTGACAGATGGAAAATACACACGAGTCGCAATCATAGTGTATTCCCTCGAAATTGGCTAGAGTGTTGCCTTTGATCTAGTAAACTGCTTGAACATAGCACTCCTCACACAAGACTGTTCGCTTACTAGTATCATAAACAGTCTCGATTTGTTTCTGACACTGGTGACACTGTGCCAGATGGAGCTCTTCCATAATAAAAAGACGAGATGCCAAGAAACCGATTCTTTCTAGTGGAGAAATGCGAGGGATCGGGAGCTGTTGCGTACGATAGTATTCTAGCTCTTGTTTGGTAATCCGATATTTCTTACCGCTTTTTTGACACAACAAAACTGCCTGCAAGATATCATCATGAACATCTTTGATATGCTCGGGGATCGTATAGTCACTGACATATGACTCGACTGTATGATTTCCCCAATGGAACCCTTCCTTCTCAGCTTGCTCCTGACTAATAGGAAAATACGTGAGAGCATCACTTTCATTGTAGTAGAAAGGTGACAAGTGACGAGGGAAGAAATCCTCATGCTCATTATTCGCCACCATAGACTGCTGAATCTGATCACGGAGCTTGAAATACTCCTCTGCAGAATATTGTTTATTGAGAATACAATATTGTTTATTCTTGATACTAATACAACCAAAACAGTATGTACTGTTATTGGTATAGAGACTCCACATCACATTACGATTACGAACCAAACCTGACTCACTACAGTACTGACAGTTGTAATGAATACCACTATGACAATTGTAGCTCAGCTCACCATCTTTGGCTGAGATCATCCCAAAACAGTCTTTGCTATTAAGCAAAATCAACGAGTGCTCGACATCTACATCATTGGAACAATAATAATCATTATGTGAGTCTTTGAGATTATTGATGTGGTTGCCACTACTATTCTCAATGCTCTTACCAGCATAGTATTTGATCGGAAATTGATTACAGAATTGTTGAAATTGACTACGAGCAGCAGCTAGAGCAGGCAGCGTGCCTAAATCCAGATCAGCTAAACGTTTTTCATACTCCTCCTTAGTGAGCTGCTCATTGTACCAGCAATACTCCTTATTATTGAGATTAACACAGCCAAAGCAGTGCTTACACGCCTGACAGTTTAGCAAAAAAGAACTATCACTACAGTGATTGGAGCTTTCTACAAAACGACAATTATAACAATTCTCCACATGCATGCAGCTATAACAAAGCTCACTAAAGTACGTATGGATACAATCAATCAGATTTCTTGATTTACCAATCACCCAGCAAAAAAGACAATCCTGGCAATCAAAACAACTAAAAGTCAGATAACAATTTTTGACACTGATGGCACCATTTACATAGTCACTATTTTCCACCCCACTGACATTGAGGTTGGGTAGGGGAGTGCGCTTCATCAATTCACCGAATTGTTCAAAAAACGGTCTACTGGGATCATAATCCTGACCAAAGCTAGTAGCATCCCAACTATCACCATTCCAAACCTCACTATCATAAATCACTAATCCTTTCTCTGGTGGAAAACAACTGAGGATCGACTTCTGAGAAGCAGCACAGGTCGTGTTGTATAAATGAAAGCGATTACGCCAGTTGGCAATATGCTTCATCCGCTCGAATGGATGTTGTTGTGGCAACGGCAACTTTCTTTCCAGACAATATGTTTGTTCCGCTTCAGAAATACTAAAAGTCTTACCAGAAGTACGACAAACAGCTGTGATGACTGGCATAAGAAAAAATAAATCAGTAAAGGCTAAACTACTACATACACCAATCACATCAATAACATTCGCATCATATTTAGAACCAATAAAAATTACAACACGCTGGGTGCAGAGCATCAACAGCTCAAATTTTCGGCAGAGCAGTTGACAACAAAACAAGATAACGTAACGTATTGCCTAAGAATAATTTGCACAATGCTAGGAGAAGGTGAAGCCCGCAAACAATTATATGATTCTCAAGGCATCGATGACAGCCTCCTCAATCACCCGTTGTTTCAACGAGCTTGGCGCAGAGTGATAGCCTTCTGTACATGTATAGAAGGCCATGGCTCGATCGAAGACTTTCTCTATGGCTTTGTCAAAAACATCTGGAGCGCCGGAGCTGATGATTATGTTCCCCAAAGCATATTCTGTTTGAGCAACTGGCAAATGGTGCTCGATCTCTATATCAGGACGCAATTCAATAATGAAGCAGCAGCGCACTACCCCTACTTTCAACTGGCAGCAAGTCAATTGGCAGCACGAATTACTACAGAAGACGAAAGCGAACCTGACCAAATCGCTAGACGATGTACAAGAGGACTTGAAGAACTCATCATCCAAATTATCAAGATAGCAAACCTCCACCATCGGGGCTTGGCACCAGAAGCACTGATGCTGTCACCACCAGAGGCTGATGTATATATGCGATGTACGCTGAGAGGTATTATCGGAAAAGATATGTTTACAAGAATCAGAAATCCCTAAGAACAAGCAATACATACATTCTCACGTCACTATCGACGTGTATTCTGAACGATATCGACAACTTTCTCCACTAGAGGCTTGAGAAACTCAATGCTAGCTAATTGGGTAAGAATAAATATCACTAATGCCACCACAACAGTTGCCCCCATCACAGTCCCAAAACCGACCAAAAGTGCTGAGAATAATTTGCGAGGCCAAGAATTGAGCAACCGCAACTCCTTGCGCAACAAGCGAATCTCATGCGCCAATACTTCTTCCTGATTTTGCTTCTTGCTTTCTGCAACTGGTACCTGATGTGTATGAGCTACTGCTTTCTTGGTCATATAAGAGAGAAAAGTACTGACACTGTAACAAAAACTCTGAGGAAGACGAGGATACAGAACCAACAATTGTCTATGATCCTATTGTTAAATAAAAAAACCATGGTAAAAAGAGATTATCCCCACACGTTCTAGCCGCTTTAGGAGAGAGTCATTGATAACGATACAGACCAAATATTACCACACGCTCTTGATGGTTTACTTGAATAGATAAAAGTGTTATTTTGCTAAATAAAACAATTTTAGATTTTGTATGCACCACAATCACCACCAATTCTGGCTCGGAGCTACTGGCACGCTTATCATCCTCGTCATTGGCATCTTTACACTACAATTACTCCCCACCAGTGCTGCACTCCCTCTACCACCACTACCCAGCACTGCTAGTGGCAGTCAGACATTCCAAACACCAACAAAAGTCAGTGTGATCACGATCAACAACCAATTGACTCCAGCCAGTAGCCAACCCACCTTTATCAATCTACGGGGGAAAATCATTGCTGATAGCAATGTTAGATATAGCGCTGGAACCGCAGCAACAGTCACCAAAATCAATGTGGTCCGTGGCCAAAGTGTCAAAAAAGGCGATGTAGTAATGGAACTCGGCGGCAACAAGGGCAACAAACATGCACTTGAACTCGCCTATGAGCAAGCCACTATCAACAAACAAAACCTTCAAAAAACAATGCAGAATACTACCACTAGTACTGCCATCGTCATTCGCCAAGCTGAACAACAAAGAAATGCAGTTGATGTCTCTAGTAGAGAATTAGCCACATCACTCCAACTCACTCGCAATGCTGGTCGCTTTGCAGTAGAAGGAGCGACACTTGCTCTCACAAATTTACAAAACACGACCACGAGAAGCCAAACCATCAGAGACCTCTCCGCCAATCAAAGTGATGTCGTATTGGAACAATCTGCTGAACTTGCTGAAATTGCCCTACAAAACAGTGCCCGATCACTGATCATTGGCTTGGATGGCAGTGTACTTCCACTTTTGAATGGTATCAGCCAAATTACCAACGATCGAGATATCCGTGACGACGTCGACGAACTCGAAGATATTATCGATGACCTCAAAAATTACCGAGAACTCAGTGATTACGAAATCGTCTATAAGATCGATGACTTTAGTAATAGTTTGTATGATTTACTCGATCTCTTGGAAAACAGTACTCGCAATCTCCAGTTGATCAACAACGCCAATACAAAACCACTCACTGATGCCTGGAAGCAACTCAGTGGGACCATTACTGGCAGTGTCACAGCCTCAATAGCTCAGCTGACCAACACCAGAAACTTAGTGAATAATGGACCTACCAACAGCGAACTACAACTCGCCCCCACTGACCTCCAAATCAGTGGCTCTCTTGACCAACAGCGAGCACTGGCTCTGACAATAGAACAAGCCAAGAATGCTAGTGCACTTCAAGAACAAGCCCTCAGTAGCCAAATCCAATCCCTAGCCCAACAAAAAATCTCAGCAAACCTTGGTATCGAAGCAGCAAAAGCAGGAGCCAAAGCGCAGAAAGACTCTCTACAAGGCCAACTAACACTGGCTGACAAACAGATCGAACAGGCAGCGCTACAACTAACACAGTTACGAGTGATCGCAAGTAGTGATGGTTATGTAATCGATATCCCAGTCACTCGTGATGAAGAGATCACCGTCGGACGGGAATTGATCACTCTTTATGGCGAAACTGCCAGCTATATTCGCTTAGCGCTCAATCCTACTGATCGTGATCAACTACGTGTTGGCACGAAAGTAGCCATCAGCTTGAGCACCGACAACAATGACGTGCCGGCTACTATCACCAAGATAGCACCAGTTGCAGACCAGACTGGCAACATTCCAGTCGACGCCACATTCGACGAAGACAATCTACCTCTTGGACTTGCACCAGGCACAAATGTCATTGCCAGAGCGACAATCACTCCAAACACAACCGAGCCGATTACCAAAGCAATCTTTGTACCAATCACTACTGTCATTATCGACAATGGTCAGAATTATCTCTGGCTCTACAACAACGGCACTGCACAAAAAACACCAGTAGTGCTCGGTCCTACCCAGAGTGATCAAGTACAAATCCTCACACCGCTCACCAATAACCAAATCATTACAGGACCACTGACCGAACTACAAGATAAGCAAGCTGTAACGATCCAATAATTGCTATGACTGCATCAAAAAAAGACTTCAACTATCGGATCACCGAATTCTTTCTCAACAATTCACGACTGACTATTCTGTCACTCATTTTGCTCATCCTACTCAGTGCTATTTCGCTGAGTGTGCTCAAAACCACAGGTTTTCCTAATCCCACAGTCAATATTGCTATTGTTACCACCATTTACCCTGGAGCCTCATCAGACACCGTATCTCGTGACGTCACAAAACCAATCGAAGGAGCATTGAAAAACATCACAGGCATCGAAAGCTACACCTCAGTTAGTCGCAACTCAACCTCTGTTATCAGCGTATCCATCGATACTGATGCCAATATAGACACAGTCCAAAACAAAATCAGCACTGCAGTACGTAGTCTCAAACTGCCCACCGGGACTGAAGCACCCCAAATCTCTGTCCCTCAGATTGGCACTCCAGACTTTATTTTCTCCCTTGCTGCAACAGACAAAGCCACACTCTATACTGCCTGGGACCAATTCAGAGATGACCTCAATGAGATTGCCGACACCAGTACAGTAACTCCACTCGCAGATCTCAAACAAAGAGTCCTGATCAAACTGGACATCGAACGACTCACAAGCTTCGGGCTCACTATCGAAGAAGTCCAAAGACAAATTGCCAGTGTCGGCGAAACCCTACCAGTTATCAGCAATGTAACAATCGATGGTAGCAATGAAACTATCAGCACCAAGATTGCAGGGGATGATTTTGAGACCCTGAGAAATTTACGTATTTACACCCAAACCAACGCTACTAGATCACAAATCGCAACGAGTATTGCATTGAGTGATATCGCCCAAATAAGCAAGGACTACTACTTTGAGAATAATGACAGCAGCTATGTCGGTATTCGTGTGGGTGGACAGAGCATCGTATTGCCTGCATTGGTGATCACCATCAAAACAGCAGCATATGCAGACAAAGTAGCTTATGCTGAGGAACTAGTGCACAAAATCGAACAATATAACGAAGTGCATCTGGTCGGCGAGGATTGGTACTTGGACGATACCAACGAAAAACCAGTCCTGTTCATTCAAAACTTATCAGCAAATGACAGCACAAAAGAACAAGTCAATGAAGTAGTCACTGGTCTGATCGGCGGCAAACTCAAAACTGAAAGCATATTTGCCAATCTTGGCTGGTTTCTTGGTGGTATCCAGCTAGTATTTCTAGCGATGTTGTTGTTCGTCTCTTGGCGAGCAGCAATTATCTCTGCTGCAGCTATTCCACTTAGCTTAGTGTTTTCTTTTATTTACCTCTACCTAACCGGTGAGAGTCTTAATACCCTGGTACTCTTTTCTCTAGTATTAGTTCTTGGCCTCGTCGTGGACCCAGCTCTGGTAATCATTGAAAGCATCCAACGAAGCATCGATATGGGGCATAAAGGTAAAGAAGCAGCACTTCTTGCTGTCAAAGACGTTGGCGGCGGTCTATTTCTAGCTACATTGACCAATGTTATTGTCTTCTTACCCTTTGGTGTTATTTCAGGAGTACTAGGACAAATCTTTTCTTATATTCCACTGACAATTATCCCCGCGACCATTGGCTCATACATAGTCCCCTTAGTACTATTAGCCTGGTTCGGTGGCGCTTTCCTCAAGCCAACAAAAGGCAAAACCAATGATGAAGAAAAAAACCTCTGGTTCATTGCCCGATGGCTCATTCAACTCAACTCCCTCATTTTGCACAGTCGAGTATGGGTACGGCTGATCATCATGACGATAGCACTCATCATGCCATTCATGGTGGTGGGAGCATTGATTAGCAGTGGCAGTATCAAGTTTGCTCAATTTGCTAGCAGCCAGAACAGTCAATATCTAGCAGTCAGCGGTACCTTCTTACCAACCAAAACACAAGCAGAAACTCAAATCATCAAAAGGCAGATCATCGAAACAATCGTCGAACGTCCCTACATCAAGCAGGTCTTTGCTCAATCAAACCGGCTATCGTTGCAAATCGAGCTAGTGGCAGCTGAAGAGCGCCCTGACACTAAATCCGTAACTATTGCCTCAGAAATTCAAGAACAGCTCAATCAAAAGTTTGGTAGCTATTTGTTTGATATCAGTGTCGGCGTCCAAGGAAATGGGCCACCAGGTAGTGCTTACAAAGTCTCCATCGCAATCAAAACAGATGATCTCGACCTCTTAGAAAAAGGGGCAAAAGATGTCGGCAAAACCTTACTGATGACCTGTAAAACGAATGGCATCATCAGTATCAATCCCAGTTGTCCTGATGACCAGAAAATGATCATCAAAATAGACGATGGCTATACGGGCAAAGAAAATCAGGCCCTTGATATTCTCATCGACCTAGATACGCTCTATAGCAAACAGTTTATCTCTCCAGCAGGTCCGTTAACCACCAGCTTCAACCAACAAATAAAACGCCTGTTCAATATTGCAGACGAAAAAAAGATTAGCTCAATTAAAGTGGCTGGCGATGAGACCGACGTAGTACTCGAAAAAGTCACCACTGACCCCCACACGCGAGATGACCTCACCAATCAACAAATCAAAAACACTCTCGGGGAGAGCTATACATTGGGTGCAGTAGCGACACTCCAAGCCAATACCCCCAAAGACACCATTCAAGGTGTCAAAGGTCAAGTTGTCGGCACCATCCTAGGTCGGCTACGGCCAGCTGATGACAATGAAACAGGATCCGCAGCAGTCATTCAAGCGGTCGTTGACTACTATCAACAAAACAATGCTGAACACACCACAGCATTAGGATTGCCAAATGATGCGATCGAGAAATACAGCGAGGGCAGTAGTGCTAGCTTTACCAAGTCATTCCAAGAACTCTTGCTGGCATTAGTATTGGCAATTGTCATGACCTATTTCGTCTTAGCCGTGTTCTTCGGATCATTGGGACTGCCACTAGTGATCCTCTTCACGGTACCACTGACCTTTATTGGCGTATTCCCAGCACTAGCCAGTTTTACCAGCGGCGAATTTGGTTTCTTGGAGATTATTGGTCTGATTATCCTAGTAGGTGTGGTAGAAAATGTAGCCATCTTCTTGATCGACGCGGCATTACAAAAAATCAACTATGATAACTGGGATGAAAAACGCGCAATTAGTTTTGCATCAGGAGTACGTCTTCGTCCTGTAATCCTCACCCAAATCACGGCCATCGCTTCACTGGCACCATTAGCATTCTTGAGTGAATTCTATCGCTCCATCTCCATTGTGATTATTTTTGGGCTGTTGACATCAGGATTTACTTCGCTGATCACTACCCCAATTCTATTCATTTTTTTCCGTTGGCTTTCTAGAAGCTTCCAAGCACTGCCATGGTGGCATAAAGTACTTTTCTTCCCACTCCTACCTTTCTATATTGTTGGCATGGGTATCTCAAACAGAAAGAAGATAGATGGTCAGACAAGCTCTACAGACCAAATACAATAGACAAAGTCAGAACCTCAAATTAGGATAACAGTACTGATC
>JAGNZB010000030.1 GCA_017984655.1 Candidatus Altimarinota bacterium
ACATCACTGCCAGCACCTGAGGATCTACAGGTGTAGCACTAGCATAATCAAGAAAGATCTGATCCTTTGCCATACTAAATTGCGATCAAAGAATTGAGTTGAGGGATCTGCTCTTTGAGTGCCTTTTCCACCCCCGAATACAAAGTTACCTGTGAGCTAGGACAAGAAGCACAAGCTCCAACCAAGTGCACAGTCACAATTCCATTCGTCTCATCCACTCCCAACAATTCGATATTACCACCATCAGAGATCAAATAAGGTCGCAAAGTATCCAGCACTTGTTCAACCCGCTCAGTAATAGTGAGTGAACTAGCAGCCGTTTTTTTCTTTGAAGACTGCAATCTCGTACTAATCTTTTTCTTTTCGGACACCAAAGGGCTTTTCTTCGCCTTCACAGCCACTTTCGAGCCTGGCACTTTCTTAGATGATTTCACTCCAGTTTTCTTCTCAGTCTTTTTTACAGCCATAACAAAAAATAATTACAACACTAGTGTACTCAAAACCAATAACTAGAAGCAAATGGCATCAATTAATTAGGAATTGGTAATTAGGAATTATGAATTGGGCTCCACGGTGATTTGAAGCGTGGGACTACCTGCCGAGATACTCGGCAGGGTCCTTCACTGCGTTCAGGATGACGGAGTGGGACGGTCGTTGTTCAGCTGGACCTCATTCCTATTTTCTTGGGTCCCAATTCCTAATTACCAATTTCTAATTACTAATTAGTTATATTGTTTTGCTTTACCAACAGAGTGCATTCCATTGAGCAATACTCCACTCACATGTTCAGCAATCACATTAGTAATCATGGTGGTAATTGCTATTGGTAAGTCAGCAATCGTTTGCTTGAATTGGCCTAAGACTTTGCGTAGTTCTGTCCCTTGCATCGAAGCCGCATCATCCATTGATTGAAGCAAATCAGCAGGCAAGTGTGCAAACAACACATCACTCAATGCAGTAGCATAATTCACTTTCTGAATGCCCACCTCTACGGCATGGGCAAAAGCCTCTAAAGACAAACCACTACCACCATGGAGCACAAGTGGAGTTTGGTACTTTGCCAAAGCCTGCGCAATCAGTGCAATTCGCTCAAAACCAATATGAGGCGTCTCAGTATACAAGCCATGACCATTCCCGACAGCGATAGCCAATGCATGAGGACGAACTACTTCCACTGCAGCGACAGCATCTTCCACACTAGTATAGAGCAGCTCCACATCATCGGGCAGATCCTTAGCAAAACCAATAATCCCCTTCTCAATTTCCAGACTAGCACCGACACTGTCTAAGTACTTTCTCATAACAGCACACCGCTGATAGTTCTCTTCATCCGAAAGTTTAGAGAGATCTAATAATGCAGATGTGAAACCAGCATCAACCGCTTTCAAAATTAAACTTTCATCCTTTTGTACATGATCCAGATGCAAACCAATCGGTATCATGTAGCCAAATTGCTGTTGCAACTGGACTACACAGGTACGAACATCAGCCACAACTTGTACAGGAGACCAACCACAATAGGCTTGCTCACTCTCAGCAATCTCCAAGATAATTGGTGAACGGTCACGAAAAGCAGCCTGCAATACCCCTCGCATAATCAAAGGATGACGAATATTACAAGCCAACACCCCAAAGTGCTCACGATACGCCGGCATCAACAACTGAGTAAGATTGAGAAACATGTATGTTTGTATTCTATCCATTGTACGCTTTTTCTATTGGAATAGGCAATGAAGGGCTCAAATTAGTAATTAGCAATTAGGAATTATGAATTGAGGCTCAGCACATCAACCCTACATCGAACAGCCAGACAGGTCCCATTGCGCTTTCCCACTCCCCAATTTCTCATTACCAATTCCTAATTACTAATTAATGCTGCTCCCTCTTCCCAATTTATAATTCTTTGCTGTTTTCTTTACATTTGAGTAGATCCCAGTCTTCTGCTACCCTACTGGCGATATTTTTAGCGCTATTTTATGGACTATACCGAACTACGCAAAGGAACCAAAATCATTATGGAGGGTGATCCTTGGATTGTCACTGAGTATGAGTTCATGCGCATGCAACAACGCAAAGCGACTGTAAAGTGCACCATCAAGAACTTGATTACAGGACGCACGCTCCACCGCACTTTCCAACCATCTGACAATATTGAAGAAGCTCAGCTGGAGAACCGTCACTCACAATTTCTCTACCGCGAGGGAGACAACTTCACATTTATGGATGATGAGAATTTCGACCAATTCGAAATGCGTCTAGACCAGCTCGACAATGCGCCCAACTACTTATTGGAGAGCATGAATGTCGACGTCACCTACTTCCAAGGCAAACCAATCAGCTTGCAGCTACCCGCAAAGGTCGCTTTAAAAGTCACCGAGACTCCTCCTGGCGTCCGCGGTGATACTGCTACTGGTGGCACCAAGAAAGCTAAACTAGAGACTGGCATGTCACTCACGGTTCCTTTGTATATTGAAGAAGGGGAATCAATCCGAGTCAACACTGAAAATGGCCTATTTGTAGAAAGAGTAAGAGAAGACAAGTAGACTGTGCCCGGTTAACCAACCGGCGACTATGCGATTTCTTTCAAAAGTGTTGATTCTTGTTTTGCTTATACCCACACTAACGGTACAAGCAAGCACATTTAGTGATGTCCCAACTAGCCACTGGTCTAGTCAATACGTAGAAAAACTAGCTGATCACGGTATCATTAGTACCACCAATGCTAATTTCTATCCAAACCGCAGTCTCAGCCGCGCTGAATTAGCAAAGATGATCGTGTTGGCAGCTAGCAAGCAAGGGAAGCTCAGCATCCGAGCACGTGATGAGCTCATTTTCTGCGATGTCTTGAATGGAGACTGGGCAAAGCCTTATGTCGACACACTAGCAGTATCGAATATTGTCACTGGCACCGCAGCTAGTTGTCCTCAGGGCAGAAAGTTCTTCCCCAACAATCCTGTCTCTCGTGCTGAAGCACTAAAAATGCTGCTTGGCAGCTACGGCATCCCCAACAATGCTGGCACCGTCAGCCGCTTCTTTGATGTAGACAGTAATATTTGGTACAGCAGTTATATTGCTACAGCAGTAAATATGGGCCTGGTAACTGGCTATAACGATGGTAGCTTCCACCCCAATTACATGCTCACTCGAGCTGAAATGAGCAAAATTCTCAGTAAATTGATGGATATTTACAGTACTGATGATGACAGTGAAGACGAAGACGAAGACGATGATGAGGATGATGACGACGATGATGAGGATGACGATCCAACACCAACTCCCACAAGCACGAGTACACCGAGTAGTACCAGTACACCAAGCTCAACTAGTACGCCAAGTAGCACGAGCACACCCAGCAGTACTAGTACTCCATCAAGTACCTCAACTCCAAGTAGTACCAGTACACCAACCACACCACCCGTCACCTCAGCTGGCTTGGTCTACAATATCGGCACTCCCAATGTCCAAGATGTCTGGGTGAGCACAACTGGTAGTGACAGCAACCCAGGTACTAGTGCTCAACCATTCCGGACCGTCTCTCGTGCCTGGAATGCCATTCCACAAAACACCAATCTCCAACAAGGCTACCGTATCCGTATGGTTGCTGGTACCTATACCCAAAGTGACTTCCCCAACTATTGGGAGAATCGCTATGGTACTGCCAATGCTCCGATCATCATCCAGGCTGAGGGCAATGTCCAGATCAATGGTAATCTCAACATCTTCAATGTGAAGTACATGTACCTGATCGGTCTCAAGCTCACCTCAGAGAACGATGTGGTCCACTTCGAAAAGGCTGATCATGTCCTCTTGCGTGGCCTCACTCTCCGCAGCAACAACCGCTCCGCTCAAGAGACCCTCAAGATCAACCAGTCACAATACGTCTATCTCGAAGACAATGACATCTCAGGTGCTCATGACAACCCTGTCGACTTTGTCGCAGTCCAGTATGGTCACGTTGCTCGCAACAAGATTCATGATGGTGAAGACTGGTGTATGTATGCCAAGGGTGGCTCAGCTGCTCTACGCATCGAAGACAATGAATTCTACAACTGTGGCACTGGTGGATTTACTGCAGGACAAGGAACCGGTTTCCAATACATGACTCCTCCTTGGATTCACTATGAAGCCTATGACATCCGTGTCGTTAACAATGTGATCCATGACATCGAGGGTGCTGGTCTTGGTGTTAATGGTGGGTTCAATATCCTTATGGCTCACAACACCATGTATCGAGTCGGTCAACGTGACCATGTCATCGAAGTCGTCTTTGGTCTTCGTACTTGTGATGGCGCTCCTCGCAGTGATGCAGAAGGACAAATGTGTCGCAGCAATGCTGATGCAGGTGGATGGGGTGGCTACAGCAACAATGATGACGTGTTCATTGGCAATAAGAATGTCTCTATTCTCAATAACATCGTCCTCAATCCAACAGGCTACCGTAGTGAATGGACCCACTTTGCGATCTACGCTCCACGCAGTCAGCCGAGTGTCGCTCGCAACCTCACTGGTAGTGCAATCACGGATACGAACCTCATCATCAAAGGCAATGTGATCTGGAATGGTCCAGCAGGTTTCGAGCTCGGTGTTGGTGAGGGACAAGGTTGTCTCACAAGTAACCCAACCTGTAATGCCACTCAGCTCGTCAATGACAATCTGATCAATACGGTCCAACCAGTCCTGGTCAATCCAGCAGCTGGCAACTATAAGCTCAGCAATGTCAGTGCAGTCAGTGGCAAAGTAGCAGCCCTACCCAGTATGAACTGGTCAGGCTCACCAAGTACGCCACAAGCACCAACGACCAGTATTACTAATAGTGCCTATACCCATTATCGTGATGGCAGTGCAGTCAGTAGTGTGCATCCAGGAGCGTATTAAGTAAGCAAATAGTGGTCAATAAAACAGATGGGGAGTCTTGGTCAGCTAGTCGCACCAGGGCTCCTTTTTGAATGAGGAATTAGTAATTAGGAATTGGTAATTGGGCTCGGGGGGCGAGAGTAGTTTTGCTGGTTTGCAGTACTTGCCGGGATACTCGGCAAGGTCCTTCGCGATGCTCAGGATGACGGAAGGGAGCGAGAGCATAAGGATGAGGAATAAGGATGGGACCATAAAAGTGAACGTGAAGGGAAAGGTGAATGGAAAGCCTAATGGCAGTTGGTGTCGTGTTCCTGGTCCCAATTCATCATTACCAATTCCTCATTACTAATTAATTCCCGTTTCATTTATAATTTGTAATTCCAATTTTTTCTTTAAACAACACACAGCTAAACATTACAAGTAAGCCAAAAGATAAACTTTCTGCAACTATAGAAATCCTTTATCATTTTCGTCGAGACCAAGTCGTTGCGCATTCAGATCAAGCACAGTATACACATAGATGTAGTCTCTTTTTTCATGGAATTGATTTTGTACACCGACGGTGGTTCACGTGGCAATCCTGGGCCTGCTGCTTGGGGATTTGTTATCTATCAAGATCGCAAAATGATCGCTGAACGCAGCGGCTATCTTGGTATCACTACCAACAATGTTGCCGAATATACAGCCTGCATCGAAGGCTTACAGTACATCCTCACCACCTGGGGCACCGACCAAGTAGTCAGCTGCCTTGCTGATAGCAAACTAATGGTTGAACAGGTCAAAGGTAATTACAAAATCAAAGCACCACATCTCAAGCCGCTGATCACAAGCATTCGCCAACTCTGCGAGCAACAAAAATCCGTCCATTTCGGCCATATCCCTCGCGAACGCAATCACGAAGCTGATCGCATGGTCAATCAAGAATTAGATCGTCATTAATCGTCCCCCGCCATGGCTTATACTGTCTTCTATCGCAAATACCGTCCTAGCAGCTTTGATCAGGTCTTTGGTCAAAGTGCGATCACGATTACTTTGTTGCAAGCACTGAAGACAGGCAATGTTAGTCATGCTTATTTATTGTGCGGCCCTCGTGGTACAGGCAAGACCACGCTCGCGCGATTGATCGCCAAAGGAGTCAACTGCCTCAACCTCCAAGCAAACGGTGAGCCTTGTAACCAATGTAGCAACTGTGAAGATATCAAGAACAATAGCTTCCCAGACATTATTGAAATCGATGCTGCCTCTAATCGTAGTATCGATGATGTCCGTGAGCTCAAAGACAAAGTTAGCTTCATGCCCCTGCAAGGAAAAAAGAAAGTCTATATCATCGATGAGGTCCACATGCTGACCAAAGAAGCCTTCAATGCTCTACTCAAGACCCTAGAAGAGCCACCTGCACATGTTCACTTTATTCTGGCTACCACTGAACGTCACAAAGTCCCTTCCACAATCATTTCACGCACACAAAGTTTCTTACTCAAACCACTCAGCGAACCCAAAGTATTGGAACTTCTAAAAGGCGTCGTCACCAGTGAAGGCATCGCAGCTGATGAAGATGCGCTCACGATGATAGCACTTGCTAGTGAAGGAGGCGCACGTGATGCTCTGACATTATTGGAACAATGTGTGATCGACAAAGCGATTACCGCAACTACCGTAACAAGCCAACTAGGCTTCGTCAGTAGTGCCGTGCTAGAAAAATTTTTCCACCTCTGGCAAAGTGGCGACAATGCCGAAAAGATGATCTACCTCGAGACACTCTATAATGATGGCATCATTGTTGACCAGTTTGTAAAACAAGCAATTTACTTTGCTCGCAAACTACTCCACCACTCAGTAAGGACGGGTGCAAAAGATCGCGATTGGTTATTTCGCTGTATCGAACAATTGATTCAATGTGAACGTCAATTACACTACACACCGATCGCAATTTTAGCATTAGAATTAGCATATCTTGGCCTAGTACCAACCGACCAAACACCAGCCACGGTCCCACCATCACCACCACAACCAGTAGTGGCGGCAAAACCACTCGTTCCCACTCCACCAACAGTGCCAGTCCCAACCACATCCCCAATTGCTCAAGCTGTAGAGAGCAGTCACTCACCGCTAGCTGATAGTATCCAACAACCCACCAATACCTCACCATCACTAGTTGAGAAGTGGCAACGCACAGTAAAACAGATCCAACACGCCAGCACTAAAATGGCTCTCAAGAACAGCGATATTGTTCAAGAAAATGAACGATTGATCGTCTACGTCAATTCCCAGTTTGAGATGACCAAAGTACAAACCAACCAAGCCCTCCAAAGCATTCGAGATGCGGTTGGCAATGAATTCGGTAGTGTACTTGACGTAGAGTTCAGAGTGAAGCATGATCTGCCCCAGGCACAGGCAATGGTAACAAAAGTACAAGCGATCTTTGGTACATCCACCAGTGCTGCATAATTGACCAGATCCGCGTATGAATGACTTTATTCCCCCACATAGTATTGAAGCTGAACAAAGCGTCTTGGGCTCTGTTTTGATCGACAAAGATGCCTTCATCAACATCTCTGATTTTATTACTGCTGATGATTTCTATGACAATCGTCATCGAGAAATTTATGGTGCTCTCCTAGAGCTCTTCAAGCGCTATCAGCCTATCGATGTCCTGACCGTCGCCAATATCTTGGAAGAAAATGATCGTCTCGTTGAAGTCGGCAATAGTGATTATTTGATCCAACTGACACAGAGTGTCCCGACATCAAGTCACGTCTATCACTACGCTCAAATCGTCAAACAAAAATCAACACTACGAAAATTAATTCTGGCCGGACAACAAATAGCAGCACTGGGATATGATGAGAAAGATGAAACCAAAGAAGTGCTAGAGAATGCCGAAAAGATTTTGTTCTCAGTTTCTCAGACCTTCGTCAAAAGCAAATTCGTCCATATCAAAGAAATCCTCGATCAGTCATACGACCGTATTGCGGAACTTCATGCTGCCAATGAACGTGACGGTAGTGCATTCCGTGGCATTATCACTGGCTTCCATGCCTTGGATAGTCAGCTTTCAGGATTACAACCATCAGATCTGATCATCCTCGCAGCCCGCCCATCCATGGGTAAAACTGCCTTTGCGCTCAATATTGCGCAGAATGTCGCCAAGAATAGCAAAAAGACAGTCGGCGTCTTCTCTTTGGAAATGTCCAAAGACCAACTAGTAGAACGTATGTTCTGTTCGATGATGGGACTAGACTCATGGAAACTGCGCAATGGCAAACTAACTGACGATGAACTCAGCAACATCGGTGTCGTCATGCAAGATCTCAACAATATCAATATGTTCATTGATGATGCTGCCGACTGTAGCATCATCGATCTTCGCACCAAGGCCCGCCGTCTCCAGCAAGAGCACGGCTTGGACCTCCTCATCATCGACTATCTCCAATTGATGAGCAGTAGTAGCCCAACGAAAGATAATAACCAAGTACAAAAGATCTCTGAGATATCTCGCTCACTCAAATTATTGGCTCGCGAGCTCCAAGTGCCCATTATTGCCCTCTCTCAGCTCTCTCGTACGGTAGAAAGTCGTCAAGAAAAGATTCCACAGCTTTCTGATCTTCGGGACTCAGGCTCTATCGAGCAAGATGCAGACATCGTGCTCTTTATCTACCGTGATGATTACTACAACAGCGACAGTTCTCGCCCAGGCACAGCTGATATTATTATTGCCAAACATCGCGCTGGACCAACTGGCAAAGTAGAATTGGGCTTCAAGAAAGAACAAGTGCTCTTCGTCAACATCGACAACCACCACACCCCACCACCAGAGCACCAAAGCAACTACGCACCAAAACCCCAACACTCACCAGCCCACTGGTAATTGACTATGCCACAAGTGCTGCTATCGTGGAGTTGCGAATAACAATCATTTTCATTCTTTATTTCTGCCGCTATGGAAGCTGTAGTAAAGTTGCTGACGGATAAGAACATCCCCATCACACTCCAACGCCGAGTCATCCTGGAAGAACTGACAAAAAGAAACGACCACCCCACAGCAGAAGAACTCTACCAAGGTCTTCGCCACAAAATGCGCAAACTGAGCCTGGCGACAATCTATAGGACCCTAGAAACCCTGACAAAAGCTCACTTGATCACCGAGCACCATCAAGGTAAGTATTCTAGCCGCTATGAAGTCAATCGAGGATCACACTATCACGTCATCTGTCTCAAGTGTGGCAAGATGGAAGATGTCTTTGGTATTGCTATCCAATCACTAGAAGATGAGGTAGCAAAGATGACTGGCTACCGTATTGAGAAGCATCGGCTAGACATTTATGGTCTCTGTCCACAGTGTCGCATCAGCACTATTCCAATCCAAATTCAAACCTAATTATGATTCACTTAGAGGCTATCAATCGCATTCACATGATTGGGATCAAAGGCTCAGGAATGACCGCACTTGCTCAAGTACTCCAGAGCCAAGGCAAACAAATCACCGGATCTGACCAGGAAGAAGTGTTCTTTACTGACCAAATCCTAAGAGACCTCAATATTGCTATGGTAGAGACGATGTCTCCAGCCAATATTACTGATGACATTGAGCTAGTAGTGGTTTCTGCCGCCTGGGAGCAACACCCAGAAACATTGAGAGCAAAAGAGCTCAATATCCCGATCGTGAACTATCCAGAGATGCTGGGCATCTTATCAGCTGGACGCCCGAGCATTGGCGTCTCAGGTACACATGGGAAAACTACCACTACAGCCTTATTGGGATTGGCTGCTATCAACTTGGGTCTCGACCCTACAGTGATAGTCGGTTCCCAAGTGCCACAGTTTCATAACACCAACGCAGCTACAGGCAAAGGTGAGTATTTGATCGCTGAGACCTGTGAATACCGCAGACACTTCCTCAACTTCCACCCCACCAAGATCATCATCACCAATCTCGAAGCCGACCATCTCGACTACTTCCGTGATCTGGAAGACATCATCTTGGCTTTTCAGCAATACATCGACCTCCTCCCAGCCGGCGGCACCATCGTCTGTTGCATTGATAGCTCAGCAGTAAGAACACTGTTACAGAAGCTCACCAGAACTGATATCGAGATCATAACATATGGTGTAGCTGCCGATGCTCAGTATCGATTAGTCAACCACCGAGTAGAAGGCAATAAGCAACACTTTCAAATAGTAAGCAACGGCCACAGCGAAGAGTTCTCCATGCAAATCCCAGGCAAACACAACTGCCTCAACGCCACAGCAGTCTATGCTCTCTGCCAATCCATCATCGCTCCAGACCATCACACAACAGCTATTTTGCGCGACACTATTGCCACCTATCAATCTACTACTAGACGCATGCAGTACATCGGGAAACGAGGCAACATGCTTGTTTATGACGACTATGGTCACCACCCCACCGAGATTGCAGCGACACTACGAGCATTACGTGAATTCTTTCCCACACACAAGATCATTGCCAGTTTCATGCCTCACACCTATACGCGCACCCAAAAACTAATGGATGAATTCGCCCGTGCTTTTTCAGATGCCGACGAAGTGATCATTAATGAAATTTATGCCTCAGCAAGAGAAGCACCAATTGCGGGTATCAGTGGTGAACGCTTAGCCGAAGTCACACAACAGTACCATCCCCATGCTCGCTACTTAAATAAAATAGATACAGCTGCCTATATCAAGAACATCCCTATTGCCGATCAGCAATTATTTGTTACCATTGGCGCAGGTGACAATTGGAAAATCTCACAACAACTATCTTTATCTCTATGAGTACCCAGTTTACTATAATCGATCAACTGTTCAGCCAGATTACCCATGTTCCCTTTGCAGTAGAATATTGGGATGAAGGCAAACGTCGATATGGCACAGGAGAGCCAATATTTACGATCATTTTCAAAGAAAAAGCAGTTATCGATGATATTTTGCATCATGTGAGTCTTGGTTTTGGTGAAAATTACACCCAAGGCAAGATCGAGGTACTAGGAGACTTCCCACGCATGTGTGGATTGCTTTTTGATAAAGAAATCGAGAGTATTCGCCCTAGTCTCAAACAAATGATGTCAATCATGTGGCTACGGTTGAGTCAAAAAAATACGATTAGCCAATCACGCAAAAATATCAGCCATCACTATGATCTCAGTAATCAATTTTATCAGTTGATGCTCGACAAACGGATGGTTTATTCTTGTGCTTACTTTACTGACCCACAAAATACTGTCGATCAGGCTCAAGAAGACAAATTAGAATACATTTGCCGCAAGCTCCTCTTAGAACCTGGCCAATCCCTTCTCGACATTGGTTGTGGTTGGGGTGCCTTGGTAATCTATGCAGCTCAAAAATATGGCGTCAAAGCAACCGGAATCACACTCAGCAAAAATCAACTAGAAGAAGCACAGAAACGGGTCAAAGCCGCCGGACTGGAGAAATTAGTCACCCTAGAGTTGATCGACTACCGAGAATTAGCAGCACAAAATCGCACCTTCGATCGCATTGTCAGCGTAGGCATGATGGAACATGTCGGCAAGGACCATATCGGTGACTATATGCAGACCAACAAAAAATTACTCAAACCCAATGGTATTGGACTTCTCCATACTATTGGTAAGATGAAGAGTGGCACAATCGATGACTGGATGAACAAATACATTTTCCCTGGGGCGTACCTACCAGAACCTGGTGAGCTGATTGATGCAATGCGCGACGTAGAGATGGAAGCATACCTACTTGAGAATCTCCGCACGCATTATGCAATGACATTGACAGCATGGCTTGCCAACTTTGAGAAGAACATTGACGAGATTAGGAAGATTGTGAGTCCCGAGACTATTCAAATCTACCGTCTCTACCTCAATGGTTGTATTGGAGCATTTACCTATGGTGACATCAACCTCTATCAGATCAGTTATAGCAATGGCCTCACCAACAACTCAGGCGTCCCTCTGACCAATAAGTACCTGCATGCATAAAGGGTTCTGGGCCACATTACCGACACCAATCATCGGCCTTGCACCAATGGATGGAGTCACTGACGTAGTCTTCCGTAGTCTGGTGCACAAATACAGTAATCCCACATTGATGATTACTGAATTCGTCTCGGTAGAAGGAATGTGCGTCGGTAATCCTGAGAAACTCTTCATTCCCTTTCTCTTCGAAGAAAGCAAAAGACCAATACTAGCACAAGTATTTGGTAGTGACCCGGATGCGTTTTATCGTGCCGCGATTATGGTCGCTCATATGGGATTTGATGGCATAGACATCAATATGGGCTGTCCCGCTAAGAATATCTCTGCGAGAGGCGCTGGCGCTGGCTTGATCAGAACACCCGACCTCGCCCGAGAAATCATCAAAGCAGTACAACAAGGAGTCTCTGACTATACCAATGGCAGAGGCATCGACGATATCAATATCCCCACCAAAACCAAAGCTTATTTGCATACGCATTACCCAGTGGGCGGAACAAAGCTCTTGCCAATCTCCATCAAAACACGAATCGGTTATGATGAGGTTGTAGTAGAATCGTGGATTGAGAACCTCCTCAGCTGTGAACCGGCAAACATCAGTATCCACGGCCGCACTCTTGAACAAATGTACAGTGGCAGAGCTGACTGGGAAGCTATTGGGAGAGGAGCAGCTCTCATTCACCAAACTACTACCACTGTACTTGGCAATGGCGACGTAGACAGTATTAGCGACGCCCACCAAAAGATTGCACACTATCAAGTCGATGGCGTGTTGATCGGCAGAGCCACCTTCGGTAATCCTTGGTTGTTCAGTCCCCAACCAGTCAGTCCAATCGACAAACTGACAGTAGCCTTGGAGCACAGTAAGCTCTACGAACAATGGTTTGGCACAGAATTCTTCCACCCGATGCGCAAACATCTCAGCTGGTATTCACATGGCTTTGTCGGAGCCAAGGAACTACGGCTAGCACTGATCAAAGCTAATAATGCTAGTGACGTCGAAACTATTCTCCAAAGCTTCAGCAACAATCACCCAATTGTGTTACCATCTTAAAGCATTTTCTTTTTTATGAACTTCAAGAAAGCTCTGATTGCTCTCGGTTTCCTGATGACACTGCAAGCGCCTTTACTCTTCGCCCAAACCACCGACATGATCGAAAGTGTGGAAACTGCCGAAGTGAACAAAAATGTCAGCTTCAATGTAGTCGGTCCAGCCACCACAGACACCGAGAACCAATTCATCTGGGACTTTG
>JAGNZB010000031.1 GCA_017984655.1 Candidatus Altimarinota bacterium
ATACTGAGAAGGAGGGAGTTCTGTAATGTCTGGTAGAAGACTACAGCACTGAGGAGGAATGCTTGTGACATAATGAAAGAATAGTGGCGACTTCAGTTGGAGTAAGGATACGGTACTGCTGTTGCTGGAGTGAATCAATGGTCAATGGACCAATGGAAACTCTGACTAGGCTACTGACTCGGTAACCAAAAGCCGCAAGCATCCGGCGAATATGGCGTTTCTTGCCATGGT
The DNA here is from genome assembly GCA_017984655.1 of Candidatus Altimarinota bacterium. GTDB lineage: Bacteria > Patescibacteriota > Gracilibacteria > RBG-16-42-10 > RBG-16-42-10 > JAGNZB01. The sequence continues at coordinate 232 of JAGNZB010000031.1, forward strand.
GCAATGTAATAATGATAGTGTGGTCGTCTATTAGCTCGATCTTGTCTAGAGTGAGCCATTCTTCATCATCAATTACTCCTTCGGCCAGGTTTTTGCATACTGCTTCAGTCATTGGTCTGTCGACGGTGACTTGATAAACCTTGCTGAGCTCAGAGCTTGGATGGCTGGTTTTGAAGGCTAGATCGCCATCGTTGGTAAGGATGAACAGCCCTTCCGACTCCTTGTCCAATCTTCCTACAGGGTACAGTCGCTGCTTGTCAGGTACGAGGCTTGTTACTACGTGTTCTGCATGATGATCCGCTGTCGTACTGGTATAACCTCGAGGCTTGTAGACTAAGTAGGCTACTTTGGTATGGGTGACTTTGATCGGCTGATTATGCAAGAGGATTTCTTCGTCTCCAGAAACCTTCATTCCGAGCGTGGCAATAACGCCATTTACTTTTATTTTGCCAGCCATAATTAGCTCTTCGCCTTTTCTTCTAGAGCATATTCCACAATCAGCGAGATACTTTTGCAATCTTAGCGGTTTGACCATAGGTGGTGACTCGTATAGGTTGATAATAGTTTTACCTATCCTTTATGTTGCAATCTGTAGTTTCTGTCAAACCAAGTTCTGTGGGGAAGCTCTATGCGGTGTATGTTGGAATTTTGGTGTTCTTGGCAGGAATTGTACTAGATTTGGTAGCAATTTTCTTTGGTAATCAAGCTCTCGTGCTCACATTGGAAACCATGAATGGTGCTCAGGTAGTAAATCAACAAGTGTTGCTCAATCCATGGCAAATTCTTTTGGTTGTCTGTCTTGTGACCGTGATTGCGATGATCTTGGCATTTTTCTATGGTTTGATCGCTGCATTGCTCTTTAATCTCTCGAGTAATGTTACTGGTGGTCTTGTTTTGGATATGCGTAGCAAAGAAATTAGTGTAGCCAAGCCCGAGTCAAAGGTGGTCGTGACTAAGCCAGTAGCGCAACCAGTGCGCCCAATTGTAGTGCAGAAGGCGGCTGTGAAGAAGGCTGCACCTGTTGTAGTAGCGAAGCCTGTTGTTGCTAAGAAGACAAAAAAAGTGACTAAGAAAAGACGCAAAGCCTAAAGTTGGTCCCGTAGCTGGTCAGCGATTGTTTCATTGACCACGGTCAGTAAATCTTCATAAGAAGCTGCTTTGATTCCCTTCACACTACCGAAGTGAGCAAGTAGCTTCTTTTTTGTTTTGGGACCAATGCCATCAATGGTGTCGAGTTTGGATTGCACCATTTTCTTACTGCGGAGATTTCGATGTCCAGTAATGGCAAACCGGTGGGCTTCATCACGAATGCGCTGGATCAAAAATAATGCTGGGCTATCGCGCTCCAGCATGATGGCTTGATTTTGGTTGGGAACAAAGATCTCCTCCTCTCTTTTGGCGAGACTGACAATTTTGGGTAATTTAACCTTGAGTCCCCCTTTTACTTCAGCTTTGAGCGCTTTGATGACACTGCTGAGTTGACCTTTGCCACCGTCGATGATAATTAGGTCTGGTGTTTCCGGCAAAGATAGGGTGTCGATTTTTTCTCGGCGACGTTTCTTTTTCTCGCGATAGACATTGTCCAAGTATTGGATGCGTCGAGTAAGCACTTCTTGCAAGGAAGCGAAGTCATTATTGATCCCCTCTTCGAGCTCTTTGATCTTGAAACGTCGATAATGGCTAGCTTCAGGTTTGCCATCGATGAAAACAATCATTGAGCCAATTTTGTTGGTGCCTTGGATATGAGAGATATCATAACATTCGATTCTTCTGATCGCTTGTTTCATACTCAAAGCTTCTTGTAGTACTTTTGTAGCTCCGGTGGTATTGGCTTGTTCTCGCTCCCAGGCCTGTTTGTTGTTGATCAGTTGGAGATTGGCATTGTCTTGGACCATGTTGATTAACTGTTTGCGGTCGCCTCGTTCAGGGAGGATGAGTTGTACTTTTTTGCCTTTGATGGTGGTCAGGAACTCTTCTAAAAGTTCCGTTTGATTGACTGGAATGCCAGTGACGATTTCGTCGGGTATTGATGCTGCGTCGGTATAGTATTGCTGGATGAATGATTCTAGTAAGGTGGCGTGGTCACTAGTCGCTGTATGATCGCTAAGGTTGAAGTGGTCAGTGCGGATGATTTGTCCTGCACGAATCATAAAGATGGCGATCACGGCATCACGATTGTCGCTAGCGACAGCGATCACATCTTGGTTGTTGCCTGAGGTTAGTGTGGCATATTGTTTTTCGACTAGCACAGTCAGAGCTTGGAGACGGTCTCGGTATTTAGCTGCTTGTTCAAATGCTTTTTTCTCTACCGCTTCACGCATGCTTTCTTGCCAGTACTTGCGTAATTCTTGGTAATTTCCATCCAGAATAGAGCAAATGTTGTGAATATTGCTTTGGTATTCTTCCTTGGAAACCTTGCCAATACAGGGAGCCTGACAGCGCTTGATATAATAATCAAGACATGGGGCTTTGCGACTGAGGTTGTGAATCGTAGTTTGGCCAGGAGTCACCTCAATAATATCGCCATGGCAGCTGCGATATGGGAAGAGTCTTTGGAGTCCTTTGAGTGTTTTGAAAATACTTTCTGCTGAGGTGTAGGGCCCATAGTAGTAGGCATTGCTGTCTTTTTGGAAACGACGGACGATTTCTAGCTCGGGGAAGTCGGCTCGACGATCGATTCGGACATAGACATAGTTTTTGTCATCTTTCATCAAGATGTTGTACTTCGGGCGCAGACTCTTGATCAGGTTTGTTTCCAGGATCAATGCTTCAAGCTCAGTTCTGGTAATGGTGAATTCGATGGTGACTACTTTCTCGCGCATCACTGCTACTTTGGGAGAGATATCTTTGGTGGTACGGAAGTATGAACTGACGCGGTTTTTGAGATTTTTAGCTTTGCCAACGTAAATTACAGTCTGATTTTCATCGATCATTTTGTAGACTCCGGCGGAGCGGCTACAGTTTTTGAGCAGTGTCTTGATCTGTGGAGGAGTAACAAACATAGAAATAGCTGGTACATCTATGTTATACTATAAAGATTACTTTTTGATCAGTACTTATGGAGATTTCTTTTTCAGTGCTTGCTGCCCTTGGTGTTGCTTTGGCAATTGGTGTGTTGATTGGTTTGGAACGTGAATCCTTGCGTCAGCATCAGAATGTGTCAATTCTAGCTGGCTTGAGAAGTTTTGTATTTATTAGTTTGTGGGGATTTTTGAGTAGCTATATTAGTACTATTTGGTTGTCTTGGTTCTTTCCAGTAGCATTTTTTTCATTCATTCTATTGATTGGTCTTGCCTACTTTGTGCGCTCGACCAAAGGAGAATTATCGGGTGGTATGACTACTGAGATTGCTTGTATTCTTACTTTTCTTTTGGCTGGATTGTCGCTTCATATGGATAACCGGATTGTTCTAGCACTGGGGGTACTAGTAGCTTTGGTATTGTCGGTGAAAGTTGCTTTTGCCAATATTTTGAAGCGCTATCCTCGAGAAGCTGTCATTGCTACCATTCAGTTTGCGGTGTTGACTGCTGTGATTTTGCCATTTTTGCCCAATGAATATATTGGTCCTTGGCAGTTTTTTAATCCTTATGTTGCTTGGTGGATTGTGGTTTTGGTGACAGGTATGAGCTATGTTGGCTACTTACTGCATTTGTTCCTCAGTAGTCGCAGTAGTATTTTTTTGACCTCAATATTAGGTGGTATTGTCTCTACTACAGCATTGACTACGACGTTCTCTCAGCTTTCTAAGGTTACGAAGTTACCGGCTTCACTTTTGATTTGTGGTTGTATTATTGCTAGTTCTATTGGCTCTATTCGTGTATGGATCACTGGATCGATCGTCAATCGTGAATTGATAGCATTATTAGCGGTACCAATGCTACTGATTGTCTTGGTGGGATTAGTGTTTTTGTGGATGTGGCGTTCACGCTCAACTATTGTGGAAGAACAGTCATCTTTCGAGAATCCTTTTCAGCTCAAAAAGTCGATCACCTTTGCAGTGGTGTTTACGACTAGTGCTTTTTTGGCTCGCGCGAGTATGGAAGTTTTTGGTACCAATGGATTTTATATCACTAGTTTTCTAGCTGGTTTTGCTGATGTGGATGCTATGGTTATCGCTGCCAGTCAATTTGTTGGCAATCAGACTATTACCCATTTACAAGGTCTCACGGCCATTGTGCTAGTGTTTTTTAGCAATATGGCCATGAAATGTGGCATTGTCTTTATGTTTGCTCAGGCTGCAATGCGTCGAATGATGTTGATCTATACAGCTACAGTTTGTCTAGTTCTTTTGGTTTTCTTGGTTGTTGTTCACACTTTGCACCTTTACTAGGAGTTCAAGTTCATCGACTTTGAGTTTCTCTTCAAGATCTGGAATCAGTGTGGTAGCTGCTAATGTGTCTGCTAGAGTTTCTTTGGCAATATAGCTGCCACAAGTATTGAGAATGCGATGAGCTAACTCTGGTTCACTGAGGACTTCGATCATTACTTGAATCCGACTGTCGACACGATAGTTGCATGTTTTTCGCATCTCTTGGATATGACGGACGATTTCGCGAGCATATCCTTCATCGATCAGATCTTCAGTAAGATTGGTATCGAGAGCGACGACGATGTCGCCTTCACTCATCACGGTCATGCCTGGTTCCGTTTGATATACGGTATCAAATTCGTCAGCAAGTAGGGTGAATTTGTCAGCAACTGTAGCAGTACCATTGTCATTGAGCTCAAATTGATGGTCTCTAGCTGCCTGCATGATGATTTGTACATCTTGGCCATATTTTGGTCCTAGGATCTGTGCTTTTGGTTTGATCGCCTTTTGAATAGTTGCTTGTTCACTATTCGTCATATGGACGGTACGAACATTGAGTTCTTCCGCAATGACTTGTAGTTCTTCAGCCCCCAACTTGCCAGCGGCGATAATGGTAGCTGATGCTAGTGGTTGTCTTGTTTTCAGTTTGTGTGTGGCACGTAGGGCATGGCCGAGGTTGACGATATTTCTCATGAATGCCATCTCTTCATTGAGCGCTGGGCGAATGAAGCTTTCGATGGTGCGTGGATAACTGGCCATGTGGACTGAGGTGTTGCCAGTGAGATTGCGATAGATGTGTTCACTGACGAATGGTACAAATGGAGCAATGATCCTGACAAGGGTGGTCAAGACATGGTGGAGAGTCTGGTAAGCTGCGATCTTGTCTTGATCATTGTCTGTTTTCCAGAAGCGACGTCGTGAACGGCGGACATACCAGTTAGAGAGGTTGTCTACAAATAGCTCAATCTTATTGGTTGCCTCCCAAATTTGATAACTGTCTAAGAGGCCAGCTACTTCTTCTACCAGTGTATAGAGCTCAGAAAGAATCCAGCGATCCAGTTTGTGTTCACTCCACTGCATAATATAACGGTCTACACTGCCAAGGCTAAACTTCTTGTTGAGTACTTGATCTGATGGCGTGTGGTAGAAATACTTATCAATCATTCTTTTTACTGGCCCTTGGGTAATGATCATGATGCTCTTTCCAGCATAGTTTTCCTTGATGTGGTCAAGGAAACTAAAGATGCGGATTTCAAGATCGAGATATGATTCACCTTGAGGAAACTTTTCGGCATAGGGGTTGGTAACACTTTGGAGGTATTTCTCGATATCTTCTGTAGATTTGCCATCAAAGCCTCCAATATTGAGCTCCTTTAGTCGCTCATCAGTGGTGATTTGGATGGGGTGAAATTGGCCAATAATTTCAGCTGTTTCTTCAGAGCGCATCAGTGGGGCGATGAAAATGTGGTCGATCTGTGTTTGTTTGAATTCCTGGGCTAGTGCCTCAGCATCACGACGTCCTTTTTCGGTCAAGTGATAGGTGTGAGCACTGTCGCTTGCGATTATGCCCAAGCTATTATTTTCGGCTTCAGGATGATTGACTGCAATTACCTTTGTGAATTTCTGAGGGCTAAACTGATCGATGTTGGCATAGGTCGTGAAGAATGAGTAGACATTCCATAGTGTCAGTAAGAACTTTCGTAATGACTGCTCTACCAATCCGACAGAGAAGTTTCTGGGTTGGCCTGGAGGTGACGCATTGAACATATACCACCGCAGTGCATCAGCTCCGTGCTTGTCGGTGACCATCATTGGTTCGACGATGTTGCCTAGCGATTTGCTCATCTTGAGGCCTTTTTCATCGAGGATATGACCGAGACAGAGCACATTGCGATAAGGTTTCTCACCTCTGATTGCTGTGCTGATCGCCATCAATGTATAAAACCAACCACGAGTTTGGTCGATCGCTTCACAGATGTAGTCAGCTGGAAAATAACGCTCCTGGAATTCTTCATCAGCCACTGAAAATGGATAGTGAATCTGTGCCATTGGCATCGCACCAGAGTCAAACCAACAATCTAGTACTTCCTCGACGCGATTGCTAATACCGCCACATTCACAAGTGATAGTGACTGCATCGATGTAGGGACGGTGGAGGTCAGTCTCACCGGTTTTGTTGACTGGTAGTGGTAAATTACTTTTTTTCTGTAGCTCGGTCATCGATCCCACACAGATAGTTTTGTGGCAAATTTGACACTCCCATACTGGCAAGGGCGTCCCCCAGTAACGGTTGCGAGAGATGGCCCAGTCTTTTACTTCAGATAGCCAATTACCAAAACGACCATCCTTGATGTGTTCTGGGTACCAATTGACTTCTTGGTTGTTGGCCATCAGTTGGTCACGCAATTGTGACATGCGGATGAACCATGATGAGATTGCAAAATAAATCAAAGGAGTTTTGCAACGCCAACAGTGAGGATAGTTGTGTTCGTACTTCTCTTTCTTGAGCATCAAGCCTCGAGCGCCGAGATCTTTGAGAATCTCAATGTCGAGCCCTTCTTCTTTGAAATATCGTCCACTATAAGGGCCACTGGTTTCGATGAATTTACCTTCTTTGTTGATGTGTTGTACTCGAGGTAGGTTGTATTTCTGAATCACTTGATAGTCATCTTCTCCATACAAGGCAATATGAACAATGCCTGTACCGTCGGTGGTTGTGACAAATGGTTCCGCAACAACATACCAGCCCTTTTTGTCAGACTCCTGGTAATACGGCCATAGTGGTTCATAGCTGATATCGACCAAGTCGCTGCCGCGATAGGTAGTCTCTAGGGTGTAGGTGGGATTGCCTTCGCTGTCTTTGGGAAGAACGTCTTGGTAGGCTGTGAGTCTTTCTGTAGCAATGATGATTGATGTCTCATCATTGATTTTGATCTGACTATATTCAATATCGGCGCCAACAGCTAGTGCGACATTTCCTGGTAGTGTCCAAGGGGTTGTTGTCCATGCTGCAAAGTATAATGTCGCTCCCTGATGATCTAGTTTGCTTTGATCACTGAGTTTGAATAGCGCTGTAATCGATATTTCTTTGACATTTTGGTACTCCTGCGCCACTTCGTGGCTGGAGAGCGGTGTACCACAACGGCAACAGTACGGTACGATCTTGAGGTCTCTATACAATAATCCCTTTTCCCAGATTTGTTTCAAGCACCACCAGACTGTTTCAATGTATTTTGGTTCATAGGTCACATAAGGATTCTTCATGTCGACCCAGTAGCCAATCCGCTCGGTCATTTCTTCAAAGGCATGCGTAAACTTATGAACACTTTCTTTGCAGCGTTCATTGAATGCTTCGATGCCATATTCTTCGATTTGTTTTTTGCCGGAAATTCCTAATTCCTTTTCTACCTGTAGTTCCACTGGAAGGCCGTGTGTGTCCCATCCTGCTTTGCGATCAATGTTGAATCCCTGCATGGTTTTATAGCGCAAGATCACATCTTTGAATACTCTGGCCAGGACATGATGGACACCTGGTTTGCCATTTGCCGTTGGCGGACCTTCATAAAAGATAAAAGGTTTGCCGTCCTTGCGTTTTTCTTGGGTCTTTTGGAAGATCTCTTGGTCATGCCAAAAGGCCAGGATTTCTTTTTCTAAGTCAGGAAAAGATTGTTTGCCATTGACGGGATCAAATGGTGTGGAACTAGGGTCGGGGGTAGACATGGGGTGGGCGTAAAGTTAGCCATTGTTGAAGATTGGGATGGCTTAAATCAGCGCAACTTTAGCGTATTTTTCGTGGTGCTGCAATTATTGTTTACTTCTGCGCTTTTCTGTACTATGCGCCCGAACATAAAAAGCAAAACACGAAAGTGCTTCTTTTATTTCCCCCAATATAACTTTTATTTTAGTTATGGCATTACTCTTCGTCTTCATGTTTATTTTGCGTCTTCTGTTTCCAGCAGACGTTGGTTTAGCTTCTGTCTCCAGTACAAATAATAGTCGGTTTGACTTTACTCTTTCTGCAAATCAATCCACGATTACTTTGGCTCCTAATAGCTCAAAAACGATTGCAATTAGTGCTCGTCGTGTGGTGCCGACATCTTCAGTCAAGATTGCTTTCAAAGTGATCGATAAGCCCGCTTTTTTGCAGACTAGTTTCGATGCCAATCGGATTAGTGGTTCTAGTACTAATTTGATTATCAAAGCTAAGCGCACGGCTGTGCTTGGTACGTATAGTTTTGCAGTTCGTGGTGTAAATGCCCGTCATCAAGAGATTCTGCCGATTACTGTCGTGGTGGCGAATAATGTGATCACATCAACACCTTCTTCTACTCCAACCCCAAGTCCATCAAGTACTCCAACGTCAAGTAGCACGAGCACACCCAGCAGTACCAGTACTCCATCAAGTACTTCAACTCCAAGTAGCACAAGTACACCATCAAGTACCAGCACACCAACAGCTACCAGTACTCCATCAAGTACCTCAACACCAAGTAGTACCAGTACACCAACCACACCACCAGTAACTTCAGCTGGCTTGGTCTATAATATTGGTACTCCCAACGTTCAAGATGTCTGGGTCAGCACTACCGGGAATGACAGTAATCCTGGTACCAGTGCGCAACCATTCCGCACCGTTGAGCGTGCTTGGAATGCTATTCCGCAGAACACCAATCTCCAACAAGGCTATCGTATCCGTATGGTTGCTGGTACCTATACCCAAAGTGACTTCCCTAATTATTGGGAGAATCGCTATGGTACTGCCAATGCTCCGATCATCATCCAGGCTGAGGGCAATGTTCAGATCAATGGGAACCTCAATATCTTCAATGTAAAGTACATGTACCTGATCGGTCTCAAGCTCACGTCACCTCATGATGTGATCCACTTCGAAAAGGCTGATCATATCCTCTTGCGTGGCCTCACTCTCCGCAGCAACAACCGTTCTGCGCAAGAGACCATCAAGATCAATCAATCACAATACGTCTACCTTGAAGACAATGACATCTCCGGTGCTCATGACAATCCAGTCGACTTTGTTGCTGTCCAGTATGGTCACGTCGCTCGCAACAAGATCCATGATGGTGAAGACTGGTGTATGTATGCCAAGGGTGGTTCAGCCGCTCTGCGCATCGAAGACAATGAATTCTACAACTGTGGCACTGGTGGATTTACTGCAGGACAAGGAACTGGTTTCCAATACATGACTCCTCCTTGGATTCACTATGAAGCCTATGACATCCGTGTCGTCAACAATGTAATCCATGACATCGATGGTGCTGGTCTTGGTGTCAATGGTGGATTCAATATCCTCATGGCTCACAACACCATGTACCGAGTAGGACAACGCGATCATGTCATCGAAGTCGTCTTTGGTCTTCGTACTTGTGATGGCGCTCCTCGCAGTGATGCAGAAGGACAAATGTGTCGCAGCAATGCTGATGCAGGCGGATGGGGAGGGTACAGCAATAATGATGATGTCTTCATTGGCAACAAGAATGTCTCGATCCTCAATAACATTGTCCTCAATCCTACTGGCTACCGTAGTGAATGGACCCACTTTGCCATCTACGCACCACGCAGTCAGCCCAGTGTCGCTCGCAACCTCACTGGTAGTGCAATCACCGACACGAACCTTGTCATCAAAGGCAATGTGATCTGGAATGGTCCAGCTGGTTTTGAGCTTGGCGTTGGTGAGGGACAAGGCTGTCTCACGACCAATCCCACTTGTAATGCCACCCAGCTCGTCAATGACAATCTGATCAATACCGTCCAACCAGTCCTAGTCAATCCAGCAGCTGGCAACTACAAGCTCAGCAATGTTAGTGCAGTCAGTGGCAAAGTAGCAGCCCTACCCAGTATGAACTGGTCAGGATCACCAAGCACACCACAAGCACCAACAACGAGTATTACCAATGGTGCCTATACGCATTACCGTGATGGTAGTGCGGTCAGTAGTGTGCATCCGGGAGCGTATTAAATAAGCAGATAGTTGTAAGGAAACAGATAGGGAGTCTTGGTCTGCTAGTCGCACCAAGACTCCTTTTTGAATTACAAATTACAAATTATAAATTACAAATGGAGGAAAATAGCAGTTAATTTGGAATGGGGAATTTAGAACCACTCACACGACACCACCCATCATCAGGCTTTCCATTTACGTTTACCTTTCCCTTCACTTTTATGGTCCCTTCCTGATTCCTTATCCTCATTCTCTTCTTCCGGCATCCAGAGCGAATGCGAAGGATTCTGCCCCCCTTCCCGCCTCCTGAGCGTAGCCGAAGGACCTTGCCGAGTATCGTGGCAAGTACTGCAAATCCACAAAGTCACTCTCGAGCCCCGAGCCTCATTTGTAATTTGTAATCTGTAATTTGTAATTCCCGCAGGGTTGTTCTCTTTTTCCCCTCTTGCTATGATGCACGCACTTAGCAACTGGTATATTACAATGGAACAAAAAAAGTTTAGACTAGTCGCTCCTTATGAGCCGACTGGTGATCAGCCTAAAGCGTTGGCTGCTTTGGTGAAGGGAATGGAAGAAGGAAAAGTCCATCAGACTCTTTTGGGTGCTACAGGTACGGGAAAGACGTTTATTATGGCCAATATTATCAATCAGGTGCAAAAACCGACCTTGATTTTGGCTCATAATAAGACTTTGGCTGCACAGTTGTATGCAGAGTTTAAGGATTTCTTCCCTGATAATGCAGTCAATTATTTTGTCTCTTATTATGATTATTATCAGCCAGAGGCTTATATTGCGCGTTCGGATACCTATATTGAGAAGGATGCCTCGATCAATGAAGAAATCGATAAATATCGGCATGCGGCTACACGCAATCTGTTGACTCGTAAGGATGTGATCATCGTGGCATCAGTCTCCTGTATTTATGGACTGGGCTCAGTAGAAGAATATGGCAATATTGCAGAGAAGGTAGCTGTCGGTATGTCTTACAAACGAGAAAAATTGCTTCGTCACTTGGCTGATATGCAGTACAAGCGAAACGAGGTGGCCTTTGTGCGTGGTACATTCCGAGCTCGTGGTGATGTAGTTGAAGTGCATCCTACCTACAGTGATACTGCACTGAGAATCGCTTTTTTTGGTGATGAGATTGAGTCGATCGATGAGTTTGATACATTGACGGGTGAGATAGTGGCCCATTTCCAGTCGACCGAGATTTTTCCAGCTAAGCATGCCGTCACCTCTCGTGAGACTTTGTTGCGAGCAGTAGAAGGGGTCAAGATTGATTTGGAGGCAAGGCTGAAGGAGCTAAATGGTATTGGCAAGATCGTCGAAGCTCAGCGTCTCAAGCAACGTACGGAATATGATATCGAAATGATGATGGAGACAGGCTACTGTAGTGGTATTGAGAACTATACTCGCTATTTGGGTAACCGGTCACCAGGAGAACAGCCTGCTACTTTGATGGATTATTTTCCTGATGACTATTTATTGTTTATTGATGAGTCCCATATTACGATCCCCCAGATTGGTGGTATGTATAATGGTAATTTGGCTCGAAAGAAGAGTTTGATTGATTATGGTTTCCGTCTGCCATCAGCTTATGACAATCGCCCACTGACATTTCAAGAGTTTGAAGGGCAGGTCAACAAAGCTGTCTATGTGTCAGCAACACCTCGTCAGTATGAACTGGATAAGTCAGGTGGGGTGGTGGTCGAACAGTTGATTCGTCCTACAGGTCTACTTGATCCGACTATTGATATCAGACCAACTCAAAACCAAGTTGATGATCTTTTGGTAGAGATTAAAAACCGGATCAAAGCTGACGAGCGAGTGTTGGTCACGACACTGACGAAGCGTATGTCTGAAGACCTGACTGAATACTTGCAAGAAGCGGGCATCCGAGTGAAATACCTCCATTCAGATATTGAAACACTAGTTCGTCTAGATATTCTTCGCGATCTTCGTCTCGGAGTGATCGAGGTGGTGGTTGGTATCAATCTCCTTCGTGAGGGTTTGGACCTTCCTGAGGTGAGTTTGGTTGTGATTCTTGATGCTGACAAAGAAGGTTTCTTGCGTTCAGATATGGCTTTGATTCAGACTGTTGGTCGTGCTGCTCGTAATGCGCATGGGCACGTTATTATGTATGCTGATCGGATGACAGATTCGATGAAGCGGGCGATCTCCGAGACTGATCGTCGTCGCGCTATTCAGGCTGCATACAATAAAGA